>CAUUZE010000078.1:0-9135 GCA_963549665.1 Campylobacter concisus | reverse complement strand
ATGATCATAGCGCCCTGCTCTACCAACACGCTAGCAAAAGTTGCAAACGGCATAAGCGACACGCTCATCACAAGAGCTGCAAGTGTCGCGTTAAAAGAGAGGCAAACCCTAGTTTTGGGCGTTAGAGAGATGCCATTTTCTGCGATCGCACTCTCTCAGATGCAGCTGCTCTCATCTCTTGGAGCCATCATCGCACCCCCAGTTTTAGGCTACTACGCAGGCATAAAGAGCCTTCTTGATATGGAAAATTTCATCATCGGCAAGTGGCTTGATGCCTTAAAAATCCAAAATAATCTTTACAAAAGGTGGCAAATTTGAAAAAATCTTGCATCTATCCAGGGACCTTTGACCCCATTACAAACGGCCATTTAGACGTCATTATAAGGGCTACAAAAATTTTTGACAAGGTAATCGTCGCAGTTGCCAAAAGTGATAGTAAACAGCCGATGTTTGCACATGAAAAGCGCATAGAGATGGCAAAAGAGGCAGTTTGCGAGCTAAAAAATGTAAGCGTTCTTGGTTTTGATAACTTGCTTGTTGATTTTGCTAAATCGCACAGCATAAACACCGTCATCAGGGGGCTTCGCGCGGTTAGTGACTTCGAGTATGAGCTACAAATCGGCTACGCAAACGCTGCACTTTGGGATGAATTTGAGACGGTTTATCTTATGCCAAGCTTAAACAACGCCTTCATCTCAAGCTCGATCGTCCGCTCAGTCTTGCGCCATGACGGCGACGTGAGCAACCTAGTGCCAGCAAAAATTCTAAAAAATTTAAAGGCGTAAAATGTATGTTTTGTTTGAAGGCATTGACGGCGTTGGTAAGAGCACGCAGATAGAAATTTTAGCTTCTAAATTTAGTGATGCCATCGTCACAAAAGAGCCAGGTGGCACAAAGCTTGGTGAAAATTTACGAGAAATTTTACTAAGTTCAAGCATAAAAATAGGCAAAAGGGCTGAAATTTTACTCTTTTTAGCTGACAGGGCTGAGCATTTTGAAAAGCTGGTTGCTCCAAATTTAAGTAAGCTCATTTTAAGTGACAGAGGCTTTATCTCTGGCATCGCCTACGCTTTGGCAAATGATGAAAGCTTAGATGAAAACGTGCTTTTAGAGCTTAATAGATTTGCACTAAATGATAAATTTGCAGATAAGATCATCTTTTTTGAAGCAAGCCGTGAGCTTATAAGCTCGCGCTTAAAAGCAAGAGGCACAAGCGATAAGATCGAGGCTCGTGGGCTAGAGTATCTTTTAAAAGTGCAAAGCCTGATGAAGCAAATTCTCATCAAAAATGGCTTTGAAACGCTTTTTATAGACGCGTCTAAAAGCATAAAGCTAATTTCAAAAGAGATAGAAAATTTTATAAATTTTAAGTAAAATCACAAAAAAACAAAAAGGATAATGCGATGATAACGGCACTTCGTGGCATGAAAGATATGCTTCCAGCTCGCGCAAAACTTTACGCACAGATAATCAAAACCTGCGAGGAAGTCGCAAAAAACTACGGATATGAGCAAATTTTGACCCCGCACCTCGAGGAGACGGCGCTTTTTAAAAGAAGTGTCGGCGAGAGCAGTGACATCGTGGGCAAAGAGATGTATCAGTTTGAAGACAAAGGCGGCAACGACGTTTGCTTGCGTCCTGAGGGCACAGCTGGCGTGGTTAGAGCCTTTATCGAGGCAAAACTTGACAGGGCAAATGTGACAAAACGCTGCTTTTATCACGGCTCGATGTTTCGCTACGAGCGCCCACAAAAAGGCCGTTTGAGAGAATTTCACCAGTTTGGCTGTGAGTGCTTTGGCGAGGGCAGCGTCTATGAGGATGCGAGCATTATCTTAATGGTGAGCGAAATTTTTAACAGACTAAATATAAAAACAACCCTAAAGATAAACTCTCTTGGCGATGAGAGCTCGATGAAATCTTACAAAGCAAAACTTGTCAAATTTTTAGATGAAAACAGTGAAAAAATTTGCGAAGACTGCAAAAGGCGCAAGCTTTTAAATCCTATCCGCGTGCTTGACTGCAAGATAGAAAGCTGCCAAGAAATTTATAAAAACGCTCCAGTTATCACTGATAGCCTAAGCGATGAGGCGCGGGCTGATTTTGCAAAGCTGCAAGAAATTTTAACGGCAAATGGCGTTAAATTTGAGATAGACACAAAACTCGTTCGTGGGCTGGACTACTACTGCAAGACGGCGTTTGAGTTTATCAGCAACGAGATCGGCTCACAAAGTGCAGTAGCAGGCGGCGGCAGATACGATAGGCTGGTTGAATATCTTGGCGGTAGAGCAAGTTATGGCGTTGGATTTGCGATGGGCGTTGAGAGGATAATGGAAATTTTAGGTGAAGCTGGAGATGAGCGAGACGGAGTTTATCTTTGCGCGCTTGATGCGGCGAATGTTGATTTTATCTATAATCTTGGCTCAAAACTTCGCAAAAAATATCAGGTTGAAATTTCTTATGAAGCTAAAAAACTTCAAAAACATCTGCAAAATGCCGACAATAAAAATGTAAAAATTTTCCTTTGCGTGGGCGAAAATGAGATGAAAGAGAATAAAATTTGGTATAAAAATTTAGAGACCAAAGATGAAAAAACGATAAATTTAGATGAGCTTGAAAAGGAGCTGGGATGAATGATTTTGGACTTAGCATTTGGGGCAATTCAAATTTTGTGATAGAAGATGGCAAAGTCTGCATAAACGAAGCTAGCAAGCCAGCGATCATCGATATCGTAAAAGAGATCAGAGACGATGGCTACAGAGGGCCGCTGCTGCTTCGCTTTCCGCACCTTATACAAAAGCAGATCGAGCAGATCCACGCAAGCTTTGCAAAGGCAAAGAAAGAATTTGCCTACAAAGGCAGCTTTAACGCCGTTTTTCCGCTCAAGGTCAATCAATATCCAGGCTTTGTAAAAAACCTAGTTCGCCTTGGCAAGCCCTACAACTACGGCCTTGAGGCTGGTAGCAAGGCTGAGCTACTTTTAACTATGGCTTATAACAACGACAAAGCGCCCATAACGGTAAATGGCTTTAAAGATAAAGAGATGATAAACATAGGCTTTATCGCCGCTGAAATGGGGCATAACATCACGCTAACGATCGAGGGCTTAAACGAGCTTGAAGCGATAATTGCCATCGCAAAAGAGCGCTTTAAACCAAAACCAAAGATCGGACTTAGAGTGAGACTACACTCGACTGGATCGGGGCTCTGGGCAAAAAGTGGCGGCATACACTCTAAATTTGGCCTAACATCAACCGAGCTAATAGAAGCTGTAAAGATGCTAAAAAAGGCAAATTTACTTGAAAACTTCACGATGATACACTTTCACATCGGCTCTCAAATAAGCGAGATCCATCCGCTCAAAAAAGCACTCATCGAGGCTGGCAACATCTACGCTGAGCTTAGAAAAATGGGCGCAACAAATTTAAAAGCTATAAATTTAGGTGGTGGCCTTGCGATTGAATACTCGCAGTTTAAAGAAGAGAGCAGCAGAAACTATACGCTAAACGAATATGCAAACGACGTTGTTTATATGCTTAAAACCATAAGTGAGCAAAAAAAGGAGATCGAGCCAGATATTTTCATTGAGTCAGGTCGCTACATCGCCGCTTCTCACGCACTTTTAGTCGCTCCTGTGCTTGAGCTATTTTCTCAAGAATACACCGAAGAGAAGCTAAATTTAAAGAAAAACAATCCAAATTTGATAACCGAGCTAGTTGATCTTTACAAGTCAATCAAGCCCTCAAACGCCCTAGAGTACCTGCACGACGCCATCCACCACACTGAGAGCATCCTCACACTCTTTGATCTAGGCTATGTCGATCTGCAAGATAGGTCAAACGCAGAGGTACTTTTAAGGCTCATTAGCAAAAAGGCTGTCGTGATGCTTGGCAACAAGAGCAACTCAAGCGATCTAACTAAAATTCAAAAAGAGGTTCAAGAGAGATATTTGCTAAATTTCTCGATCTTTCAAAGCTTGCCAGACTTTTGGGGGCTAAAGCAAAATTTCCCTATCATGCCACTTGACAGGCTCGATGAGCGCCCTACTCTGCCAGCTTCGATCTGGGATATCACTTGTGATAGTGACGGCGAGATCAGCTATGATGACGAGAAAAATCCGCTACTTTTACACGACGTGGATGTGGAGAAGGAGGATTATTTCTTGGGATTTTTCCTAGTTGGCGCATACCAAGAGGTGATAGGTATGAAACACAACCTCTTTACTCATCCAACAGAGGCTACCGTGGAGATAACAAGCGATGGCTACAAGATCACAAATTTACTAGAGAGCCAGTCGATCCTTGATATCATGGAGGACATGGACTACGATATCTACGAGATCCAAGACACTCTAAATGAGCGCTTAGAGAAATCAACTCTGATAAACGAAACACAAAAGAAGCAAATTTTGGGCGAACTTTATCTATTTTTAAATGATAATAGCTACTTAAAGACAATCAACTAAAAAGGACGAAAATGCAACTAGCAAACAGAATGCAAACATTGAGCGAATCAATCACAATCGCGATCAGCACAAAGGCCAAAGAGATGAAGGCTGCTGGCATCGACGTGATCTCGCTTTCAGCTGGTGAGCCTGACTTTATTACTCCAAAAAAGATAAGAGATGCTGTAAAAAACGCACTTGATAACGATAGCAAAAGCGGCAAATACACGCCAGTGCCAGGTTTGCCTGAGGTGATAGAGGCCATTAGAGCAAAGCTAAAAAGAGATAACGGACTTGACTACAAAGCAAATCAAATCGTCACAAATATCGGCGCAAAACACTCACTTTTTAATGTATTTCAAGCACTTATCAACCCAGGCGATGAAGTCATTATCCCATCTCCATACTGGGTGAGCTACCCTGAGATCGTTAAATTTTGTGGCGGCGTACCTGTCTTTATCGAGGCGGACGAGAGCACAAATTTCAAGATCACAGCCGAGCAGCTAAAAAAAGCGATCACACCAAAAACCAAAGTCTTTTCACTAAATCACCCAACAAACCCAACTGGAGCTGTATATACGAAAGAGGAGATCGCGGCATTTGGCGAGGTTTTAAAGGGCACTGATATCATCATCACAAGCGATGAAATTTATGAAAAAGTGATCTACGGCAAAGAATTTCACGCCGTAGCCTCCGTAAGCGATGATCTTTTTAAAAGAACGGTCACGATAAACGGACTAAGCAAGTGTGGCGCGATGCCTGGCTGGAGATTTGGCTATATAGCAAGCTCGATGGACTGGCTAATTGCTGGTATCAAAAAGCTTCAAAGCCAAAGCACAAGCAACATTAGCTCGATCGTGCAAATAGGCGCTATCCCGTCGCTTCTTGGCGAAACTGACGACGATATCGAAAATATGAGAAAAGAGTATGAAAAAAGACGCGACGTGGCAGTTGAGATGATAAATGCTATCCCTGGGCTAAGCGTAGTTAAGCCTGATGGCGCGTTTTATCTATTTGTAAAATGCAAAGAGGTAGATAGTGACTCGCTTAGATTTTGCAAAAAGATGCTTGAAGAGGCGAACGTAGCAACCGTGCCAGGTGTGGGCTTTGGTATGGAGGGATATTTTAGAATTTCTTTTGCGACAGACATCGAGAGCATAAAAAAAGCGATCGAGAGGATCGCAAATTTTGTAAAAAGCTACAAAATTTAATGATCAAATTTAGCGTAAATGGCAAAATTTTCGAGCTTGAAAACGATATAAATGTTTATGATTTTTTAGCTCAAAATGGCTATGAGCTTAAATTTATAGCCCTTGAGCGAGACGGAGAAATTTTGCCAAAAAAGCTTTGGCGTGATCGCTTCATGAGCGAGGGCAAAGCTTATGAGATCGTCACTTTAGTTGGCGGTGGATGAGGAGAAAATGATAGAGATAGTTTTAAATGGCACAAAATTTAAGGTGCCAGTAAAAAGCCTTAGCGAGCTAAAAGAGCTTGCGCTTGGCGATAAAGAGAGTGAAATTTATAAATTTTTAGAGAAATTTAACGCGACAAAGCCAGACATTTTTATCGTTGATGGTTTTGCTATAAAAGAAGACAGCGAACTAAAAGATGGCTCAAACGTCGTATTTATAAGGCGTGGCGTGATGCCTGAGCGTGAAGTTTTACGCGCTATGATCGCCTCACGAAACAGCCCTGAGCTAAATTTAGCCCTAAGTAAAGCGGTGATCGGCGTGGCTGGACTTGGCGGCCTTGGCTCAAACATCGCGCTAAGCCTTGCTAGAGTTGGCGTAAAAAAGCTAGTGCTTGCCGACTTTGACGTCGTTGAGCCAAGCAACCTAAACCGCCAGCAGTATTTCGTCCGCCACATCGGCATGCAAAAGACGCAGGCGCTTAAAGAGCTGATAAATGACGTCAATCCCTTTGTCGAGGTCGAAACTCACGATATATTTTTAGATGAAAAAAATGTGGCTAGCGTCTTTGGCGAGTGTGAAATTTTATGCGAAGCCTTTGACAACGTCGCTGGTAAGGCGATGATACTAAACGAAGCTGGTGCCAGCCTAAAAGATAAAAAGATCATTGGCGCCTCTGGCATGGCAGGTTACTTTAGCTCAAATCTCATAAAAACCATAAAATTTGCCAAAAATGTCTATCTTTGCGGCGACCTCACAAATGAGGCGAAGATCGGTCAAGGGCTCATGGCGCCACGCGTCGCAGTCTGCGCAAACCACGAGGCAAATTTGGCCATTAGACTACTTATGGGCTTGGAGGCGTAGGTGCAAAGTGATAGTTTGATCCTTGGCGGCAAGGAGTTTCAAAGCCGCTTTATCCTTGGCTCTGGCAAGTACTCGCACGAGCTCATCGACTCAGCCATAAACGAGGCTGGCGCGCAAATTTTAACCCTTGCTCTTAGGCGCATAAACGAGAGCAAAGAGCGCAATATACTTGACTTTATCCCAAAAGGCGTGACGCTCTTGCCAAACACCAGTGGCGCCAGAAACGCCAAAGAGGCCGTTCGTATCGCCCAGCTCGCACGTGAGCTTGGATGTGGCGAGCTTGTTAAGATAGAGATCATTACCGACTCTAAATTTCTCTTTCCAGACAACGCTGAGACGATAAAAGCCTGCGAAGCCTTGGCAAATGACGGCTTTGTGCCGATGCCATATATGTTTCCAGATCTAAACGCCGCAAGAGCGATGCTAAGTGCGGGAGCAAGTTGTATCATGCCTTTAGCTGCACCCATAGGCTCAAATCAGGGGCTAGTTTTTAAAGATATCATTGAGATTTTGATAAACGAGCTTGATACGCAGATCATAGTTGATGCTGGCATCGGCAGGCCTTCACAAGCGTGCGAAGCGATGGAGATGGGAGCAGCTGCTATCATGGCAAACACGGCCATCGCCTCATCTAAAAATATCCCACTCATGGCAAGAGCCTTCAAAGAGGCCATCATTGCTGGTCGTAACGCCTATCTAGCAGGCCTTGGTGCAAAGAGCAAGAGTGCAAATGCCTCATCACCGCTCACTGGATTTTTAGACTGATGAAATTTACTAGAACCGACCACATGCAGCTGCTACCTCACATGCAGGATGTTGGCAGCGACATTATGGATGAAATTTTAAAAGAGCGCGCGAACTATAAGCCAGAAATTTACACCGAGGCTGACGTAAAAGCAGCTCTTGATGCAAAGCACTGCTCGCTTGAAAATTTAAAAGCCCTACTCTCGCCTGTTGCAGCGCCATTTTTAGAGCCAATCGCCCAGCTTGCCCAAGCAAAGACAAGGGCAAATTTTGGCTCAAACATAACGCTTTTTACCCCACTTTACATAGCAAACTACTGCGATAATCTCTGCGTTTATTGCGGTTTTAACGCTAAAAATAATATAAAAAGGGCAAAGCTAAGCGACGAGGAGATCACAAGGGAGTTAAGAGAAATTTCAAAGAGCGGCTTAGAAGAAATTTTGATCCTAACTGGCGAGAGCGAGACCAACTCAAGTGTCGCTTACATCGCAAATGCCTGCGCTTTGGCAAAGAAATTTTTTAAAGTCGTTGGGGTTGAAATTTACCCACTAAACTCTGAAGACTACGCCATGCTTCATAAAAGTGGCGCAGACTACGTGACCGTCTTTCAAGAGACCTACAATCCCACAAAATACGAAAAAATCCACCTTGGCGGCAATAAAAGAATTTTCCCATACCGCATAAACGCGCAAGAGCGAGCGCTTCTTGGTGGCATGAGAGGGGTTGGCTTTGCGGCACTTCTTGGCATAGATGACTTTAGGCTTGACGCCTTTGCGACCGCACTTCACGCAAGCTTAGTTCAAAAAAAGTATCCGCACGCTGAGATCGCATTTTCATGCCCAAGACTTCGCCCTATCATCAACAACGACCGCATCAATCCACGCGACGTGGGCGAGCGCGAGCTTTTGCAAGTGATCTGCGCTTATAGAATTTTCATGCCAACAGCTAGCATAACGATCTCAACCAGAGAAAAGGCGAAATTTCGCGACAACGCCGTAAAGATCGCCGCAAACAAGATAAGCGCTGGCGTAAAAGTGAGTATCGGCGCTCACGGCGAAGAGAAAAAGGGCGACGAGCAGTTTGAGATAAGTGATAGCAGAAGCGTGGATGAGATAAAAGCTATGATAAAAGCAAACGGCTTAGAGCCCTTGATGAGCGAGTATGTCTATGTTTAAAATTCTCTGCGTGGCTGATTTTGAAAGCTATGAGGGCGATGATTTTTTAAAGAGGATACAGCTACTTTGCAAGGCTGGCGTGGATGAAATTTTGCTTCGTGCAAAAGGGCTAAGTGAGGCTCAATTTTACGACCTTGCTAGGGTTGTGGCTCAAATTTGTGAAAACTACCGCAAGAAATTTATCATTAATCAATTTTTTGACGTAGCTTGCAAGCTAAAGAGCGACTTTTGGCTCACTTCGGCGCAGCTTGAATTTTTTAAAAATCACGGCGTTTTTTTGGATGAATTTAGAAAAACAGCTAAAATTTACGCCCCAGCTCACGACCTAGAGCAGGCTAAAATTTCAGCCTCTATCGCTGACGTGCTCGTTGCTTCTCATATATTTGCCACCTCTTGCAAGGCGGGCTTAGAGCCAAAAGGGGTAAATTTTATAAGTGAGCTAAAAAGCTTTGATAAAGAAATTTACGCACTTGGCGGACTAGACAGCGGGAACTACAAAGAG
>CAUUZE010000077.1:0-9282 GCA_963549665.1 Campylobacter concisus | reverse complement strand
CTCTTTGTCTGCGTGAAATTTCCGCTTACCCCATCTGTTTTTACTATATTTTTAAGCTCACCTAGCTCATAGCCAAAGCAAGATATAAAAATGGCTAAAAAAAGAGCTATTTTTCTCATCTTTTCTCCTTTTCATTGTAGGCTTTAAGCGCCTTTTTTAGGGCTTCTGGCATCTCAAAGCAAGTTTGTAAATTCTTCATCTCGATGACAGCTTGGGCTGTATTTGCCTCGCTTATTTTTTCACCCTTTTCATTTTCTATAAGGTAGTGAAATTTCAAAAACGTTTCGCACTCGCTAAGCGTCGTCGTGACCTTTATGACGTCGTTAAAAAAGGCTGGACGCACGTATTTTACGTCAAGCTTTACGATAGGAAAGGCGTAACCATCTTTTTTCATAGCGATGTAGTTGTATCCTAGCTTGTCAAGTAGCTCGCAACGCGCCATTTCTAGGTACTTGACGTAGTTGCCATGCCACATCACCTCCATGCTATCAACGTCAAAAAACGCCACTTTAAATGTGCTAACGTGTGAAATTTTCACTCTCATCTCCAAAAATCAAAAAAGTTAAACCACTGCGACGGGTTCTTGCACGCTCTTGCTTCAAGCTGCCTTACATAGCTTTGCACGTATGGCAGGACGCTTGTCTTGCGGTCTCTGCTAAGCTTTATCTCATCAGCGATATCACTTAGCTCGATGTCAAATTTATCGCCCTTTTTTATGCACCAAAGCGCGCTCATCTTTACTCCCAAAATACCAGCTAGCAAGTATGGGCCGTAGTTAAATTTAGCCTCCTTACCAAGAAAGCTAAGCCTTATAAATTTATCTCCATTAAGCGGCGTCCTATCGCCCATTATGCCGATATTTACGCCATCTTCAACCGCCTCTTTTAGCTGCATCATCGCGGCCGCGTCAAGCTTTTCAACGCTTATTAGTTTGATCTGACCCTTGCTGATCTGCTCTAAAATTTTATAAAAATTCTCACTACCCTTGCTATAAACCAAGATGATCATGCGAAAATTTGGCGATCTAAGCGAGAGTGCCTTGCAAATTTCTACATTTCCAAGATGGCTTGTAAGCACGATCCTACCACGCTTTGAAGCTTCAAACTCATCTTTGATGCTGTTAAATTTACTAAGCTCTAGCTCGCTTTCAAGCACGCCATTTTGCCAGATGCGAAATTTATCACATATTGCTATGCCAAAGTCATAAAAGTTGCTAAAAACGCCAGTTGCCGGCTTTTTACCGCTAAATTTCTCTACATTTAAAAGAAATTCTCTTATATTTTCTCTCTCAACTTTTGAAAAGAGATAGTAAAAACAAACGACGATGATAACGATAGGTTTTATGAGAAATATAGGCAAATTTCTAGTTAAAAATAGGCTAACTCGCAGGAAAAATTCGTTTGATCTCTCGCCCTTTTGCCACCATGCGTATTTTTGTCCTTTAAAGACTTTGCCAAGCAAAAATGGCACTAAAGTAAAAAAATATCTTGCGTGCATGAGGCTTATTAGCGCGTTATCTTTTAGCATTTTAAAGTGCGAAACGCCGCCAGCTTCGTAGTTCACTTTTAGCGCTATCCACTTGATCTCTACGCCAGATCTTATGGCATTTACCAAGATCTCCATGTCAAATTCCATCCTATTTGAGCTACTTTGGAGGGTCGCACTCTCAAGCTCTTTTAGAGGATAAATTCTAAAGCCACACATCGCGTCTTTGATGTCAAAATTTAAAGTGTTGATCTTGACCCAAAAATTTGTGATCTTTCTGCCATAAAACCTCGACTTTGGCGCGTCTTCGCCGTAAATTGGATCAGCCATTATTAGATCATTTGGATATCTTTTGCTAAGCTCTAAAAACTCCGCTACCAAGCTTATGTCGTGCTGAAAGTCAGCGTCGATCTGAAATGCATGCGTGTAGCCATTTTGCAAAGCGTGTCTAAAGCCATCTTTTAGCGCAGCTCCTTTGCCGCCGTTTTGGGCTCTTGTTAAAATTTCTACACCAAATTCGCTCAAACTTTGCAAAGCTTTTTTTGAAGCCTCGTTTGAGCCATCATCGACTATTAAAATGTGTAGATCATATCTCGCAAGCGCCTCGCAAAGGGCTTTGATCTTTTCTGGATGGTTGTAAAATGGTATGAGAAAAAGCGTCTTCATAAGCCCAGCTTTATCCTGCCAATAGCACTTCTAGCGCCGTTACAAAATATCTCAAAGTAAATCTTCTCATCTCTTTGCGAAATTTCTATACAAAGCTCGTCATTTGGCCTTACAAATTTTAAAAATTTCAAATTCTCCACCACGCATTGATCGCCTATTTCTGCGCCAAGCTCTCTTGCAAATTTAAATACAAAATCAAGCTGCACAAAGCCAGGCAAAAGCGGTAAATTTGGAAAATGCTCCATAAAAATGCCAAGCGCAGGACTTAGCTTTGTCCTAAATTTATAAACGCCCTCTTCGCTACTTTTCTCCCAAGAAAGCTCCTCGTTTTTTTCTAAAAGAGCTTTAAAATTTGCCTTCAAAAACTTGCCCTGAGCGTTTTTACAAAGCGAGCTAACGATCTTAAAATATCTAACACTATTTTTAAACTCAGGCCTTAAAAGCTCATTTAGCCTTGCTACGACGCCCTTTTTGCCACTATCTCTAAAGAGCTTCACACCATCTTGGCTAAGCTCCAAAAGCGCAGCTAGACGCTTAAATTTAGGATGCGTGTCGCAGTAGCAGTCTTTTAAAAGGCCACTTTCAAACATCTTATTTTCGATACTTATTAGATTGACTCTTTTGTCGTTTAGCTTAACGATCCTATCGATCCTGCCTTTTAGCGTGAGCCTGCTACCATCTATCTGCGCCCAGTCGCTAGTTTGGAAAAACTCGCACCAAGGCGAGCTCACATTTAACGCCTCGTCCTCGCTAAGACCCGCCTTTACCTTGCTAAAAAGCAAGAGTTCATCGCCTAAATTTCTAGCAACTATGCCAGTTTCGGTGCTACCATAAATTTCAATTATCCTAGCGCTACTTAAGCTTTCTATCTTTGCTCTTAGCTCGCTCTTTAGCGCTGAGCCTGCACAGATGATGTTTTTTAGCCCTGAAATTTCAGCTGCTCTTGGGCTAGAAACTAGCGTTTGAAGCAGGACTGGGCTTGTTACGAAGGTTAAATTTGTAAGGTCTAGCTCAAAGATCGCTTCTGGGTAGTTTAGCTCCTTGCTAACAGCCTTTGCGCCAGAGATGAGCGGCAAAAAGATCTTAAATGTAAGGCCAAACATGTGCTGGTGCGAGACGCTAGCAAAAAATTTATCACCCTCGCCAAATCCCAGCTCATCTTTTAAAAATAGTCCCTCATCTATCATCGCGCCAAGGCTTTTTTGGATATTTTTACTAGCTCCACTTGAGCCTGAGGTCTGGAGAAAAAATGTAGAATTTTGATCAAATTTTAGCTCCATGCTCTTGCTAAAGTCTAAAAAATCACCAAAATTTTCATCATTAATGACAAATTTATCCCCACTATATATCGGCTTTGCAAGCAAGATAGGTTTTACGCCGATAGCAAGCGCTCCAAAAAAAGCTGCGCAAAACTCAAAACTCTGGCTTAGATAAATTTCTATCTCGCTTAAATTTTTCTCTTTTAAATTTGCCCCAAAAGTAGCCGCGTACTCGTAAAGATCCTTGCTAATGTCCACAAATTTAAATGCCTTTAGGCTCTTTTTAAAATCCATTTTCCCTCTTTAAAATAAAAATTTTACGATATAAAATTTCGCCAAAAAACAAAACTCCCATCAAGATATAAGATACAAATGAGCAGTAAATGCTCCAGTAAATTTTATCTTCAAACTGCGCCAAAATAAAGGCAAAAGCAGCGTTAAAAACGAAAAAGCAGCACCAAATTTTAGTTAGCCCTCTTGTGTAGCTAACGACTTTTTCATCTATGTTTTTCTCTTTTAACCTAGCAAGCTTTGTTATGACTGCCTCGCCTTTTAAGCTGTAAAAAAATACCGCCAAAAAGCCAAGACTTACGATACTTGGGTATAAAAGCGCTAAATTTACACTTCTAAAAATAGCGCAAACTGCAAAAAATAGCCCAGCCGCTAAGCAAACCTGCCTTGTTTTACCGCTTTCAAAATAAGCCCTAGCCAGCCAAAGAGCGCAAAGAGCGCAAAAGATAAGAGTTGTACTCTTTTGGCAAAAAAAAAGCACCAAAGGATAGGCGATACTTGCTAAAACTAGCGCTACTTTTACTATCTTATGCTTCAAATTTCTTTGCAACGGCTTTTACGATATCATCAAGTGTTTTCACGTTTTTAAAGTCCTCTGGCATCAGTCTATAGCCAGTTTGGCGCTTGATGTAATCAATCATATCAATAGCATCTATGCTATCTATCTGCAAGTCCTCATATATCCTAGTTTCAGGCTTTATCTTGCTCTCGTCTATCTCAAAAAGCTCGATCAAAGCCTTCTTTAAAATTTCAAAAATTTCTACTTCGCTCATTGTTATTTCCTATTTTCGTAAATGTATTTTGCAAGAGAAGATACACTAAAGAATATCTCTTTTAAATTTGCTGTCTTTGAGTCAAGCACGAGGCCATATTTTTTCTGCACAGCTAGCCCAAGCTCTAGTGCATCGACGCTGTCAAGCCCGAGCCCCTCGCTAAAAAGCGGTGCGTTCTCGTCGATATCACTTGGCTTCATATCCTCTAAATTTAAGCTTGTGATGATCAGCTCTTTTATCTCATTAACTAGTTCTTTCACTAAATTCCTCCTTATAAATTTTACTTATCTCTTCGTGTAGCGCCCTCGCCCTTACGGGGCTTGGCCTATCTTTTAAAAACTCACTAACTTCAAATTTCTTTAGCTCTTTAAAGACGTACTTTATCTTTTCATCTGGCGTTTTGTACCATGGCTCATTTTTTCTAAGGCTTCTTGGAGCCATATTTATACCGACACAAACCACGTTAGACGCGCCTTTTATGCCCATATACGCAGCCGCTTTATGAAAGATGATCTCCTCTTTCGTGCGTGTGCCCTCTGGGAAAATGAGCAAATTTTCGCCGCTTTTTAAAACATTTACGCTTTTTTGTAAAAATTCCTCGTTATTTGTGTTTGGTATGTAGTTGCACGCCCTAATAGCCGCAAATAAAAATATATTTTTGCCAAGCTCGCCCTTTACGATGCAGTTTATCCTTTTAAATTTTGAGACCAAAAAGACCACATCAAGTAGCGAAGGGTGGTTTGCAATGACTAAATTTGAGCCGCCATTTAGCTTTGTAAGCTCAAATTTATAGTCCAGATACCCACAAATTTTAGTAACTTTTATAAAAAATCCCCAAGAAACTCTAACAAGATCTCGGCATAAATTTTGCATAAATTTAAATTTATTTAGCCCCAAAAGCACGACTGGCACGAGCAAAAGGTCACCACTTATGCAAATAACCGCAAAAAAAGAAAATAAAAATCCAGCTCTTACGATTTTAAGGCTCATAGCTAAAATTCCAAGACGCGAAATGACTGCTACTTTGCCACGTTTTTGCCAAATTTGGGTCAAAATTTACGATGAAGCTTTGCAGTAAATTTTCTGAAATTTCTTCTTCTTTTTCCACTCTTTTTAGAGTTAAAACACTCTTATCTTTTGCCTTTGAGACGACAAGCGCTAGCATAAATGATGGCTTTTTCTCATCAAAATAGCTCTGCGATATCGACTCATGATAGGCAAGGATGAGCACCTTTTCATATCCGTCATTTAGCCTTAAAAACGCGGCTTGCAGCGCATCTTCGACTGGGCTAAATGATGAGATGGCTAGAATTTCATTGTGATTTTTAGCTTCAATGCTAAGAAGCGACGAGATAGCGTTATGCACAGAGAGCGAAAACGACGTTGGCGATACTGGCTCAGCCTTTGCAAGCGCAGTTTCTAGCTCAAAACAGCGATTTATCTCGCCCTCATAAGAGCTAAAAATGACTGGCATGTCGATGCTCTCAAAACTACTAAGCAGGCTAAAAGCGCACTTTGCGGCACTACTTAGCCTTCTTCTTTGCATCGGCGGGATCTTTGCTAGATCAAATTCTTTTTTGTATCTAGCCAGATCCTCGCTGATCTCGCCATAAGCTATAGCGTCATAAAAATCAACTTGAAATTTCATTATTTCGCGATGTCGCCTCTTAGTGTGACGCCAGACATCAAAGAACCGCTGCCGCACTGAAACTGAGTTTTAGAGTTAAATGGCTGTTTTTTGTAATATCCAGTCAAATTTACAACCTTCGTGCCGCCCTCTTTCACCGCTCTTTCTTGAAATGACTTTAGAGCAGAGAGAAGTGCGATCTGGCAAGCCTCTTCGTCGCTTTTGTTAAAGCCATTTGTCTTTTTGTTTGACGTTAGATCTCTTACGATCACCTTGCCAGTGTATCCTGTGCCAAAGCTGATGCTAACGTTTGGTAGCAAAAATTCTTTAGCCTTTGGGCCATTTAAGAAGTCTAGTGAGTGGTACTTCACGTCATCTCTAGCACTAAGGCTTGAGGCAAATGCCAAAACGGCAACTAATGAAACTAATCTTTTCATTTTCTATCCTTTTTAAAATTTGTTATCTACTCTTTTAAATATCAAAGATGTATTTACACCGCCAAATGCAAAGTTATTGCTCATCACAAAGTCCGTCTTTATCGGCGTTGGCTCCTTTAAGTAGTTTAGCTTTGCACACTCAGGATCAGTTACGTTTAAATTTATAGTTGGGAAAAATAGCTCTTCTCTCATCATCATGATAGTTGCTATCGCTTCCAGCCCGCCACAAGCGCCAAGCGTGTGACCTAGATAGCTTTTAAGCGAGCTAATGGCGATGCCCTCTCCAAAAAGCTCGTTTGTAGCGATACTTTCAGCTATATCGCCATGTTTTGTCGCGGTAGCGTGGGCATTTACGTAGCCTATGCTTTTTGGCTCTAGTTTTGCCGCGCGGAGTGCTAGGCTCATCGCCGCCTTCATCGTAGCACTTTGTGGTCTAGTGATGTGCGTGCCGTCACACGTAGAGCCAAAGCCAACGACCTCAGCGTAAATTTTAGCTCCTCTTTTTAAGGCGCTCTCTTCGCTTTCAAGCACTAAAAATCCTGCTCCCTCGCCAAGCACCAAGCCATCTCTATCTTTTTCAAACGGCGTTGGTGTCAAATTTGGCATGCTGTTTTTCACACTTGTAGCGTAAAGTTTGTCAAAGACGTATGCCTCACTCACACAAAGCTCCTCAGCCCCGCCAGCTAGCATCATATCTATGCTGCCATTTTTTATACTCTCATAAGCGTAGCCAATGGCGTGTGAGCCGCTCGTACATGCCGAAGATGTAGGGATGATGCGCCCTTTTAGCGAGTAAAATAGCGCGATATTTGCCGCTGTGGTGTGAGGCATCATTTTTATATAGGTATTTGCGTTAAAGCCGCTATCCATGTCCAAAACTAGCTTTGCCATGTCAAGGATAGAGTCCGTACTACCAGTGCTTGAGCCACTAGCCACGCCCATCCTGCCATCTTGCACGCTTGGGTCTAAATTTGCAGCCTGCAAGCCTTCGCCATTTAGCAAGCCAGCGTCTTTTAAAGCAAGTCCAGCCGCGTGTACGCTATAAGTTGAGACCTTGCCAAGGCTTCTTAGCTGTTTTCTGTCCCACTCCTGTGGGTGTTTGTAGTCTATGATAGGTGCTGCTAGGCGCGTGTTTAGCTCTTTATAGCCCTCCCACTCGCTCATATATCTCACGGCGTTTTTGCCAGCAAGAAATTTAGCCTTCATCTCCTCCCAGCTGTTGCCAAAAGCACTGACTGCACCGATACCTGTGACAAATACACGCATTAGCAAAGTCCTCCATTTACGCCGATGACCTGCCTTGTGATGTAGCTAGCCTCGCCACTTAGTAGAAATTTAACAAGTCCTGCCACCTCATCTGCCTCGCCAGCTCTTTTTGCAGGTATGGCCTTTAGCACCTCATCTAAAAAGTCGCTATTTAAAATTTCTTCGCTCATATCTGTCTTTATAAGTCCGGGTGCCACGCAATTTACTGTTATGCCCCTGCTGGCAAGCTCGACTGCAAGGGCTTTGCTAGCTCCTATGATGCCAGCTTTGCTAGCTGAGTAATTCACCTGACCTCTGTTGCCAATGACCCCTGAAACAGAGCTTAGCGTCACTATCCTAGCTGGCTTTCTAGCCCTTATCATGGGCATTAGCGCTGGTCTTAGGACGTTGTAAAAGCCATTTAAATTTACATCTATCACGTCAAACCACTCTTCGTCACTTAGCCCCACAAAGGCATTATCCCTTGTTATGCCAGCATTTAAAATAACGCCATAGTAAACGCCATTTGCCTCCATGTCAGCTTCTATGGCCTCTTTGGCTGCGGCAGTGTCAGCCACGTCAAATGTCATAAATTTAGCCCCAAGCTCGCTAGCCATCTTTAAAAGCTCATCGCTCTTACTTCTTGCGTGAAGCACCACTTCGTATTCATTATCAAGGCACCTAGCGATGCTAGCTCCTATGCCTCTACTTGATCCAGTTATCAATACTCTCTTACTCACTAAGTGCCTTTTTTACAAATTCTTCATCAGGGCTCATAACGTTTAAAACCGCCCTTGCACCAAGCTCGCCATTTACAAAAAGCTCGCTGTCATAAACGCCAAAACCACTCTCATCTTGGATCGAGCAGTTTGAGACGATCACTATCTCATCGCCCACTTTAAAATATGGCCTAAAAATTTCAAATTTTCTACTACCAAGTAAAAAGCCAAATATCGCCTTTTCGCCCCTTAGCTCACGCATCTTTGAGTCGTAAATCCCAAGGCTTTGAGCCATCATCTCTATCGCCTTTTGCGTCATAAATTTACCATCTTCTAAAAATGGATTTTGCTCATTTATCACGCTTCTTACTTTTATGCTCTCGCCAGGGGTAAATTCTAAAATTTCATCAATCAGGGTTATGGCGCTGCTGTGCGGCAAATAATCACTTATCATCATCTCACTCTTTTAAATATTATCGCGGCGTTATCTCCGCCAAAGGCAAAAGATAGCGACATCGCCGTCTTTACGTCAAATTTCGTGCCGCTTTTTACTAAATATATAGCTTCCAAGCTTTCATCATACTCGCCGTCATAAACATGTGGCGGCAAGGTGCTATTTTCCTCCATGCAAAGCATGGCGCAAATGGCACTCTCTATCGCCCCAGCAGCCCCAAGCGTATGACCGATCTGTGGCTTTAGCGTGCTTGCAAAAGTGGCGCCAAGCGTTAAATTTACAGCTTTTGCCTCCATTTTGTCATTTGCCTGCGTGCCGGTGCCATG
>CAUUZE010000076.1:0-9323 GCA_963549665.1 Campylobacter concisus | reverse complement strand
ACGCTTGGAAACTTTTTAGGTGGCGTTTGGGCGAATGAGAGCTGGGGTAGATACTGGGGCTGGGACAGCAAGGAGACTTGGGCGCTAGTTTCGATCCTTGTCTATGCAGCAGTGCTTCACATGAGATTTATACCAAAGCTTAATAATCAATACGCATTTGCTGTTGCATCATTTTTTGCCTATTGGTCGATCATAATGACCTATTTTGGGGTAAATTTCTATCTAGCTGGCATGCACTCATACGCAGCTGGAGATCCGCTTCCAGTGCCTGATTTTGTCTGGATAAGCATCGCCATTATGATAGCAATGAGCGTTCTTGCATTTACGAAACGCTCTCTTTGCACAAGGTTATAGATGCTTCTTAAAGGCTTGATAGTCTTTTTTGTTTTTTTGCTTATAGTGGCCATTTGCGCGCTAGTCTATCTTTTGCTAAAAAACAAAGATCATCAAGTCTTGGCAAGAGGGCTAGAGCCCGAAAGCGAAGAAGAGATCACGATCGAAAAGCTTGAAGAACTTGCTGGTGATAAAACTCTAAGCAAAAACGAGCTTTTCGAGCTTATACAAATTTTTGGAGAGAAATTTATAATACCAGCGAAAAAAAATCAGGTTGCTCCAAAAGAAGCTAGCAACTACATAAATTTTATAATCCTCATCTGCTCTCATCAAAATGCCGATGCAAAGCTTATTAGCTTTTTAGACAAAGAGGCTAAAAAGAAAAATCCAAGCTATGTTGCAGAGATCGAAGATAGCGAGAGGATAGGCATAGAAAACCGTAAAAATCGTAGGTAAATTTAGCTCTGTTTTTAAATTTAAGAGCACAAAATATCGTTAGCAAAACTCAAATTTACAAAGTAAAATAGGAGCATAACTTGGATATCAATGATCTCTATGCTAGTTTGGTCTTTGCGCCGATAGTGCTAGCTATTTTGTTGATGATCTTTGCTGGCAGGCGAAATATAAAAGTCTATGTGAGTAAATTTGACCTGATCGGCCTGCATCTCATTTTTCCGCTCGTGATATTTCCCACCTTTGTGGCTATCTTTTGTGAGGTATGCGAGTATTTTGACGTTTCTAATAATGATGGGCTAACTTATATTTTTTACACTATGCTTTTTATAATGGCACTTTACGCCGCCTTTGGTTTTTACGTTTGTATTAAATACAATTACGGATTTTTAAACTGCTTTTGGGCGCTTCTTTTAAGATCTAACTTCATGACTCCGCTTGTTTATTTGCTGTTTTTGGGTGGCAAAGGACGTGACAAAAATGGCAATGAGATAACCCCTGAAAATGCAAAAAATTTAAGCCTTTTTGAAGAACTAAAATTTTCACTTTATAATATGATTGTCTTTAGAAAAAATTATGACAAAGAAAAATTTACAGGCAAGGATGAGATAAATTCTAACGATAAAGCTCTCATCTAAAAAGAGGTCTAAAATAAAAAGCAGGGAGAGTTAAATTTAAAAAAGAGCCAGCAAGATAGCTAGCTCAACTTACGGCAAAACTATGCCAAATTTCATAACCACACCATATATCATCGCGCTAATTATTCCAGCGAAAAATCCAGCAACCATATCATCGCCCATGACGCCAAGTCCGCCCTTTACGTTGCGGTCGATCCTGCCAATGATCGAAGGCTTTTTGATATCAAGCACTCTAAAAAGCACGAGTGAGAGAACTAGCTGAGAGATAGTCGCTCCGCTAATGGCGATAGCAAGCCAAACGCCAGCAACTTCGTCGATCACGATAAAGCTCTCATCGTGCGAATTTACCTTTTTTTCAAAATCATCAATGATGCTAATGCTCACCAAAAATAACAAAATGCTAGCTAGCAAAAGCGTGGTAGATGAGAAAAAATATAGCACAAAATAAGCCACCACAGCCCCAGCCACCGAGCCCCAAGTGCCAGGTGCCTTTGGTAAAAGTCCAAATCCAAAAAATGTCAAAAATAGCTTTTGCATAAATTTCCTTAAGTGAGTGATGATGTCTGGTAGAGCTTCATGAGCTCCTCGTAAAAGTCTCGGTCGGTCTTATTTTCAAGCAGTCCAGAATTTACAAAAAGATCGTCGCAGAGCTTTTGTATGTCTTTGAAGCGATTTACATAAAGCTTGCTTAAGATGAGCGCTGAAATTTCAGGCCTTACGAGTATGGCTGGTGGCATAATGCCGTTAAATAGGAGCTCTTTGATCACGTCTGGGTGGTATTTGATCTGGTGGTGCTGTCCGTGCGGGCAGCTTTTGGTGCTAACTAGCGTCTTGCACTTGTTGCAATAAACTAGCTCAGGCAGGACGATCACGTCTAAATTTAGATCGTTTTTGTAGATATCAAGGATCGTGTGAGCTTCGTTGTGGTCAAAAAACATTCCGATGCCTGAGTGGTTTTGTCCAATGACGAGCTTATTTGCGCCAAGCCTTGAGGCCGCGATACACTCAAGTGTTGGGTTGGCATGCGAGCTAAAAAGGGTCGTGTTTTTTAGCGCAAAAACAAAGACCTTTTTTGTTGGCAGATAGTTTTGGTTAAAAAAGTCAAGCACTTGCTTTCTGATCTCGTAATCAATATGCCTCTCTTCGCGCGTTCTTACCAGAAAAACGACCACGAGATCGGCCTTGTCGATGGTCATCCTAACTAGGCGTTCATGCGCGCGGTTAAATGGATCAGCTGTTAAAAAGACAGCCGTTATTTTCTTTGCGTCACTCTCTTTTATCAGCTCATTTAGCGCATCTTTGCTTATTTGTAAGCTCTCATCATATAGCTCATACTCGCCACTTATGCCGTATTTGCCTAAATTTAGCGACATTTCGCTGTTTGATTCATTTGCTAAAAATATATTTTTAGCTCGCATGCTCTCGTCAAATTTAAAGACCTTTGCCACGTCGATGTGCCCAACGATCTTGCCGTCCATATTTAAATTTACTCTTTGCCCAGCATGCAGCTTGCTAGCGGTATTTTGATTGATCTCGCCAAATGGGGCAAAGCCAAAAGAGTAGGGCATCGGTTCGCCGTTAAAGTAGCCCTTTTTTGCGACCTCTTTGATCTGCTCATCGTCCATCAGGGCGCTAAAATTTGAGAGAATTTTGTTTTTGATAAGCTCTAAGGCGCCATAAACTTCGGTGTTTATAGAAATTTCACTATTTTTTCTTGCTGACGTCATATTTCTTTCTCTTTTCCCAAAGTGATTTTCTAGAAATTCCAAGCTTTTTGCTAAGCTCGGTGTCGGGGAATTTATCTTGATAATTAACGATGATATATTTTATATATTCATCGATCGTGACGATCTCGCCGATGTCAAAATTTTTATCTCTGATTGAGAGTTCAAGCTCCTCAAATGGCGCACTTTGCGCAAAATCACTAGTTTGTATAGCCACTTTTTTCTTTTTGCAAAGCTCTAAAATTTTCTCTTTTTCATCCTCTTTTAGCTCTTCAAGATTTGTGATGTATATTAGCTCATCGCCACTTTGAGCAAGTGCTTTTTCAAGCTCACTAAAACAGGCTTTGCCTAAAAACAAAAATGGCGTTTTGTTTGACTTTACATAGTTAAAGATAAATTTGTCGCTGTAGCCATTTTTGCTTGATTTTAAAAGAAGTGGAAATTTGATCTTTTTAGCTTCAAAACAAGGTATCTCGTAATCTTTTAGGGCGAAATTTATATAGTTTTCGTAGTTTTTGATCTCGTTTTTAAAGCCTCTAAACTCTTCAAAATGTCTTATCTTTCTAACAAGCTCTTCTATCATAAATGGCTTTTGGATGTAATCTACCGCGCCCGCTTGTATCGGCTTTAGCACGGTGTCGCTGTTGATGTAGGCGATGAGTAAGATGATGATAGAGCTTTTAAATTTCTCTATGACTGGATAGAAGTCTTGCCCCGGGAGTGTGGTAGAAAGTAACACTACGTCAAAATTTTCAAATTTCAAAGCCTCTTTGACGCTCTTTGCGATCTCACAGTCGTAGCCAAAGTCAGCTAGTTTGCTAGCCATCGAGCCAGCTAGGTAAATTTCGTTTTCTACTATTAAAATTTTCATATTTGTGTCCAGTTGTAAAATTTAAGGCTAGCGCTTGCCATGACAGCGATCCCTTCGCATCTACCGACAAAGCCAAGCCCCTCAGTCGTCGTTGCCTTTACATTTATGCGGCTCTGGCTTAAATTTAGAGCCTGCGCGATGTTTGTCTCCATTTTTGATTTTAGTTTTGAAAGTTTTGGCTTTTGAGCCATTATCGTGATATCAGCGTTTGTTAGCACAAAGCCCACGCTTTGCACTCTTTTGTAGGCCTCCTCAAGCAAGTAAATAGAGCTAATATCCTTAAATTTAGCGTCCGTATCAGGAAATAGTTCGCCTATGTCGCCAAGCCCAGCAGCTCCCAAGATAGCGTCTGTTAGTGCATGAAGTGCCACATCGCCGTCGCTGTGAGCTTTTAGCCCAAACTCATAGTCGATCTTTTCGCCACAAAGCACAAGCGGACGGCCCTTTTCAAACTCATGCACGTCAAAGCCGTTTCCTACAAAGAGCTCATTTTCTGGTGCTTTTAGGGCTGAAATTTTAGCTAGGTCCTCTTTAAAAGTGATCTTTCTAGCCATCTCATCGCCCAAAATGTGCCAAACACTTGCGCCAATGGCTCTCATAGCAGAGCTATCATCTGTGTAAATTTCACCACTACTAAGAGCCTTTTTAAGAAGTGCTGTGCGCGAGAGCTGCGGTGTTTGGATAAGTTTTACCTTTTCTCTGTCTATTGCGTTTTCGCCAAGATATGCAGTGTCAGCGATCTTTAGCGCAGGCACCACACAGTCAGCCTGAGCGGCCGCCTCGATGATCTTGTGAAAGAGCTCGCTTGATATGCAAGGGCGCGCGATGTCGCTAACTAGGACAAATTCGCTATTTACAAGCTCAAGTGCGTTTTTTAGGCTATCTTGCCTTGTCTCGCCGCCATCAACAAATTTATAATTTGGAGCAAATTTAGACATATATTTGCACTCTTTACTAACGACGATGATCTCTTTAAATGTGTAAAAGTTACTCAAATTTTTAGTGGCAAATAGCCAAAGTGGGTCGCTGCCGATGCGAAGCCATTGCTTCTTTACAGGTAGCTCAAAACGACTGGAATTTCCCGCTCCAAGCATTATAAGTGAGATATCAAGCAAGGTAGCTCCTTTGAAGATTGTTACGGAATTATACACCTAAAAGCTAAATATTTCTTTTTATAGAAATAAATTTAAGTTTTGCATTTAGTTAGTTCAAAACAAAAAAGGACTAAAATGAGCCCTTAAATTTTAAAAAAAGGCTAGTCATGACAAAGACGCAGATGTACTATGCTAGGCGAGGAGAGCTTACAAAGCAGATGAGCTACGTAGCAAAGATCGAAGGAGTGAGCGAAAATTTAGTGATGGATGAGGTGGCAAAAGGTAGCATCATCATCCCAGCAAATGTAAATCACACAAATTTAAAGCCAATGGGCATAGGCAGAAAGCTAAAGACAAAAATCAATGCAAATATCGGCAACTCAAGCCTAAGTAGTGACATTTGCACTGAGCTTAGAAAGCTTGAAATTTGCCTAGAATTTGGCGCTGATACGGTTATGGATCTAAGTACGGACGGCGATTTAGACGCCATTAGAAGTGCGATCATAGAGCACTCAAGCGTGCCAGTTGGCACAGTGCCGATGTATGAAATTTTAAAAGAGGCAAAAGAGGTTACAAATATCACAAATGAGCTAATTTTAAGCGTGCTAGAGAAGCAAGCAAGGCAAGGGGTTAGTTACTTTACGATACACGCTGGCTTTTTGCGTGAGTTTTTGCCCCTTGTTAAAAAGCGTAAAATGGGCATAGTTAGCCGTGGTGGCAGTTTGAGTGCTAGCTACATGTCAAAGCTAAATAGGCAAAATCCATTTTATGAAATTTTTGATCAAATTTTAGAAATTTGCGCAAAATACGACGTCTCACTCTCGCTTGGCGACGGACTTCGCCCAGGTTGCCTTTACGACGCAACAGACGAAGCGCAACTTAGCGAGCTAAAAGTGCTTGGAGAGCTAACACTTCGTGCGTGGCAAAAAGATGTGCAAGTGATGATAGAAGGCCCTGGTCATGTGCCATTAAGTCAAATTGAGTATAATATGAAAATCGAACAAGAGCTCTGCCATGACGCCCCATTTTACGTGCTTGGACCGCTTGTTAGCGATATCGGCGCGGGGTATGATCATATCACTTCAGCGATAGGTGGTACGATGGCGGCATATCACGGCGCTAGCATGCTTTGCTACGTGACGCAAAAAGAGCACCTAGGACTACCAAATGAAAATGATGTAAGAGAGGGCATCGTAGCTCACAAGATAGCAGCTCATGCCGCAGACGTCGCACTTGGCAAGGCTGGAGCTATCGAAAAAGACCATGCGATGAGTGACGCGAGGTATGCATTTGACTGGAATAAGCAGTTTGAGCTTAGCTTTGATCCAAAAAAGGCTAGAGAGCTTCACGACGAGAGCTTGCCAGAAGATGCGTTTAAGAGCGCTCATTTTTGTTCGATGTGTGGACCAAAATTTTGTGCATATAAAATTTCAAAAGATCTAGAAAAAGGAGAAAAATGTTAAATAAAGAAGAGGTCTTAAATAGACTAAAAGGCGTCATATATCCGGGATTTGAGAAGGATATAGTTAGCTTTGGCTTTGTAAAAAATGTGGAGATCGGCGATAAAATTACAATAGAAGTCGAGATCGTTAGCTCAAGCTCTGACGTGGCAAACGAGCTAAAAACAGACATCAAACGTGTCATGGGCTCAAACGAGTATGTGCTAAATTTGATCCAGCCAAAGATGCCTGAGGAGAAAAGTAACACTCAAAGTGGCAAAAATATCGCGCCGCAAGTTAAAAATTTCGTAATGGTAAGCTCTGGTAAAGGTGGCGTTGGTAAATCAACCACAACTCTAAATTTAGCCATCTCAATGGCAAAACTAGGCAAAAAAGTGGGAATTCTAGACGCTGACATCTACGGACCAAACATCCCAAGGATGCTTGGCGAAGTAAATACTCAGCCACAAGTCGTTGGCAACAAGCTAAAGCCGATACTTAGCCACGGCGTGGAGATGATGAGTATGGGCGTTTTGATGGAAGAGGGCATGAGCCTTATCTGGCGTGGCTCGATGATAATGAAAGCGATCGAGCAGCTGCTAAGGGACGTGCTTTGGAGCGAGCTTGATGTATTGTTCCTCGACATGCCTCCAGGAACGGGCGATGCGCAGCTAACTCTAGCTCAAAGCGTGCCAGTAACGGCAGGTGTCTGCGTCACAACACCTCAAGTAGTAGCACTTGATGATAGTAAGCGTGCGCTTGATATGTTTGAGAAGCTTCACATCCCAATCGCTGGCGTCATCGAAAACATGAGCGGCTTCATCTGCCCAGATAACGGCAAAGAGTATGACATATTTGGCAAAGGCACGACTGAAGAGGTGGCAAAGGCTTACAACACTCAAATTTTAGCTGAAATTCCTATCGAGCCAGCTGTTAGAGTGGGTGGCGATAGTGGCAAACCAGTTAGCTTCTATGAGCCAAACTCAGTCACTGCAAAACGCTATGAGAGCGCAGCTGCAAGGCTTTGGGAGATAATAGAAAATATAAATAACGGCGGCGGGGCTGATAACTCAGCGATCCAGCCAGTAAATGACGGCAAGAGTGCTTGCTCGAAGTAAATTTACAAAAGATAAAATTTAGAGCAAATTTTAAAATTTGCCAGTTTAAATTTGGCTATCAAAATTTGGCTTTGCTTGGTGCAGGGCTTAAATTTTGATAGCCAAAACGCACTTTATATAGAAAATTTAAAATTTAACAGGAGAAAAGATGAAAGCGATCGTAACCGTAGTCGGAAAAGATAGAGTTGGCATCGTTGCTGGCGTCTCAGCAAAGCTTAGCGAGCTAGGGCTAAATATAGATGATATAAGTCAGACTATTTTAAGCGACTTTTTCACGATGATGGCGGTGGTTTCAAGCGATGAAAATAAGGACTTTACAGCCTTAAGAGCGGAGCTAGATAAGCTTGGAGAGAGCCTAAAAGTAAAGATAAATATCCAAAGCTCAGCCATTTTTGATGCTATGCACAAAATTTAAGGACAAAAGATGGATATCAAAAATGTAACCGAAACTATCTCGATGATCGAGGAGCAAAATTTTGACATCAGAACGATCACAATGGGCATTAGTTTGCTTGACTGCATCGACCCTGACATTAATAAAGCCTGCGACAAAATTTACGCAAAAATCACCACTAAAGCCAAAGACCTAGTTAGAGTGGGCAATGAAATTTCTGCCGAGCTAGGCATACCAATCGTCAATAAAAGAGTGAGCGTGACTCCTATCTCGATAATCGGCGCCGCAACGGATGCAAAAGACTACGTGATGATCGCAAAGACGCTTGATAGGGCGGCCATTGAAGTTGGTATTGATTTTATAGGTGGTTTTTCGGCTTTAGTGCAAAAGGGCTATCAAAAGGGCGATGAAATTTTGATAAATTCTATCCCGCAAGCGCTCGCACAAACCGCGAAAGTGTGCTCAAGCGTCAATGTCGGCTCAACAAAAAGTGGCATAAATATGAGCGCAGTGCGTGACATGGGACGCATCATAAAAGAGACGGCAGCAGCTTCAGAGATGGGCTGTGCAAAGCTTGTCGTCTTTGCAAATGCAGTCGAGGACAATCCTTTCATGGCTGGTGCATTTCACGGTGTGGGCGAGGCTGATGTGGTGATAAATGTCGGCGTTTCAGGCCCAGGCGTCGTAAAAAGAGCGCTTGAAAAGGTGCGTGGAGAAAGCTTTGACGTGGTGGCTGAGACTGTGAAAAAGACGGCGTTTAAGATCACTCGTATCGGCCAGTTAGTCGGTCAAATGGCGAGTGAGCGCCTTGGGGTGAAATTTGGTATCGTCGATCTCTCTCTTGCTCCAACGCCTGCTGTGGGCGACTCGGTGGCTCGCGTGCTTGAGGAGATGGGGCTTGAGGCTGTTGGTACGCACGGAACAACTGCGGCACTAGCTCTGCTAAATGACGCGGTCAAAAAAGGTGGCGTCATGGCGTGCAATCAAGTTGGCGGCTTAAGCGGTGCGTTTATCCCAGTCTCAGAAGATGAAGGCATGATAGCTGCGGTGCGCGCAGGATCGCTAAATTTAGAAAAGCTTGAAGCGATGACTGCGATATGCTCGGTGGGACTTGATATGATCGCCATACCTGCGGATACGCCAAGCGAGAGTATAGCTGCGATGATTGCTGATGAGGCGGCTATCGGCGTTATAAATCAAAAAACAACGGCCGTTCGTATCATACCTCTTGGACGTGAGGGAGATATGATCGAGTTTGG
>CAUUZE010000075.1:0-9335 GCA_963549665.1 Campylobacter concisus | reverse complement strand
TTAAAAGTGATGTGCTCTATCTCTTTGCAGCTCGCGCACCAGTCGGCATAAAAATCCACTAGCACTGGCTTACTTGAGCTTTTTATCATCTCGTTTAGCTCGTTTAAATTTCTAGCTTGTTTGAAATTTAGCTCGCTCTCGTTTTTGGCTAAATTTAGTCCAGAAAGCGGCGAAAAGGCATCTTTTGAGCCCAAAAATGCGCCGATTATCAGCATGAGCGAGTAGATAAAAACTAGCACGCAAAGCGCTTTTTTAAATTTAGCCCAGCCGCTATTTGCTGCCTCAAACGCCCCAAGATAAATGGCCGCAAAGACGCCTATGACGCCATAACCTAGTAGTTCAAAAAACGCTCCAAGCACGCGTGCGAGGATCCAAACAGCCATGATGAGCATCAAAAAGCCAAAGAGTTTTTTAACTTCATCCATCCAGCCGCCAGGCCTTGGCAGGAGCTTGCCAGAGCTTAGCCCTATCACAAGAAGCGGTGCGCCCATGCCTAGCCCCATGACAAAGAGCATGATGCCCCCATAAATGGCATCTCCGCTTTGCGCGATGTAAAGAAGTGCGCCTGCTAGCGGTGCTGCCACGCAAGGCGAGACGATGAGCGCTGAGGCAAAGCCCATGATGAAAACGCCGATTAGGCCTGAGCTGTTTTGTGACTTTTTGCTGATTAAGTTTTCAAATTTTGACGGCAGTTTGATGTCGTAAAAGCCAAACATACTAAAGCTCAAGATGACAAAAATGGCCGCAAATGCACCAAGCACGTAGATGTTTTGCAGAGCCCCTGCGATGCCAAAGCCAAGCAGGCTTGCCCCAACGCCAGCAAGTGCGTAAGCAAGGCTCATCGCAACTACATAGACTAGCGAGAGCAAGAAGCCTTTTTTGGCATTTAGGCTGCCGCCCTTTGAGACGATGATGCTTGATAAGATCGGTATCATCGGAAAGACGCAAGGCGTGAGCGAGAGCAAGAGGCCGTAGCCAAAAAATGTCGCAAGCGAGATGAAAAAGTTTTTGCTACTTAGCTCATTTGCGATGCTTTGATCTTCTGAAAGCTCGGTAAATTCAGGATTTGTTTCGTCTTTTTGCTCTTTTTCAAAGGCTATGATACTAAATTTGCCAAATTTCTCAAAGATGTCATAAATTTTAGTTTGCGGGCGGTAACAGATGCCATTTTTAGCACAACCTTGATAGCTTAAATTTAGCCTGGCATTGCCGTTTTTAAGATGCTCTTTTACTAAATTTAATGGGATAAACAGTGAAAAATCTTTTGGATAAATTTCATATTCGCCGGTGTTTTCGCTCTTTGGCATATTTAAGAGGCTGTTTATCTTCTCTTCGCCAAGCTTAACCTCAAAGCTATCTTTGTAAAGATAGATATTTTCGCCAAATTTAAACTTGATCTCAACACCTTGTTCATCGATACTTGAGTTTAAAACAAATGCCTTACTAACGTCTAAAACCTCGGCAAAAAGCGAGCTTGCAAACAGAATGAGAGAGAAAATAAATTTAAAAAACATGCTAATCCTTGCTAAATTAAAAGAGATGATTTTAGTCTAAATTCTTAAATTTATTCTATTTTATAGTAAAATCGTGAAAAAGCGTGAAATTTTCAAAAGGAGCGATGATGTCAAAAGATAAAAAGCACCAAAAGAGCGATAAACTTGGCTACGAAGATGAGCTTAGGTTGCTTCAGATAGAACTTTTAAAATTCCAAAATCATGTCAAAGACAAAGGGCTTAGGGTGCTCATGTTAATGGAGGGTCGAGATGCAGCTGGCAAGGGTGGCACGATAAAGCGCTTAACCGAGCATCTAAATCCGCGCGGTTGCCGTATCGTGGCGCTTACAAAGCCAAGTGACGTCGAGAAGACGCAGTGGTACTTTCAAAGATATGTGACACATCTGCCAAGCGCTGGCGAGATCGTCATCTTTGATAGGAGCTGGTACAACAGAGCTGGTGTAGAGCCAGTGATGGGCTTTTGCACGCAGGCTGAGCATAAAGAGTTTTTGCGCGAGGTGCCAAAATTTGAAGAGATGATCATAAACTCAGGCATCATTTTCTTTAAAATTTACCTCTCTATCACAAAAGAGGAGCAAAAAAAGCGCTTTAAAGAGCGTCTAAATGACCCATTAAAGCAGTTTAAGATCTCTCCAGTAGATCAAAAAGCGCAAGAGCTTTGGGACCAGTACTCCATCGCCAAATACTCGATGCTACTTGCCTCTCACAACAGCATCTCGCCGTGGGTGATCGTCTCAAGTGACAATAAAAAAGAGGCTAGGCTAAATGTCTTTAAATTTATCCTAACTCATGTCGAGTATCCAAAAAAGATAGATGAGTATCTAAAATACGACAAAAGCGTCGTAAGAGATGGAAGCGAAGAGATCAAGCGCATAGAAGAGGGGCTTAATAAAGATAAGCTAAAAAGTATCGACTGAAAATTAGACTTGGCTGCAAATTTGGGCTTAAATTTACAGCCAAATTTTACTGCTAAACCCACCACATAAGTTTTGCCAGAATGACCATTGCTAGACAAAGCACAAGAGCTATAAGATGTGAAAATTTACCAAATGGATCTGGCTTTTTTAAGATAGTGACATTAAAAACAGAGATGAAAGTGATAAGGCACATGAGAAGCAAAACCGCGATCTTTGCTAGCAGGAGCTTTTGAAAGTTGTTCTGCCACCAACCATGCTCGCCTCCAAGATAGTCCTTTGCCATATATGCCCCACTTATCAAAAGTAGTAAAAAAGCCGTGCCAAAAACCTTTGCACTGCCTTTTGTGTAAGCCTTTTTGACAGCTTCAAGAGTTTGAGGACTTATCGTTTTTTTGGCAAATGGATATATGCAAACATCAAAAAATACATATCCTATAAAGATAATGGCGCAAACTAAATGCGTAATGAGAGAAAAAAGATACATTTTTTGCCTTTTTTGTTTGGCATTATATAAATTTTATTAGCTATATTTGCTGATTTTGATTAAGTATTGAGAAGTCTAAAAATCCGAGCGAAAGCTCGCTCGGATAAATGTTTTTAGAAGCTATATTTTGCTTCAAATCTGATACGATTTTGTTTGTAGCTTTCGCCGTCTTTTTTGTCTTTAGCAGCTGCATACCAAGAAAGGAATGTAAGTTTTTTACTGTATTTGTAGCTAGCATCAAGAGACCATTCGTTTCTTTTTGCTCTCTCTTTACCAAGAGCCCAGCTATAGCCTTTACCTTGAGTGTATCCAGCGCCAAAGCCAAATTTATCTATGCTGTATCCACCATTAACAAACCAGTAGTCGTTATTTCCTTTAATATGGTTATAGAATTGTGATGAACCTGCCATTCCACCATTTAGGATTTTTGCTGGATTTATTAGATCACCATTTCCATCAAGTGTTACAAATGATGCCTTGCCTTTATTTTTTGCATCACTATCTTTGTTTTTAGCATCAAAGTCTAGGTAACCAGCATTAAATTTAGCACCATATGCTTTTAGACCAGCTTGAACTGCCCAGAAATTTGCATCAGCTACATTTTTATTATCAGATTCATTATGAACATATTGAGCTTTACCATTGATGCTTACATCATCATTTACATTAAAGTCTAGGCCAGCATCTGCACCATAGAGTGCAGCAACTTCAGAAACATTTGCAATAGCTATTTTAAAAGAAAGTGGATCATAACTTCCAAGAGCTGCTAAATAATAGATATTTGCAGATGAATCACTAAAAGTATTTGAAGTAGTTAAAGTTTTTACTAACGGACCGTTTGTGTCTATATTCTTAGCATCTGTACCATCATCTTCTTCTAATGCATCAAAAGCTGCTGCGGCTAGAGTAAGACCTGAAACATCAGTATTTATTACTTTAAGACCTGTGCCAGCTATATCTTTATTATCATAAAAAGTTCCTAGCTTTTGTTTACCAGCTGTGACAGTAGTATTGCCTACTTTATAGCCTAGATACATCTCATATACGCCAAATGATCCAGTTGTATTTGTTTTATCTGTACCGTTGTCATTAACATAATCGTATCTATTACTGAATTTACGTCCAGCATTATCACCTGAACCATCATTTGCTTGATATCTTAGGTTTAAAACACCAAAGAAGTTATCATCGATTGCAGCTTTAAATGCTGTCTGCATTCTAAATGTATGACTGCCTATGCTTGATCTTTTGGTGTCTGATTGAGCACTATTTTTGTAATGATCATTTGTATAACGATATCTTGCAAATCCTGAAAGATCTACGTTTTTTATAGCTTCTTCAAGTGGAGTTGCACTTGCAACGCTTGAAAATGCACCTAAAGCAACCAAAGCAGCTAAGCTAACTTTTGTAAGTTTCATCTAAATCTCCTTTTGATAAAAATGTTTTGAAAGGATATTATCATAGAAAATTAATTTTATAGCTTAAATTTCGTTAAAAATTTCAAAAATTATTACCGATCGTTTACCAAAATAAGATAATAAGATAAGATTTGTCTTTAAAAATTTGAGTTTGTTTGAAGTTAAAAGATGAGAATTTATATCTCATCAGTTAAATTTAGCCGTTATTTTTAGCCTGCGCCTCTTCGCGCTCTTTCTTTTGTCTTATGGCGGCTTCTTTTTGGATATTTTTTTGCTGAGTGACAAAGATATGCTCTTCAAGCGTGACTAGCTGAAAGACACCCTCAAAGATCTTGATCTCTTTTACGTAGCCTATCACTTTTACCTCTCTTTTTCTACTCTCTTCAAACCTTGCTTGTGCGTCAAATTCGACCACATCGCCAAGTTTGAGCGGTCCAAAGAAATTTATCCTAGCTCCGATGCTAACGCAAAATTCTTCATTTATAGCTAAAAGCGCTGCGTAGTTTGCCCCCATGAAGACAAAGCCGCTATGTATGAGCCCTTCTGCGTCGCTCACCATATCAGCTGTGGTAAAAAATCTAGTTTTTGCGTGATTTTTCTCAAGCAAAAATGCCGTTCCACTAAAATTTAGCTTTGTTAAAGGTGCTGTTTTTATCTCGTTTCTTAGTGGGTTTTCGTCCTCTGGGAGGATTATTTGTGATTCGTCTTTTGCTTCAAAAATATTTTCATCTGCCATATTTATCCTTAAATTTTAACTCTCACGTAGGCTCTTTTTGGCGCTGGGTAGCCCTCGATGGTCTTTGTATTATCGTCTGGGTCTAAGAAATTTCCAAGACTTTCTCCATCTATCCACTGCGTTTTTCGCTGCTCATTTAGATCAGTCGCCTTTGTATCAAGCAAGCTAAAGTCTTTAAATTTAGCCCTCTCGCACCAGTTGCAAAGCGCGCTAAGCGTTGGCACAAAGTAGATATTTGGAATTTTTGAGTATCTATCTTTTGGGCTTAGCGCAAAGTCGCCATCCATATCTATATACATCGTGTCTAAAAATAGCTCGCCACCAGGATTTAGCGCGGTTTTTAGCTCTTTTAGCATCTTTATAGGATCGCTTCTGTGGTATATCACGCCAAGGCAAAAAATGGTGTCAAATTTCGCTCCAAACTCTGGCAAGCTCTCTACTCCAAGAAGCTCGTAAGTGATATTTGAGCGGATAAATTTATTTAAAAAAGCAAACTGCAAATATGTATGCACGCTAGGATCAAAGCCAGTTATGCTTTTTGGGCCGTACTCAAGCATCTTAAACATATAATATCCATTGTTGCAACCCACGTCAGCCACGCACTTACCAGCTAAATTTAGGTGTGGGGCAAGGATATTAAATTTAATAAAACTTTGCCACTCGCTATCTATATATATATCATCAAGCAAAAATGGCCCTTTTCGCCAAGGCTTTAGGCTAAGGGCGAGGTTATAAATTTCATCTTTGCTCGCAGCGCTCAGCTCTTTAAATTTGACATTTACGCTCTCACTAAGGCTAAATTCGCAATCAAAATTTGCTAAATTTTCTATCCTATTATAAATTTGCTTTTGCTGCTCGTTAAATTTGCTAAGATCCACGCTATTTCCAGTCGACGATGTTGTGCGGACACTCTTTTTGGTAGGTGCCAGTCGCATCATAATACTCTTTACAATCATTATAATATTGCGTCGAAACTCCACGCTCGTTCATATAAAGACAACCATTGCAAAATAGCGCTATAAAGCCTAAAAATATAATCTTTTTCATGTGGCGGATTTTATCATAAATAAAAATTTTATGCTAGAATAGCAGGCAGTTTTAGAGCCAAGTTTGGCTAAGATTAAGCAAAAAGGCATTTTATGCAAAGAAGAGATTTTTTTAAATTCAGTAGTTTTTTAGGTGCAGCAAGTCTGCTTCCAAGTGTCACTCTAGCTAGCGACGAGCCAGCAAACCCAGTTGTTAGAAATTTCGACGTAAATTTCAAACACCAGCTTCTTGAAAAGGGCAAAAGCTCAAGAATTTGGTTGCCCCTTCCACTAAGCACCACTTATCAGCAACTAACCCAAGACTACGTCATAAACACAACAGCTAAAAACGTCTATATCTCAGACACGCTAATACCAACAATGTATGGCGAATTTGAAGAAAATGAGCAAAGACCTATTTTAAATATCCAGTTTAAAATTCAAACAACAGAGCGCAATACCGACTTTAGCAAGGTAAATTACGATCCAAACGAGAAGGTCGATCCTGCGATTTTAGAGTTTTTAAAACCAACTTCACACATCCCAACTGACGGCGTCGTAAGAGCAAAAGCGCTAGAGATTATCGGCAATACTAAAGGCGATTTGGAGCGTGCAAAAGCGATATATACGTGGGTTGCAAACACTATGCAGCGTGATAACAGCGTCATTGGATGTGGTACTGGCGATGTTAAAGCCATACTTGAAAGTGGTAAGCTAGTTGGCAAATGCACCGACATAAACTCAGTTTTTGTGGGACTTTGCAGATCAGTTGGCATCCCAGCAAGAGAAATTTTTGGCATTAGAGTTGGTCAGTCTAGATTTTCAGATCAGATGGGTAGCGCAAAAGACGGCGTGGCTAAAATTTCAGGCGGACAGCACTGCAGGGCTGAGTTTTACTTAAAAGGCTATGGTTGGATACCGGTTGATCCAGCTGACGTTACGAAGGTAAGACTGGGCGAGAAATTAACAAACGACGACGCTAAGATCAAAGCTGTTAGGGATTATTGCTTTGGCAACTGGGAGATGTGCTGGATAGGCTTTAACTACGGACGTGACTTTATCTTAAAGCCAACCCCAGAGCAAACTCCGCTAAACAACTTTGGCTATCCATACGCTGAGGTTGATGGCAACACACAAAACTACTATTCGCCAAAAGAATTTAGCTACGACTACGTCTCAACAGAGCTAAAATGAGAGCCTTTTGGCTGATACTAACATCCATAGGTAGTGCTATCGGCGCTACCTTGTGCTGCTTACCGGCACTTCTTTTCTTGCTTTTTGGCACTTCTTTTTCTTTTCTATCTTGGACACAAAATTTATACGAGTACCGCGTCCCTTTGAGCGTCGTGGCGGTTATTTGCTTTGTGATCTCAGGTGTGGCTTTATTTTACAAGCCAAAAAGCTGCAACCTAAGCTATAAAAAGAAAAAATGGATACTTATATATATACTTTTTGGAGTGATACTACTTTTACTCCTTACATATCCGGAGCTTTTAGGAGAAATTTATGCGTAAAATTTTAGTTTTAGCGCTTCTTGCACTTAGTTGCTACGCTGAGAAAACGATAGAAATTTCAGTGCCTAGCATGCACTGCCCGCTTTGCACAGCGATAGTAAGAAAGGCCGCACTTAGCGTTGAAGGCGTAAAAAAGGCAGATGTATCGCTAAAAGAGCGAAAAGCTGTCGTTATAGCAGATGACAAGGTCGATGAAAAAGAGCTTTTAAAGGCGGTCGATGCGACTGGCTATAAGGGCGAGATAAAATAAATTTAAAGGAGGCAAATATGTCAAAGAGCGAAGTTTTAGCGAAATTTGAGACACTTGCGGCGATACCGCACTGCAGTTATGAGACTGATAAGATGCGTGATTTTCTGGCTAGCTATGCAAAAGATAAGGGCTGTGAGGTCGTGGTCGATAGTTTTGGCAACGTTCATGCATTTAAAGGCAAGCCAAAAATTTGCTTGCAAAGCCACTACGATATGGTCTGTATGGGCGACGCACCAAAGATCGAGATAGTTTATGGCGATGATGGCTATATGAGAGCTAAAAACTCATCTTTAGGTGCCGATAACGGCATAGGCGTGGCTATCATGATGCAGATGATAAGCGAATTTGACGACATTGAGTGCCTTTTTACAAACAACGAAGAGGTCGGCATGGTTGGAGCTGCTGGTTTTAGCGGCGATCTTTTAGCCGATAAGCTTTTAAATTTAGACAGCGAAGAAGACGACCGCGTCACTATCGGCTGCGCTGGCGGTGTAAATTTATTTGCTACTATCTCGCTTAATAGCAAAAAGACAAAAGAGAGCACGCTTTATGAAGTAAAAGTGAGCGGCCTACCTGGCGGACACTCTGGTAACGAGATACATAAAAATATCCCAAATGCGATCAAGGTTTTGGCGGCATTTGTGACTAAAAATGGCTGCAAGCTTGTTAAATCTGAAGGTGGCGAGCGAAGCAACTCTATCCCAAGCGGCGCAACTGCACTAGTTTTAAGTGATAAAGAGCTAAAGAGCGAGTGTGAAAATTTAAGCGTGAAAAAGCTTGGCATGGGAGATGAAATTTTAGAAAACGGCGATAAAATTTTAGCTCTTATCAACTCATTTTCACAAGGCGTAAGAGCCTATAACTGCGAGCTGGGTATACCGCAAGATAGCGTCAATCTCTCACTTGCAAAGATCAAAGATGATGGCACGCTTGAAGTGGAGTTTTTCGCAAGGTCAATGAGCAAAGATGGGCTAAATAGGATGGAATTTGAAATTTCAGAGCTTGCAAAAGCGGTTGGTTTTAGCGTCATTTCAAAAGATAGAAACCCAGCTTGGAAACCTATAAATGATAAATTTGCAAACGATATCTTAGAAGAGCTTAAAATTTATAAGCCAAATGCAAGGATAACAGCTGTGCATGCTGGACTTGAGTGTGGAGTGCTTTTGGAGAAAAAAGCGGGTCTTAGTGCATGTTCTATTGGACCAAATATCTACTCACCGCACTCTACAAGAGAGCATTGTGAAGTAGCCTCTGCACTTTTTATAGAAAAAGTAGTTCGCGGTATCGTTAAAAAATATAACTCATAAAAAAAGTAAAATTTGCTAGAAATTTCTAGCAAATTTTATCTATATCACCTTATCCTTGCTTTTACAAAGATCACTTAAAATGCACTCAAAACAAAGCGGTTTTTTAGCCTTGCAGGTGTAGCGTCCAAAAAGAACCATCGCTTGATGAAGCTTGCCAAGATCAGTTTTAA
>CAUUZE010000074.1:0-9420 GCA_963549665.1 Campylobacter concisus | reverse complement strand
TTAAAGTCAAAATTTACGCCATCGGCTCAAACAGCGACAAACTTATGAATTTAGCTGATAAATTTAACGTCCCCGCCCTAAAATGCGACTTTTTACAAAATGCTGTAAATGAGATAAGTAAAGAGCTAAAAAGTGGCGAGATAGCGCTTCTAAGCCCAGCAGCTGCGAGCCTAGATCAGTTTAAGAGCTACGCCGAGCGAGGAGATAAATTTAAAGAGTTTATAAAGGCTCTTTGATAATTTTTCGTGCCATGGCCTTTAGTTGTTCGCTGTTCTAATATAAATTTAACTATCAAATTTCTTAAAAAGACAAAAATTTCATAAAAATAGTTTTTTATTGAAAACTTTTTAAGTTTGTGCTAATATATCAAAACAATAATCAAGGAAGTTTTATGCCGATAACCCCTAGAAATGATGCGAATTTTAAAGAAAACTTAATAGATATCATCAAACTATCATATAGCGCCGATATTAACAAGCCTTTCATCTCTGGCGACAAGCTACTTATGGGCTATAGCTTTAGTCTAAAGGACGATCTAGACGCGATATGCGCTCAAATTTATGGTGCTAACAAGGCAAAAGTGATCGAGGCTATTAGAAAAGCCATAACCAACACTACAACAAAAACCGTTGTTTCAAAGATAGACGTAGAAAAGCTTTTTAACGATATAAATAATGCTGCAAGGGTTGCTTACGCAAAGGCATCTGGCAGCGCTGGCGCAGAGTTGCCTGAGTTTAAATTTAGCCAAGATGAGCAGTTAAATGCCATTTTAGAGTCAAAACTAAAGCCACTAGCGGCTGATATAAAAGAGAAGCTAAGAGGCTCGTCACTTGCAAATTTAGAAGAGGTCAAGCTCGCTTCATCTGGGACGTCTAATGTCTCAAAAGAGCACGTCGCACTTCTAGCCCTGCTTCACATAAGTAGCAAGAAAAATATCGACCCAGCTTTAGCAAAATACATCAAGAGCAAAAGTCGCTTTAAAGCGTGGTTTTGGCTAGGTCACGAGAGCTTTAGCGATGATAACCCACACAACCTTAAACTTTTAAGAAAAAAGATCTCGGCTCAGTTTGGCCTTTACGAGTCAGATGAAAATAACAAAGCGCTAAGCGACACGTCTAGTGCGGCTAGCATGGAGCGTGTCAGCTTTGGCGAGTGCATAGATATCTTTACCCACCTAAATATCTCAAAAGCGATGTATGTAACAAAACACAAAAACGGCAAAGAGCACAAAGAGGACGTCACACATTTAGAATTTATGCAAAAAGACGAAGAGAGATCAAACAGTACCGCTTCAAAGTGTGAGGGGCTATTTAAGCCATTTGCTGGTAAGCTAAATTCTCTTTTGAGCTCTGAGACATCAAAGAAATTTGAGACCGAAAATATCTACTGCGTAAATTTAACCTCCTCTTCAACCTCTAACGCTTCAAGGATAAATAAGCTCTTAAAAAGAAGAGAAGAAGAGCTTTATAAACAAGAGGATATGCTCATACTATGCCCTATCAAGACTGCTACTCCTATTAGGATATTTCAGCCTAAAAAGAGCAACTTTACCATCGTGCTAGCTAGCCAAAGTGAATTTGACTGCAGCGAGCTAAACCCAAAAGAGCTAAATCCTAGCAGACCAAACTATGGCAAGCTAAATTTATGCGAGCTAATACTCACTGACTTTAAATTTGACACTTACGAGAAAGAGAACAAAGGTGCTTCATCTGATAGAGATATCAAATTTAAAAACGCAAAGACCAAGTCAGATAGTGTGATACTTTATAAAGAAAACGATGATGGCAAAGATGATAAAAACAAGACAAAGGGTGCTTGCTTTACTAGCATAAGGCAAAGTAGCGATGAGATAGAGTACAAGCTAGAAGATGGTGTGGTAAAGATGAGCCACTTCCCCCTCCCCTCATCTAAAGATGAATATCTAAATTTCAACCTTCTAAATTTCGCTAAGGAGAATAACTTTACCCTTAGAGATGATAAAGACTCAGCTATGTTTGATATGAAGCTTCGTCTAGCTCTTGGTAACAGTGCAGAACCTACATCAACATCTAGCTCAAGCCTAGCTCTAACACTAGATAATCTTATCATTGAAAACGAAAAAGGTGAAGCTAGTGATATAGATAAGGTATATCTTCACCACTGCGGTGATAAGAGTATATATGAGAGCAGCTCTTTAGTTAAAAATAAAGACTCAGATATGAAAAACTCATATAGGGCTACATTTAATATACCTATAGATAGAAATGATAAGAAAGATACTAAGCTTATAGTCTATTCATCTGATCTAAGTAAAATTTATGATACTAAAAGCATACATGCCTACACTGGTACAGCTATCATATCTATAGGATATAAAGATAAAAGTGGTGGTAGCTATAGCTATACAAACAAGGTATCTTTAAGAGATATAACAGATCATATAGTAAATGTAGTATCTGACAATGAGTATCCATTTAAGACAAATGAAGAGATAAGTTTAAAGGCTATATATAAACAAGAAAAAGGTAGCAAGAGATATAAAGAAGTACTTTGGGGATATAAAGTCATAAAAACCATAGAGTATAACGAAGTATCTAAATCAAATCCAAAAGATGTGGTAGAGCTAAAAGATAAAAAGGGTAAAGAGATAAGATTTAAAATTTCAGATCTTATAAAGAAAGATCATTTAGATAAGCTAAAGCAAGGTGGTCATACTATAGTATTTTTCGCATATCTTGAAGGAGAGAGTGATAAATTTAAATACAAAAGCGTATATGGTAAAAACCATATAAGGATAGATATAAAGATACCTCTATATATTAAATTTAAAGATGATAAGCTCATCATATATGAGTTTGAGCATGCTATAAGAGAGAAGAGCTTTAAAGCTAGTCTAAATCATGATGATGCCTTAGTAAATAAAAGTGGCCACTTATATATAAATAAAGATATGTCAGCACAGGATATAAATATCTATGAAGATGACAAACTTACTAAAGAGCTAAAGAGTGAAGATAGTACAAATAAGAGATATCAAATTTACATAGATGAAGCAAATTTCGCAAACAATCAAAACCCAAGCAACACAAACCAAACAGGTCAAACAAAGATAAACCAAGATACCAAGTATGGTATCAACCTACTAAGCAAAGATAATATGAATAGCTTTATAAACTCTTTTAATGAGTCAAAGAGCATAACAAGAGTAGATAATGGTATGTGGGTGGATGGGGATAGAGAAGCAAATGTTTTAATAGAGATCAAAGACTATCCTTTTACGCTAAGTATGCTAAAGCAGGTATTTACCAATATAAAAACAAATCAAGAATATATATTACAAGAGATGGTAGATGAGCTAAATAGAAGAGATGATGACGGAATTCAAATGTATGTAAAATATAAGCTTGATACTAGAAATAGATTGGAGCATTTTTTTGGGCAATGCTTTGTAGAAGCAAAGACAACAAAAGGTGATTTTACTTTAGAAGAAGAGCTGGGGAAATTTACAGAGAATAATATAATTAGCTATAGAGGTAAAGCTAGATTAGAAGAAGCCAAAAAACTATATCCGCAATATTATGACAAGGCAGATCCTTCAAAATGGGCAAAATTTGTTGGCAATGCTATGTACTCTGATCGTGGTGAAAATCATTTAGGCAATGATGGTGGCGATGATGGATTTAATTTTAGAGGTAGAGGACTTAAACAATTAACAGGAAAGGACAACTACACAAGTTTTAATAACTATTCGCACAAAAAATTTTTAGTCGACAAAGATACAGACCTATTAAAAAATCCTGATCTCATATCACAAGATGGCAAATACGCCTTAATAAGTGCCGCATATTTTTGGACTATAGAAAGACCAAAGCCTAAAAAATATCGTCTTTATGAAATAGCTGATGAAAGTAAAGCAGATTCGGACAATAACGATATAGTAGAACGCATAACTGCTGTTATAAATCCGCAAAAACTTAGTCTTGAGCAGAGAAAAGAAGCCTATAAACGCATAAAAACAGCAAATGTGTTTAAGATATTTCAGTAAGGAAACAGGATGAAATTTAAAATTATATTGCTAGCCCTGATTGCTAGTTTAAATTTAAGCGCTTACGAGCCTTTAAGCCCAGACGAAGCTATGATAAAATTTGCCTCTGACTTTTTACAGATAAACGACTATCCACTTGATCCTACAATGGACTATGGCAGCCACACTATATCGCCAAGCTTTGCTTGCTATGATACCAAAGGAAAGTATAAATTTAAAAAATACTCCCTAGAAGATTTTATATGTCAGTCAGACTACAACTCTTTTAGGGATAACTACTTTGCTGATCTTTATAATCTAATAATAAAAGAAGCTCCAAATTTAAAAGAAAAAGCTCAAAAGATAGCAAGAGAGAGGATAGCTAAAACCCAAAAAGGCTGCATCAGATACTCAAAAAAAGAGTATGACTATAGTTTTGTAGAAAGCAAGGCTTTATTTGTATCTGAAAGTATAGGTTGTATAAGTGAAAAGTATAGAGACTTTACAGCAAAGCTGGCTTTAATGCTTTACGAGAACAATAAAGAGCTATTTAGTAGAATTTACGGCGAAGATTACGAGAAATTTAAAGAGGTATTTGAAGATACTATCTCTATATCAGACCTAAAATTTGAAGGCATAAGCGCAAAGCAAAAAGAAGAAAACATAAGACTTTATGAAAATTTTAAAGAAAAATATAAGGACTACGATATTGAGGGCTTTGGATATAATCATTGCTGGGATGCGAGCTATGTTTTATTAGTGCAATACTCGTTAATAGACAAAAATGGTCATTTAGTTTTACCTGAAAATAGAAAAGAGGAGTAGTAGTGTGCCTACTCTTCATAACTTCCCCCTCCCCTCATCTAAAGACGAATATCTAAATTTCAACCTTGCAAAAAAGACAGAAAAGAAAACTACACAAGGATTAGAAATGCTAAAATTTTTCAAATTTTTAAATAGTGCATTTTTATTAATATTATTGCTGGCTTGTAATGGCATGGGAAAAGATGAAATACCAAATTTTAAATACAAAGACGCATCTAATTATTATTTTAAAATAGGTAATGATGACTATTCTGCAAAAATTTTACGTAATTATAATGAAGACAATCTAGGTCGGGCAATAGACATAAAAGAGTGCGCCATTATTTACAAAGAGAAAATGAAGAAATGGAGTTTCTGTTATGACGATATGTCTATGTGGAGTGTTACGGCTAATGGCAATATAATTGAATTTAAAGGCGGAACACAAGATATAGACGGAAATATAGTGGATTTTTATATACTTTTTAAAAATTTAGCCTCAGAATTTTATTTGTATGAGTACATTTGGAAATTTGGATATATAGATGAAACTACAAACGATGAAAAAATTAATAAGGTAGAAAACTACTACACAGATCATGGTAAAAAGAATAGACTTTATATAAATCAAATCACTCCAAAAATTCTTAATGATATGAGAAAAAACTTTTATAAAAATAAGCAGTAATTTAGGTAATTTGAGTAACGTATTTAAAAGTAAATATATTTAAATAAGTAGAATATTGTGATGAAATTTAAAATTATATTACTAACCTTAATTGCTAGTTTAAATTTAAGCGCTTTTGAGCCTTTAAGCTCTGAAAATGCTATCAATAAATTTAGTAATGATTTTTACCAAAGTTTATAAAAAAAAGATGAGAACTATAATAATTAATAGTCAAACAAAACACAAAAACGGCAAAGAGCACAAAGAGGACGTCACACATTTAGAATTTATGCAAAAAGACGAAGAGAGATCAAACAGTACCGCTTCAAAGTGTGAGGGGCTATTTAAGCCATTTGCTGGTAAGCTAAATTCTCTTTTGAGCTCTGAGACATCAAAGAAATTTGAGACCGAAAATATCTACTGCGTAAATTTAACCTCCTCTTCAACCTCTAACGCTTCAAGGATAAATAAGCTCTTAAAAAGAAGAGAAGAAGAGCTTTATAAACAAGAGGATATGCTCATACTATGCCCTATCAAGACTGCTACTCCTATTAGGATATTTCAGCCTAAAAAGAGCAACTTTACCATCGTGCTAGCTAGCCAAAGTGAATTTGACTGCAGCGAGCTAAACCCAAAAGAGCTAAATCCTAGCAGACCAAACTATGGCAAGCTAAATTTATGCGAGCTAATACTCACTGACTTTAAATTTGACACTTACGAGAAAGAGAACAAAGGTGCTTCATCTGATAGAGATATCAAATTTAAAAACGCAAAGACCAAGTCAGATAGTGTGATACTTTATAAAGAAAACGATGATGGCAAAGATGATAAAAACAAGACAAAGGGTGCTTGCTTTACTAGCATAAGGCAAAGTAGCGATGAGATAGAGTACAAGCTAGAAGATGGTGTGGTAAAGATGAGCCACTTCCCCCTCCCCTCATCTAAAGATGAATATCTAAATTTCAACCTTCTAAATTTCGCTAAGGAGAATAACTTTACCCTTAGAGATGATAAAGACTCAGCTATGTTTGATATGAAGCTTCGTCTAGCTCTTGGTAACAGTGCAGAACCTACATCAACATCTAGCTCAAGCCTAGCTCTAACACTAGATAATCTTATCATTGAAAACGAAAAAGGTGAAGCTAGTGATATAGATAAGGTATATCTTCACCACTGCGGTGATAAGAGTATATATGAGAGCAGCTCTTTAGTTAAAAATAAAGACTCAGATATGAAAAACTCATATAGGGCTACATTTAATATACCTATAGACGGCGTTTTAAAAGAATATGAATTTGGCTTTGAGTATCCGTGATTTTATATAGTTTTTAAAAACCAAAATAACCTACAAATAGTCTAAATACTCACCAAACAAGGATGAGTTTAAAGGTATTACTTTGACATAAAACAATGATAATATCTGGCGTGTCTTGCTACAATCCTCCAAAAAATAATACTTTAGCTATATATGTTTTATAAATTTGTCCGATATGGCTTAGAATACAACGAGGAAAGATATGAAAGATAAAAAACTGATCATAAAAGACATTCAGGGTGAAATTTACGTCATAAGCCAAGATGGAAGCATAAAAATGCTAAAAGATGGCGATGAGATTTACGCTGGTGAGAAAATTTTTACTAAAAATTTAGATGCCAAGATCACTTTAGAAAATGGCGAGCAGATAAATTTAAACGCTCATCAAAGCATAAATTTAGATGAAATTTTAAAAATTTCAGCAAAAGAAACACAGGAGCAGAGCGATCACTCTAACGGCTTTGGCGCAAGCGAGGGCATATCTTTGAGTGCGGCGAGCTTTGTCACAAGCGGACATAGCGCAAATATCCATCAAATTTACAACCAACACAGATCTTTAGAGCCAAACGTAAGTAGTGCCCAGCCAGCTCAGCTAAAAAGCGCCTCAGGCGCCTCTAGCACGCTGGTAGAAAAAAGCGGCGGCGCTGCAGAGCCAAAAGAAGAGCCATTTATAGATACCATAAATGTGTTAAATGTCACAAACAGAGGACTAGACGCAGATATATGGCTTTATGACTCAGCTAGAAATGGCGGGCGAGGGCTTGATTATTATGATATAGAGCATAATAGCAAAAGCATACTAAAAGAGTGGAGTGCAAACCACCACGTAAGTGCGACAAGTACTTTTAATGACCTATATTACTATAGTGGGCAACAGGCTGATCCTGGATATTTCGACGCATCAGATTCAGCTAAAGCTAGCAGACTACGCGACCGTACTCCGACAGCTATGGAGCTCGCTAAGATAGGCAGAGCTTCAAATGCAGACTATGCCAATGATAGACTAAGCGAAAATATGACCAGCCCCTTCAAGCCACACAATTTAAACGGACACTATAAACTATATGAGTCCAAGATAACAGCAGATGGAGTAATGGTCAGTATGGATGGCTGGATATTTATAAAAAATCGTAGTGATATTAACAAGTTTTATTATGATTCAAAGCATGAAAGGCAAAGTATTAAGTTTGAATTTGATGGTAGAGAAATTTCATGGCAGCCATTTGGATCGGCAAGTAAAAATGGCGGCAGAGATGAAGGTAATGCCATACAAAGCGAAAGCACAAGTAGCCTAAATTTAACAGAAGACTACGGCTTTTATAAAGTACATATAGAAGTATCTGATGAGAGATATAGTTATATTTTTGTAGCATTCTCTGGTATCAGCCCTAATAAAATTATTTCAGATGACCCTAACATAAAACTAGTCAGCAACGCCTATATGGAGGCTCTTGCTCAAAAAGGCCTTGTAACAAAAGAGAGCGATACGTTTTATAAGGCAAAAGAAACAAATGGTGTGAAATTTGGCGATAATGCAAGCGATTTTGATAAGTCATTTGATCTAGAATTTAAAGGTACAAAAGACGTTGGTAGTAACGATGATGATAAATTTATCTTTAACTCACACGATATCGACGCAAAAGGTGGTAAAGACACGCTACTTTTTACCCAAAACGTGGATCTAACAAAGATAAGCGAGCTAGATAAGCGCCTTGAGAGCTTTGAGCGCATCGAGCTTGATCACACAAAGGCTGTGAAGCTAAAGCTAAACGGGCAAAACATAATCGATATGATAGACTCCAACCCTACCAAAGGACCTGATGGCTTAGAGAGCCTAAACACCATCCTTAAAATTTCAGGCGATAGTGACGACGTGGTGCAGCTAGTTGGAAATTTCGTAAAGGCCACAAATGGCGAAGTAGCCGCGCTAAATGCAAAAAATAGCGTCATCGGAGCTGATGATAACAAGCTCAATGAGGTTGGTGGCGAAGCGGTCAATCAAGTCTATAAAGGCGAAAATAACGCTGGGCAGACATTTTTTGTCGAGATAGATAAAAACGTACATGTCGAGGTGATGTAGTACAAACTATATAAAATTTAAGAGATTTTCGATACTACAATACACACATTTTACAGGGATGAAAAAATGCCAAATTTTGACGCCATAAGGATCGGCGTTATCAAAAAGATCAAGGGTGAAGCCATCGCCATAAGCAGGGACGGCACTATGAGGGTGCTACACAAAGGCGATGAAATTTACCTTGGTGACGATATAAAAACGAGCGAAAACTCGAACCTTACCATTGTTTTTGATGACGGCGAAAAGGCTTATGTCGGCTTTAGCTCGGTATTTCACACTATAAATGTCTTTGCTGAACACAAAGGAGAGCTAGTCATCCCAAAAAACGCAAACATCCTTGAAAATCACAAAGAACACGCAAATGACGATGATCAAATCTCCCATCAAGAGCTATCTTCTCACGGCTCATCATCGCACAACTTCGCCTCAGTGGGCAGTGGCGGCATCAAATTTGAACTAGGTGGCCACTACTCAAATATCTACGACTTCTACACTGGTTTGCGCGCTCTTGAAGCTAGGCATGACGAGGTCAAATGGCCAGTTGGCGAGGC
>CAUUZE010000073.1:0-9608 GCA_963549665.1 Campylobacter concisus | reverse complement strand
TATATTTCTCTCAAATTCTCTCAAACGTTTATTGACCGATCTTAGCTCCGTTATCGTCGTCCAGTTATCGATAAAGACGCTAAAGCTCTCTCTAACCTGTGAGAAGGCATTGCTAGCTTGGATCAAAATGCCAAGCGTGATGACACCGCTAAATAGGCCATTTCCCATGATGATGTAAGGCACGATGACAAGAATTTGCGAAAATGAGATGAGCCAAAGATTAAAGTAGCCGTAGTGCAAAAAGAGCTTATAGTAGTTTAGCTTCACCCCTGTAAAAAGCTCTAGCATAACGTTTGGCTGGCAAAATTTGAACTTATCATCCTCGCCATAAACTAGCTCTTTTCTAAACGCCGCCTCCGCTTTTTGGTTGTTGTATTCAAGATGTGGCAGCTTTATGCCCACAAACCACGATACAATGAGGCCTCCAACGCTAATTAGTAGTGCGATATAAACTAGCGAGCCCTCGATGTCCTTGATGAAAGGTAGGCTCACGCTTTTGCTTAGCTCCCAAAGCACCGGTATAAAGGCAATCAGCGTCATAAATGCCTTTAAAACCTGCACGCCAAGGCTCTCCATGATCTTGGCAAAGCGGTAGACGTCCTCTTGGATACGCTGCGAGCTGCCCTCGATGTCGTTTTGGCAGTTTCGCCAAAATTTGAGGTATTTAAAGGTCATCGCCTCTCTCCAGCGAAAGACCCAGTGGCTTGCAAAGAACGATATCACCGTGTAGGTCACGACATATGGCATGGCGATCTTTATGAAATTTAATATCCCTTGCCAAAACTCATCTACATTGTGATCTTTTGAGTTTTGCACGATGTCGTAGAAATTTTTATACCACTCGTTGATGCGGACGTTTAGATGCGTTTGATAGACAAGCAGCAAGATGATAAATATCGCTCCGCCGTAAGCCCAAAGCGCCCATTTTTTGTCTTTGAAAAATGATGAAAACATAAAGTGCCTTTTGTAAATTTTGGCAATTATAGCAGGCAAGGGTTAAGCATTTATATAAAATTTAAACCCAAACTATATCATTTTGCAAAATTTTAGCGTAAAGGAAAATGATGAAGAAATTTGCATTTTTAGCTCTTAGCCTTTGTGCGACCTTAGCACTTGGGGCCGATATGAAGGTCTATAAAAGCCCAACTTGCGGTTGCTGTGGCAACTGGGCGAGTGCTATGCAAAAGGCTGGCTTTAGCGAAGAGACCATAAAAGTAGATGATTTGGTCAAGGTTAAAAAAGAATTTCACGTGCCACTAGAGCTTTCAAGCTGCCATACAGCTATCGTTGATGGCTACGTCATCGAGGGTCACGTGCCAGCTTATGAGGTCAAGCGCCTGCTGGAGCTTAAACCAAAAGATGCCGTTGGTATCGCAGTGCCTGGCATGCCTATGGAGAGTCAGGGCATGGAGCAAGGCGGCAAAGCCGAGCAATACGACGTCATACTCTTTAAAAAAGATGGCTCGCAAGAGGTCTTTGCTACCTACATCGGCTCTAAAAAACTAAAATAACTTCAAATTTAGCCTTAGCTCGTCTTTTGATGGGCTAAGTTAAAAAGAAATTCCCTTGCTAATGGCGATGATGCAGAGCAAAAAGGCTATTGGTACATAGATAAATTTACCCACAAAGTACCAAAATGAGCCGTAAGTTTTATTTGCTCCTGAATTTACCTCGTCTAAAATTTCATCTTTTTTAATGATCCAAAACCAAGATATTGCGCCGATGACTGCGCCGATTGGGATGATGTAGATAGAGACAAAGTCCATCCAAGGTCCCCAGCTGCTAATAGGCTCCATAAACGCTCCAAAGCCAAAGCAAACCACGCAAAGTAGCACAAGCACCCAAAACCTGCTAAGGCGCGGGAATTTATGCATGAGTGACTCAGCGACCACCTCAAACATATTTTGAAGCGATGTGATACCGCCAAAGATGACTGCAGTAAATAGTATGATCGCAAAAATTTGACCGCCGATCATATTTTGTAAAATTTTAGGAAGCGTTACGAAAAGTAGCTTTGGACCCTCAGCTGGATCCATAGCGTAGGCAAAGACCGCTGGGATCATAACAAGTGCCGCCACAAGGGCTGCAAGTGTGTCAAAAAATGCCGTAGTTTTCGCACTTGCAACGACGTCTTCGTTCTTTGAAAGATATGCTCCATAAACTATCATGCCAGAACCAGTGATAGAGAGCGAGAAAAAGGCTTGACCCATCGCAGTGACCCACACCATCGGGTCTTCAAGCTTGCTAAAGTCAGGGATAAATAGAAATTTATACCCCTCAAATGCGTTTGGAAGCATCGCAACATTTATAGCCAAAATGGCAAATAACACGAAAAATAGTGGCATCATTATTTTATTAGTCTTTTCGATGCTTTTTGCTCCAAAAAATAGCGTAAGAAGCGTGCCAACGATGACTATAAAGTGATATGGCAGGACTGAGTACTCGGCAAGCGCAAATGAGTTAAACCAAACATTTGTATCAACGCTCATAAATGAGCCAGTAAGTGCCTGGGTAAGGGCTTTTAGCACGTAAGCGATGATGACAGCGTAGCCGATGGCTATGCAAAGTGAGCCAGCAAGCGGAAGCCAGCCAACGATGCTACCTATGACGCCTAAATTTCTACTTTGCCAAGCAAATTTATATGATCCTAGCGTGCCAGTCTTTGCGCGTCTGCCGATCGCATACTCTGCGCTTAAGCCAACGTAAGAAAAAAGCGCCACAAAAAAGATGTAGATGAGTAAAAATGCTCCACCACCATTTGTGCCAAGCTTGTAAGGAAAGCCCCAAACATTTGCCATACCAACGGCTGAACCAACTGAGGCTAGTATAAACGCCCAGCGTGATGAAAAATTCTTTTTGCTCATTGTAAAATCCATAAATTTAGTGATGAAAATAATGTTACCAAAATATGATTTAAGAACTTTTTATAAAACTTAAATTTAAGAAATGTTGTTACTTTTGGGCGCGGCTAATTTGACCGCTAAATATAAATTCGCTATAATCAGCCAAAATTTTTAACTCTTAAGGATCATAATTGTACCCCAGTAGCGATAACTCGCTTTTAATGGTAATACTTGCCATTATATTCATTTTACTAAACGCATTTTTTGTTTTGTCGGAATTTTCCCTTGTCAAGGTTCGCAAGTCTAGGCTTGAAGAGCTTATCAAAGAGAAAAAGCCAAACGCCCAGCTTGCCTTTGAGATGTCAAACAAGCTTGATACCTATCTTAGCGCCACTCAGCTTGGCATCACGCTAAGCTCACTTGCCCTTGGTTGGATCGGTGAGCCAGCAGTCGCAAGGCTCATAGAAGCCCCACTTAAAAATGTTTTTAATCTTAGCGATATCTTAGTTCATACAGTCGGCTTTGCGATCGCATTTACGCTTATCACGCTACTTCACGTCGTTATGGGTGAGCTTGTACCAAAGTCAGTCGCCATAGCCAAATCAGAATCAGCAGTGCTTAAAATCGCTCGTCCGCTTCACTTTTTCTGGATACTTTTCTCGCCTATCATAAAGCTTTTTGACATCCTAGCTACATCTGGACTTAAAATTTTAGGCATCCAGCCAGCAAAAGAGAATGAGCTAGCGCACTCTGAAGAGGAGATCAAGATCATCGTTGGCGAGAGCTTGAAGGGCGGCGTGCTTGATAGTTTTGAGACTGAGCTTATCAAAAATGCAGTTGATTTTAGTGACACGGTCGCAAAAGAGGTTATGACGCCAAGACGCGACATGATCTGCATAAACAAACAAAAGAGCTTTGAAGAGAATTTACAAGTCGTTTTTGAGTCAAAATATACTCGCTATCCTTATATAGACGGCTCAAAAGATATCATTTTGGGCATGATACACATTAGAGATATCTTGCAGCTACACTTTAGCGAGGATAAAGAGAAGAGTTTTGATGCGATCGTGCGTAAATTTGTCATCGTGCCTGAGAGCCTTTCTATATCAAAGGTGCTTGTGATGATGAATAAGGAGCAAATTTCAGCGGCACTTGTCGTTGATGAGTACGGCGGCACGGCTGGACTTCTTACGATGGAGGATATCATGGAGGAGGTGCTTGGCGACTTTAACGACGAGCACGACGAGGTCGATCAACACTACAAAAAGATAAATGAAAACATCTATGAATTCCAAGGCAGATACGATCTAGAGAGCGTTGAGGAGCTTCTTGGCATAAGCTTTGATGAAGAGACCGATCAAGTCACGATCGGCGGATATGTCTTTAATTTAATTGGTCGTTTGCCAGTAGTTGGTGACAAGATCGAGGATGAAAACTGCTACTACGAAGTGAGAAAGATGGATGGAGCTAGCATCTCGCGCGTAAAAGTTAGAAAAAAGATAAAAGAAGAAGAGGAGCCTGCTCAGGCTTAGTTTATAAATTTAATGGCTTTTTTGGCCATTAAATTTAACCTCGCAAAATCATAAAAAATAGAGCAAATTTAAGTGGCATTGCACTTTTTAAAGGCTATAAGCCCTTAAATTTAGCTTTTAAAACCACAAAACTTAAAGTGGCACCACCTTTTTAAATAGCTCTCTAAAAACATCACCACCACCTTTTTCGTAAATTTGGTTATAAATTTTAAAAATGGCTTGCTGGTTTTAAAATTTATCATCTGCTTGCAAAAGTAGCTTGATCCATGTTAAAGTGTTAGTGAGTTACTTTGGCTCGGACATGATACTACAAAATTTCGTCATAAATTTCTCTATCGCGCTCATCTAGGCTGCAACAAGAGAGTCAAATTCTTTTGTTAAATTTTAATGCCTCTTAATAGCTCTTTTATAGCCAAATTTGCTTATCTATTTTTATGTGTAAATTTATCATTTATAAAAGCGTGCTAGATCTTTGCCGTGCTTTAATGCTAGCTCGTAGTATGGCATGTCCGGATCCTCTTCTATCATCTCATAGAGCTTTTTACGAAGCTCTGGCAAAAGGCGAAGATCGCTATAATCTATCCTCTCTTTATACGCTGGCAAGCCTTGTAAGAGCAGGGCATTTGAGTAGTTTATGCCGCCAGTTTTGCTGCCAGTAATGTTAAATTCATTCTCATATTGCGCGCGAGTTAAGCCAGTTGGTATGCTAAGCTCTCCTCGTTGTAGGCAAATTTTATCATTGCTACTTACGATATACTCTGGAAATTCTAGCTCTTTGTAGTTGATATCTTCGTGATCATAATAGACCCACTTTATGCCGTCTTCATTTTTGCGGTTGAAACTGCTTTTGTAGATGAAGCTACCCGGGATTATAAATTCACGGCTTTTTAGCACCGGTGTATCTGCTATATCTTTATAAACAGCAACCAAGTAGCAGTCACTAAAAAAATCAAGCGGCCAAAGAAGGCCCTCATTCGCTCGCTTTACAAGGCGGTTTTTAATATCAGCTAATATTTTGCCAAAGAAATATCTCTTGTAGTAATCATTATAGACGTAAAATATGTCGCCTTCTTTGAGCTTTGTCTTATCTGGCATTTTATAAATTTAGCTCTTCCAGATGTTTTTGTTTAGCTCCAGATCACGCACGATCTCCACAAAGTCGCTAACTCCTGCGATGTAGTTTTGCACGCTCTCGTTGCTGTTTATCGGCTTTTTAAGATCAGGCTCAAAGCTATCCTTTCTAAGATCGATCGCGATGAAAATTTCATTTTTTAAAAACACTGCCGAAAGCGGGGCATCAAATTTAGTTCTTAGAGTGGTGAAATTTTCCATCAGCTTTGGCGTCAGAGCGTATCTAGCGGCGATCTGGTCGGTCGTGTAGGTTTTAAAAAGCTCGTTAAATTTAGGATTATCCATCATCGCTTGCTCGCCATCGCTTCTTAGATCAGATGTCCGCTTCTTGTCGCAGACATAGATCGTGGCGTTTAGCTCTTTTTTAAACTCAGCCTTTAGCAAAATGCCTTGAAATTTCACCGTTGTGGTAGTGCGTTTCTCGCCTTTTACCTCTTTTGCCGCATAAAAATCGCAAAGCTTAAACTGCGTGTTATCGATCTGTCCGTAGATCATATCCTCTGCGTAGTGTCTATTTACATCAGCGTCATAAATTTTATAAAAATCATCCAAACTTAGCCCGCCATTTGCGCTGAAATTTAGACCATAGTTTTTTACGATGACGCCAACTACTTTTTGTTTAAATTTTGCTACAAGCTCGTTTTTTAGCCCATTTATCGTCTTAGCAAGATAAAAAACTCCGCCGATTAACAAAAAGAAAAATAAATTTCCAAGGTGCAGTGACGCCAAAAAACCAGTTGCAACTATGATGCCAAGAAAGCCATAAGCGATCATTTTAAAGGCTTTTTGCCCCATGGCAAGGCGCTCTTTTTCAAGCTCGTCAAGGTCGCTTAGATCGATGCCTTTTAGTTCGTCTGCTTGCATTTTTTATGCCTTATTTTTTAAAAAGATCACCGACGTTTGGAGCAGCTGCTTCATTTTCAGGGATATCGAAAAATACATCTTTGTGAAAGCCAAACATTGAAGCTACGATGTTTGAAGGAAACATCTGTGTGGCGTTGTTGTAAATTTCAACGGCTGAGTTGTAGGCACGGCGTGCAGCTGAAATTTGCTCTTCAACCTCGTTTAGTGTGCTTTGGATGTGAAGTAAATTTTGATTTGCTTTTAGATCAGGATAGTTTTCTACGCTCACTCTAAGGCCATTTAGCAAGCCTGAAATTTTGTTATTTAGCTCAAATTTCTCCTCATTTGTAGAGGCGCTTCTAGCGCTTTCTCTAAGGGCAGTGATGTTTTCTAGCAAGCTTTTTTCGTGCACCATGTACTCTTTTGCAGTGGCTACTAAATTTGGTATGAGGTCATATCTTCTTTTTAGCTGCGCGTCGATGCCAGCCTCCACACTTTTTACTTGGTTTTGCTTTGCAACAAGTGAGTTGTAAAGGCTGATGAAAAAGACAAAAATGACTGCGATAACAAGTATCACGATGACTAACGAATTCATAACTTTTCCTTTGAAATTTAAGTTTGTTGTAGTTTATCCAAAGTTGCTTAAGAGTATTTAAACACCGAGGTTGGGCAATTAAATTTAATATTATAATTTAATCTTAAATTTTACATATAATTTATATAATTAAAAATTGTTTTTTACGAGGAGGATAAATGAGAACGGTAAACGTAAAAGATATAAAAGAGACTGTTGCAAAGCTTTGCAAACAAGCCTGTTACGTCGTTACGCCAGATCTAAAGGCTGCTTTTACAAAAGCTCAAACCACTGAGAGCTCGTCTCTAGGTAAAGATATCTTGGGTAAAATTTTGCAAAATGCCAAGCTAGCAGAAGAGGGCGTTGCGCCTATTTGTCAAGATACAGGTATGACGGTTGTCTTTGTAGAGATCGGTCAAGACGTGCATATAGAAGGCGGATATATCGAAGATGCGATCAATGAGGGCGTTGCGAAGGGCTACACTGAGGGTTATCTAAGAAAATCAGTCGTCGCTGAGCCACTTTATGAGAGAAAAAACACTACAAACAACACTCCAGCGGTCATTCACACTAGGATCGTGCCAGGGGATAAATTTAAGATCAAAGTAGCACCAAAAGGCTTTGGCAGCGAAAACAAGTCGGTTTTAAAAATGCTTGTGCCAGCTGATGGCATAGAGGGCGTTAAAAAGGTATTTTTAGAGGCTGTAAAATACGCTGGACCAAACGCTTGCCCTCCAATGACGATAGGCGTTGGCATAGGCGGCACTATGGATAAAGCTGCACTTCTAGCTAAACAAGCTGCAGTTCGTCCAGTAGATAGCAAAAACGCCGATGCAAGATATGCAAAACTTGAAGATGAGCTTCTTGAGCTTGCTAGTAAAACAGGCGTCGGTCCTCAAGGACTTGGCGGCGATACAACTGCTATAAAAGTAAATGTCGAGTGGTATCCAACTCACATCGCAGGCCTACCAGTAGCCATAAATATCAACTGCCACGCTGCACGCCACGCAGACGCCGAGCTTTAAGGAGATAACATGTCAGAAGTCAAAAGAATAACAGCACCATTTGATAAAGAGGTGGTAAAGAGCCTAAAAGCAGGCGACAATGTCCTAATCTCAGGCACTATCATCGCTGCTCGTGACGCCGCTCACAAGGCGCTAACAGAGGCTCTAGCACGCGGCGAGAAGTTGCCAGTTGAGCTAAAGGGCGAGACTATCTACTACGTCGGACCAACTCCAGCTAAGCCAAACCAAGCTATCGGCGCAGCAGGCCCAACAACAAGCGGTAGAATGGACAAATACACGCCAACCATGATAAACGAGGTTGGCATAAATGGCATGATCGGTAAGGGCTACCGTAACGACGCCGTAGTCGAGGCTATGAAAAAATCATGCTGTGTTTATATGGTCGCTATCGGCGGTATCGGAGCGGTCATTAGCCAAAGTATCAAAAAATATGAAGTCTTGGCATATCCAGAGCTAGGACCAGAGGCAGTTGCAAGGCTCACAGTAGAGGACTTCCCAGCGATAGTCGCTATCGACTGCGAGGGCAATAACTTCTACGAAGTCGGTCAAGCACCTTATAAAAAAATCTAAATTTGATCCGCTAGCAGCCTAAGCTAGCGGAATTTCTCCCAAAATGAAAACTTTTTGCAACGATCAAGCAAAGCCAATACTTAAATTTTTTACGAGCACCAAAAGTGAAATTAGAAATTTAAAGCTAAAGCAAATTTTAAACGAGGGCTTTATCTCAAAACCACAAGGGATATTTTTAAAAAGCGCCATAAGAAAAAGGCAGAAATTTGAAGAAAATAAGACGCAAAACGAGTGGTCGATAAATGAGATAGTAGTTTTTGAAAGCGAGTATGAAAGCCCTGAAGAGTATTTTAGCGACGTGGGCTCGTTTGTAGTGAGTTTGGCTGATAAATTTAGAACAAGTGGCATTAGCGATGAGATAGTGCTTGCTGTTTCGTTTCAGGCGCTGCAGTTTATCACGCTAGATAGCGAAGAGTTTAAATTTATATACGAAGACTACGATGAGAGTACAAACTCCGCTCACATTAAAATTTACGCCAAAAGAGAAAACGACGAAATTTTGCTATATAAAGATGGGTGTGGTGGCTACAAAACCGAGGCGCTAATCGTTTACGAGGTGGCTAGTAGTAGCCAAGACACATAGTCTCAGTTAGTTTTATGCGCTTTTCAAAGGGTGCTGGCGAGAAAAATTTGCACTTTTCGATGTAAATCCTATACGAGTAGTTAAGCTCAAAATCATCATAAAATTTCTTTAAATTTAAAAATTTGATACCGCAAATTTCATGAAATTCAAAAAGCTCATAAATTTTAGAGCCATTTTTCGCCACTAGGTGGGAGGGGGCAAGCGAGGTAAATGAGCAAAAGACGCCAGTTGGCACAAGACCATTTAACGGCGTGCACTCTTCTAGCGCGTTTTTAAATTTCTCTGGGACGCTCTTTTTTCTAAGAAAAACGATGCGGGAGTTTTCAAATTTAGCGCTGATCGCATTTTTCCAAAAAAGATAGGCATTTGATGAGATGCCGGCGTTTTTGGCAAGCTGAGTACCAAGCACGTAGTCATCTAAAAATTCGTTTGGTGCAAGGGTTATTTGCATCTTTGTCCTTTTGAAATTTTGCTCATTATAGCCTTTGGTGCCTAAAAATTTAGAAA
>CAUUZE010000072.1:0-9646 GCA_963549665.1 Campylobacter concisus | reverse complement strand
CAAAAGAGCAAATTTTAAAGCTAGAAAAACTGCAAGAGAGTTCGGTGATATTAAAGTGAAATTTGAGCTCAAACTGCATGTGCAAGTGCCTTGCAAATTTTAAAATTTATGAGCGAGCATATCGCGGCTCTAAATTTAGTAGTCTGCTAAGGCGAACAAGTAAGATTTTAAAAATTTGCAAAATTGCTTTATTAAATCAAGCAAGGTGTCAAGTAAATTTTAAAAATTTATGAACGAGCAATTTCGGCTCTAAAATTTGAGCTAAGCGGTAAGCGAAGCCAAATTTTAGTAGTCAATTCTTGCGAGTGAATGGAATTTTAAAATTTACAAAAAAGCTTTATTGAATTTTAAAATTTAAATTTTTACATAAAGCCCAAGCAAATCCCTACTCCACCCTACCTCTTGCTAAAACTGGTACCTTTTCGCAGACCTCATCGTCACTTACGAGATAGGCGTAGTCATACAAATTTACCACCGGACAGATGTGATTTGGATAAATCCGCACGAGATCACCCACGCTCACGTTTTTTGCAAATTTTTCGTTTAAGATGATCGCATGCTCGTCAAATAGGCTATCTATCCACACCTCGTGCTCTGCGATGAGCCCCATGCCAGGCGTCGTGCAAAAACCTTCACTGCGTCTCTCTTTGGTTAGCGCCTTTGCTCCAACATCAAGGATCGTGCGGGTGGCAGTCGGCCTTGAGATCACGACGCTAAGCACGCTAGCAGCGTTCATATCAAAGCTGCCATAGGCATTTGCCTGCGACGCATCCATAAATATATATGTGCCAGGTCGCAGCTCCGTGACACCTTTTGGTATCTCAAAATCGTTTATCAGTGAGGGCGTAGAGCCGATGCTAACGGTAAAATTTTCATATCCAAACTCTCGCGCGATACCAGCAAATTTTAGCGTTCTCTCGGTTGCCACCCTAAAAATTTGCTCGCACTCACGCTTATCTTTTGCCTTGTACGAGTGGCCATCATGCGAGAAAACACCGCAAAATTCCACATTGTTACACTCTTTAAAAGCGCCCATCAAAGCTCTAAAATCGCTCTCTTCTATGACGCCTGAGCGGTTTTCGCCAACCTCTATCTCGACAAGCAGCCTAGCTATCTCGCCAGCCTCGCCAAAGACCTCGTTAATTAGCCTTAAAACGCCCACGCTATCGACGCCAAAGCTCACTTTAACGCCAGATCTTACAAGGGCTATAATGCGAGCAAATTTCTGCCTTGTTACGATCTCATTTGCGATAAAAATGTCGCTTAGCCCCTCTTTTGCCATCACCTCAGCCTCGCCCACCTTTGCCACCGTGATGCCCTTTGCGCCGCACTCTACTTGCAGTTTTGCAAAGTATGGCATCTTGTGCGTTTTGGTATGTGGTCTTAAGCTTACGTTAAATTTATCAGCATATTTTTGCATTTTTTCTAAGTTTTTTAGCACTATATCTTTGTCTATGAGCAGTGCTGGAGTGTCTATTTCGGCTATTTTCATGAGCTATCCTTTCTTTTTTCTTAGATTTTAACTCTAATTATTTAAAAAGGATAGCTTTTAGCACTTTAAATTTTCAAAGTGTTACTTTTAGGCATTTCTTGCGCCGATCTTTGGTGCATCAAACGCCCTGACACGTTTTGGCGTGCCCTTAAATTTCTCGACCTCGACAAGGCTCGTATGGGCGGTGTTGCTCTGGCTCATCTTGCTTGATGGCACGTCTTTTGTGAGCACGTTTAAATTTCCATGCAAGCAAAGGCTCTTCTCGCCTGGCACATCTGGGTCGTACCAAGCGCCCTCGCTCACGATGACGACGTTTTGTGGCACGTCCTCGGTCACAAAGGCACCGCACAAAATTTCGCCCCTGTCGTTGTAAATTTTTACCACATCGCCCATTTTTATCCCTCTAGCCTCGGCTGTTTTTGGGTTTATGAGCACTGGTTCGCGCTCTGCGATCTCGTTAAAATGGCGAAGCACAGAGTTATTTAGCTGCGAGTGAAGTCTAAATTTAGAGTGCGCGCCACTTATGGCGATAGGGTATTTTTTATTTTTTGCGCCCAGCCACTCAAATGGCTCAAGCCAAGTCGCATGCGGTGGGCAGTCATCATATCCAAAGCCAGCGACCGTTCCAGAGTAAATTTCTATCTTGCCAGATGGCGTTTTTAGCGGATTTGCCTCTGGATCATCACGGAATTTCTTGTAGTTTGTAAAGTAGCGTTTTTTCTCATCGACCTTGTCAAATCTAAAATATCCCTTCTGCCAAAACTCATCAAAGCTTGGCATGCTCTCATATCCAAGCCCAGCGGCCTTTTTAACGGCATCTTCGTAAATTTCTTTGACCCACTCTAGCTCGCTTTTGCCCTCGCTAAATGCCTCTTCTCTGCCCCACTCTTTTGCAATGAGCCTTGCGATCTCGAAGTCACTCTTGCTCTCGCCAAATGGCGCAACAAGTGGCTTAATGGCAAAGAGATATTCGCTAGTTGAGTTTGCCATCTCGATGTCCGTTCGCTCGCACTCAAGCGCAGCTGGTAGGACGATGTCGCTAAATTTGGCCGTGCTCGTCCAAAATGGCTCGCAAGTGATGATCGCTTGCACTTTTTGCATAGCTTTTATCGCTCTATTTGTCTCTGGGTGTCTTGTAAATGTCGAGCCGTTGGCGTTAAACATCACTCTGATCTTTGGTAGCTTGTAACTCTTGCCATTTCTAGTTATCTCTTTGCCAGGGCTTAAAAGTGCGTCTATGAGCCTTGAGTTTGGCAGCTCGTAGCCCTTAGTCTTTGGCACTAGACCGCTATCAATAAATTTTTGTGGCACCTTTGTCTCAAAAGCCGCTAGTTTAGGCGCTATGAAGCTTTCATCAGCATTTTTGTGCATGCCGTCATTTGTAACAAAGCCACAACCCTCTTTACCGATATGTCCAAGCATCGCATTTAGCGTCACAAGCGCCCAGTAGGCCATCTCGCCGTGATCTTGCCTTTGTATGGCGTAGCCACTAACTATGACTGAGTCGTTTTTAGCTAGATCCTCGCTAAATTTCGCTAGTTCTTGCTCGCTCACGCCACAAATTTTACTTGCCCAAGCTAGGTTTTTATTGACCCCGTCTTTTGTGCCAAGCATATACTCTTTAAATTTATCAAAGCCAACGGTGTATTTGTCTATAAATTCTTTGCTGTAAAGCCCCTTTTCAAAAAGGTAGTTGCACATACCTATCATCATCGCCGTATCGGTGCAAGGCACGACTTCAAGGTACTTTGCGCCAAAATATCTTGCGCTTTCATTGTGATAAACGTCCACGCTATAAATTTTCATCTCGCCGCTCTCGCCTTTTTTTCTGATCTCGTCGTAGTATTTATATGAGTTGTGAAGCGGCACGCCAATGGCGATCTTGTTTGAAACGACTGGGTTTGTGCCCCAAAATACGATCGTTTTGGCATTTTTTAAGATAGCCTCCCACTTTGTTGGCGCGAGCGTTGGATCGATCGAGCCTGTGATGTGCGGCATGATGACAGTCGCTGCGCCGTATGAGTAGCCGCCAAGCTCATTTACGTATCCGCCAAGCACGTTAAGTAGCCTTTTTGCGGTCTTTTGGCTGTGACCTACTTTACCAAGGCTACCCCACTGATAAACTTGTCCGTATATCGCTTCAGCGCCGTATTTATCGAAATTCTCTTTTAAAATTTTCGCACTTAGCTTTATCGCCTCATCCCAGCTCACGCGCACAAATTCCTCTTTGCCGCGAAGCTCTGGCTTTGGGTTGTTTGGGTCAGCTAAAAAGCTCTTTCTAACAAATGGATATTTTACACGGCTTTCGTTTTGGATATGATCAAGAAGTGCGTTGTTTAGCTCATTTGGGCACGCATCGCCCTCAAATGGCTCAGTCTCTACAACGCGGCCTGCGATAGTTTTTACATAAAATGGGCCAAATTTGTTTGCACTTAGTCCGCTTTGCTTGTCAAAAAGCGCTTGAGCTGCTCCGTCAAGCTCTTTTGCTTGAAGGCTTGCTGCGCTTAAGGCGCCAAGCTTTAAAAAGTCTCGTCTTTTCATTTTTTCTCCGATATTTGGTTAAATTTGTTTGGTTTTATGAGTTATAAATTTAGTATTTTGTATCATCTAGTCATGAAAAGGCCTTGTAATGTAATACGCAAACTTGCGTCTAAATTGCGTTATTTTAGCCAAAAAATATTAAAGGATAGGCAAATGGTAGGATTTTATGTAAATGTAAAGTTAAAAGCTGGATGTGAGGCGAAATTTGAAGAAATTTTAAAAGAGATCGTGCCAGCTTCAAGAAAAGATAAAGGCTGCATAAGCTACGAGTGTGGCGTAGTTGTGGGCGCTAAAAGCGAATACTGCTTTATGGAGAGCTGGGAAAATTTAGAGAGCCAAAAAGAGCATATGAAGAGTGCTCACATGGTGAAAAACGCAGCTGCTCTGGAGGCTTGCAAAGAGAGCCAAGAGGTAAAAATAATAAATTTTGTAAGCGTAAAGGAATAATATTTGCTTAAAAAGGGGCAAAATTTAGAAAAATGAGCGAAGAAAAGATGCTTGAGATGATAAACGCGACTGCCGATATTATGTTTATGGCTATACTTAGAGGGCGTGTGAGCCTTGAAGCCTGCAAAAAGGACAAGGAGTTCATCGACGCTCTAAGAGAAGAGCTGCTTAGCAAAAACCCAAACAAGCTCAAAGTCGCGCAAGACTCACACCAGATGATCGCCATTTTTGAAAAATACCGCAATAAAAAATAATCCATTTAAAATTTAAATCCATTTGCCGATATAGTGTTAAAGGATTTGACATGATAAACGCACTAAATGGACTTAATCAAAGCTTTAACTACCAAGACGCTTTTAGTAAGCAGCCAGCGACTATCGCAAATTTAGGCAAAGTAAAAATTTCTCCCAATGCCCTAGACATCAAGCATCTATCGCTCTCTGGCTACTCGTCAAATGATAAAATTTCTATCTGGGGCAAGATAAACGGGCTTGATAGTTCTATGGGTAAAGACGAGGTTGCTAGCCTTAAAAATTTCGTTGATAGCACGAAGCTTTGGCGAGCAAGCTCCATTCTAACCAGCGAGAAAAACGGCTTTAGCGTAGATGAATTTAACAAAACTTACAATATATATGCTATTGCCACCGACAACCTGAAAATTCTAATCAATCACGACATTGGCGCACTTCATCTAAACCGCGAAGCTACAAATTTACTAGACTCTGATCTAAGCATAGATAAATTTAAAGACAAATGGCTGGAATTTACCGCCGAAAGGATACTTGGCGAGCATGCAAATGTGAAAATTTCTTTTAAAGACGGTGCCTTGCACTACGAGCAAACATCGGCTAAAAAGCGCATAGAAATCATAGGTCAAGCGATGGCGCATCGTGTAAGCTACGCTGACAAAAACAGCAAAGATGAGTTTTTGAAATTTCTAAAAACAAGCTATGAAAATGGCGAAAATATCGCTGATGTGCTGCAAAATATCGCCCTTACGCCAGTTAAAGAAGATGGCGGCAAAGATATAGAAGAAGAGAAATTTAAGCCTATGCAAGTTACCAAAAAGAGCGTGACTTACACGGACAAGGATATAAAACGCGAATTTTTTGAGGAATTTATCAGGCGTGAGGTCGAAAATGGCGCGAGTTTTGATGATCTAGTGCAAAAGCTAAACAAGCTAAAGCCAAAGGATGTGCTGGCTTAACCTTAAGGTTTAAATTTTGGGGCTGGCTTAGCTCTCTAAATTTCAACTCGGGCTTAAATTTAAAGAGCCAGTTTAGCTACTCAAATTTCTACTTAGGTTTAAATTTAAAGAACCGGCTTAGCTAACTAAATTTTTATTTAGAGCTAAATTTCTGGAGGCTGGCTTAACTCTCTAAATTTCTATTTAGATTTGAATTTAAAGAGTTAGTTTAGCTCCAAATTTTCTACTCAAGTTTAAATTTAAAGAGCCAACTTAGCTCCATAAATTTATATTCAGGCTTAAATTTAAAGAGCTAGCCAGCTGCCCCCCCCAAATTTCTACTTCGGATTATTTATACTTATCACCATATTTTTCTCATCAAGATATAGCCTAGCAGCCTCTTTGATATCGTCATTTGTGAGCGCTTTGACCGCATCTATATACTCATCAGCCGTGTAAAGTGGCGTGTTAAAAATTTTATTTGAGATGATGAGATTTTGCCAAAACTCAGGCTTTTCGTAGTCTTTTCTTATAGAAATTTCACTCTGCGCCTTAAAATCCTCCAAATGTTTTGGCAAGAGCGCGCCACTGCGCTTGATGCTAGCTATTATCTCCTTTATCTCGGCGATGATCTTGTCCGTGTTTGCAGGGTCACAAGTAAAGCCGATCACCGCCTTTGAGTGCTCATACGGATAGCGAGCGAGCCTAGCGTTTAGGCTAAAGCCGTATGTTTGCCCCTTATCCTCTCTGATCTTTTCTCGAAGCACCGTTTTTAAGACTGAGCTTAACGCTCTTAACTTGATCACCTCTTTGAAGCTGTATTTTGTATCTAAATTTACGATATCCACGCTCACATCGCTTCTTTTTGTGCTTTGATACTCTCTTTTAAAGGTGTGCTGACCCTTGATGCTTCGCACGCCATCATCCTTAAAATTTTCAGCCTCACCAAGCTTTGGCAAGGTAGCGATATACTTTTTAACAAGTGGCAAAAGCCTCTCCTCGTCGGTGTCGCCGATGATTACGAAGGTGTATGAGGCAGCGTTTGTAAATTTATCTTTGATGATAGCTTTTAGCTCATTTAGCTTTAGCGCGTCGATCTGCGCCATCTCGATGGGCGCTACACGCTTGTTGTTTTCGTAAAAAAACTTGCTAAATTCGGTGCTAAATTTATATTCAGGTAAATTTTGCTCTTTAGCTAGCTCATCTTTTGCTCTTTGTTTTATCCTCTCAAGCACGTTTGCATCGGCTCTTGGGGAGCTAAACTCTAAATTTATAACAGCTAGCAACGAACCAAGATCGCCACTGCTTGAAGAGCCGTAAATGCCCTGTGTAAGCGCCTCTATGCTCTTTTCGTAGCTTACTATCTTGTCGTTTAGCACCTTTGAAAGCTCGTAGTTGTTAAATTTGCCAACGCCACTCTCATTTGTAAGCGCAACCGCAAAGCCGCCAAGCTTAGGATCAGCTAGATCTGAAGTGCCGCCCTTGCTAATGGCTGCAAACAAGATACTATCTTTTTTGGTGGCTAGTGGCTTAAAGATGACTTGCGAGCCATTTGGCAGCTTATAAGTGTAGATGCCATGCTTTTGGTCAAATTCGCTAGAGACTATATCTTTTGGCTCTAAATTTTCATTGCCAAGGCTCTTATTTAGGCTCTGGCTAGCCAAATTTGTATCGTAAGGTTTTGCTTCATCCTTTAGCTTTAAAAAGGCATCTTTGCTAAGCTTAAAACCATCTTTGCTAAAGACCCTCACGCGCTCATCAGGTATGGCTAAAATTTGCCTAAATCTAGCATTAACATCCTCTAGCGTGATCTCGTTTAAGAGCTTTAGGCTAAGGTTTTTGCTATCTTCATCGCTTAGTACAAAGCCTCCATTTTCGATCATATTTAAAATTTCGCTTGCATAAACGCTTGATTTTTTAGTTTTTGAGCGTTTAAATTTAGCCTCCACGTTTGCCACAAACGCCTTTTTCACATCGCTAAAGTCGCCTTTATTAAAGCCAAATTTCTCAATGCCCTTTAAAATACTTAACATATCTTTAAGACTAGCGTTAAAATCATCTCCGATCACATTTGCCTCAAAGCTATAAATTTTTTGCTTTGCTTGAAGCGTTTGCGCCATAAAATCAACGCTTAAATTTGATGAATTATTTGCATTTTTTTGCTCATAAAGCATATTTATAAGGCTAGCTATTAGCGCATCTTTTAAATTTCTCTTCACATCAGCCTCATCCAAGACTGGCTTAAATTTATCAAAAAAGCTAAGTCTTACAAACTGAGCCGCCGTCTCGTTTGCGTCGTAGTTAAAGACGTTTAGCCCATTTTTAAAAGCGATGCTTTTATCTGGATGAACGTATGAGTTGCTATTTTTTGCTGCGCTAAAGTTTTTTTCTATCAGGGCTTTTATCTCGTTTTTATCAAAGTCGCCAACTGCCACAAAGCTCATAAATCTTGGCTGATAAAGCCTCTCGTAAAACTCTTGCATGTGCTTAGCATCCACGCTTTTTATCACGTTCATGTCGCCTATAGGCACTCTTTTTTGATAGATGCTATCTGCAAAGATATCCTTGCTCTGGGCAAGATAGAGCCTATAAGCTGGCGTGTTTCGCTGGCGCTCCTCTTCCATTATGACGCCTCGCTCCTTATCAAGCTCGCCTGCATCGATCTTTACGCCATCTATCCAGTTTGAAAAGACCTTAAAAACATCCTTTAAATTCTTATCATTTACATTTATGCTTAGCGTGTAGCTCGTCTGATCGTAGCTGGTTTGCGCGTTTAGATCAGCGCCAAATTTAACCCCAAGGCTCTCAAGCTGTTTAATGAGCTCATTTTTGCTAAAGTCGCGACTGCCATTAAACGCCATGTGCTCCAAAAAGTGCGCAAGCCCCTGCTCACCCTCTCTCTCATCGGTCGAGCCTGAGTTTACGACTAGGTAAAAGATGGCTGTATTTTGCGGGAGTTTATTCTCTTTTATATAGTATTTAAGCCCGTTTTTTAGCTCGCCACTTAGCATATCTTTGTCATTTTGCAAGGCAAAGAGGCTAAGCACTAGGCACAAAAGTAGCAGAATTTTTCTCATAATCCGTCCTTTAAATTTCTATGTAAAAGCGGATTTTAGTATAAATTTTAAAATGCAAGATAAAGCTAGCCTGCTAAATTTGCAGGCTAGTTGAGATGTGTTATTTTAGTTCGTATTTTTTAAGCAGTGCGTCGTAGCTGCCGTCTTTTTTCATCTCATCTAAAATTTGATTTATCTTAGCGATAAGCTCGCTCTGCTTATTTTTATCAAAAGCGATTGAAAAGCCCTCGCTACCATCAACCTCTTTGAAAAACGCCTCTACTTCAGGGTTTTTCTTGATAAAGCCATAGCCGATCGAGCTATCAAGGATGACTGCGTCAAATTTGCCAACTTTTAGCCCCATTATAAGTGGCACAGTATCTTCTGAAGGCACTACTTTTGCGCCATTTATCGCATTTGCAGCTAGCTCTTGGATGGTGCCTTGTTGCACGCCTACTTTTTTGCCAGCCAGCTCCTCTTTAGCTTTTAAAGCGTCGTTGCCTTTTTTCTTTAGGTAGATGTTTTCAGTTAGATAGTATGGCTTTGTAAAGTCAATCGACTTTAGTCTGTCTGGAGTCGCGCTCATCGCACTTATGATGCCATTTATCTTGCCAGCTTTAAGCGCTGGGATGAGGCCATCAAAGCTCATATTTATGATCTTGTATGAAAAGCCAGCACGCTTTGAAATTTCGTCTATCAAATCAATGTCAAAGCCTGTTATTTTGTTGTTTTCATCGATGTATTCAAATGGCGGGTAGTTTGCCGCTGTACCAAATTTTAGCTCGTTTGCACAAAGAGCAACAAAAGCTGTTAGTAAAAGAGCAAAGATCTTTTTCATGTCTATCCTTTAAGGTGATTTAAAGCCCTAATTATCGGCATTTATCTATTAAAATTTGTTTAAATTTAGCGCAATGACAGAAATTT
>CAUUZE010000071.1:0-9852 GCA_963549665.1 Campylobacter concisus | reverse complement strand
TAGCAAAAAATGATGCGACTTTGGCTGGATTTTGGGCGGCCAAAGAAGCAGCTAGTAAGGCCCTTGGCGTGGGCATCAGCAAAGAGTGTGGCTTTTTTGACATTGTGCTCAGCAAAGACGCAAAAAATGCACCAAAGATAAAATTTAGCCCAAGAATTTATACAAATTTTAATATCAAAGAAGCAAGCCTTAGTATAACTCACGACGGCGGATTTGCTGTAGCTGCAGTGATGATAGTGTGAAATATCTGTATTTGAAGTTTTTAGAACATAACGTAGATAAAAATCAAAATAATTTTAATAACATGATTTTATTAAAAATGAGATGATAAACATAATACATTATTGGTATAAATACGCATAGGCAAAAATAGCTATAGAAATTTTTAACACTAGTGTTATTAAAAGTGTGCCATGATTTGGAATATAAAAATAAATTTGGTAAAAAATGAAAGTAAAACTAAAATCAACCATTGATATTTCATCGCTTGAGCTTCGCGAGCTAAGTGCATTTGATGCGCTTAAAAAAGATACTATTTATGATGTCTTGCTGATGGAGATGTATGAAGGGAAGGTAAAATTTATCATTGTGTATGACAAGGATGATTTTGATGGCATTTGCGGATTTAGTGCTGAGCTTTTTGATATTATTGATGGCAGTATCCCAAATAGATGGAATGTTGTTAGGATAGACAATGTCTTAAGTATTGCCCCAAAAAATATTAATTATGAAAATTTTTGGTCGGATTTACAAGAAATCTTTGAAGATGATCTAAATTTTAGAGAAAAAGATAAGAGATACTATTTTGCATTCAGAAATTATCTGATTGAGTTTGCTGGTTTTATTGATTTTAAAATTTATAAAAGAGAATTTAGAAAAATCTTTAACGACTATCAAGATCCAAGTATCAAAGCTATCGGAGTAGATACGCAAGAAGATAGCTATGTGGTTTGTCCGCATTGTTATAATGCAGAGCAAGTAAGCGCAGAACTAGGTGTTATAAAGTGCGAAAAATGCCACCAAGAATATAACAACCCACTTGCCAAAATTTGTCCAAGTGGGATATCGGTGCTTGATGATTAAATTTAAATGTTTTTATAAAAGCTTATATGCCCAAAAATTCTATTAGCTCATTTGCAATCAATAAAGTTTCTTTGCCAAAATACTTCTCAATTTTCTTATATTGTTCTTTGCTTGAAACATTTTGTATCGTCTCAATAAAGCCAGTCAAAAATGCCGTGCCAACGTAGTTATCGTTCTTAATATTTTTTTCAACTAAGTCAAAAATTTCTAGCTTATCCTGCTCACTTAATTCATTAAAAATATAAACTGTAACATTTGCAAAATTTTCCAATAAAGTAAGTAACCCTGGGGTATCTGGAACAAAATTTAAAAGTTCGGATTGATAAATTGCAAAATATCTAATGTCTTTTGATATAAAAATATATAAAAAATCTTCATATATAAAAATGTCTTTTTGAGCTAGCATGGCTTTGCCTTATTTTTTGTATTTTCACCAAAATACTTCTCAATTTTCTTATATTGTTCTTTGCTTGAAACATTTTGTATCGTCTCAATAAAGCCAATTAAAAATGCTGTGCTAATATAGTCATCGTTCTTAATATTTTTCTCAACTAAGTCAAAAATTTCTAGCTTATCTTGCTCGCTTAGTTGATCAAAATTTTCCACCAAAATAACCGAAAAATCGACAAGCAATAGCTCTAAGCTAGGATAAAGTGGTAAATTTCGCGTGAGCTCTTTTTGATATTCACTAAAAAATCTTTTATCTTTTGACACAAAAGCATAAATTATCTCTTTATGGTTTTGTAGATCATTGCCATTTTGTGTAAAAATCATCTTTAAATTCCCTACATCCACTCAAGCACTTGCGTGATATCTTTGGCGTAAAAGCACTTTAGACCTTGTGTGTCAAGCGGTTTGTTTGGGATGATGGCGTTTTTAAATTTCTGCGTTTTTGCCTCTTTTAGACGCTGATCGAGGTTAAAAATTTCTCTTATCTCGCCGTTTAGGCTTAGCTCGCCGATGAAGACGCTGTCCTTGCTGATAGGGCGGTTTTTGAAGCTGCTGATGATCGCTGCGATGACGGCTAGATCGGCCGCGGTCTCGCTTATCTTAACGCCACCTGAAACGTTTATAAAGACGTCGTAGTGCCCAAGTGGAATTTCAAGCTTTCGCTCAAGAAGTGCTAGCAGCATATCTAGGCGGTTTTTTTCAAAGCCAGTGGAGCTTCGTTTTGGATAGGCGCTTTCGCAAACAAGTGCCTGAATTTCGATACTAAGCGCCCTTGAGCCTTCCATTATGATGGTGATCGCACTGCCACTCATCGCCCCACCACGTGTGAAAAATTTACTAGAAACCTCATTTGCGCTCACGAGCCCTTGCTGACTCATCTCAAATATACCAACCTCGCTCGTCGAGCCAAAGCGGTTTTTAAACCCACGCAAAATTCTCAGCTCTCTACTCGCGTCGCCCTCGAAATAAAGCACCACATCGACCATGTGCTCAAGCACTCTAGGCCCTGCGATCGAGCCCTCTTTGGTTATGTGTCCGATGATGAAAACGCAGATATTTTGGCTCTTTGCAAGCCTCATCAGCTCAAATGTGATCTCACGAACCTGTGTGATCGAACCTGGCGCGGAGGTTATATTTTGGCTATAAAGCGTTTGAATGGAGTCTATTACTAGCACCTTGTAATCGCTCTTTTGCACTTCAGCTAGGATATCTTCTAGGCAAATTTCAGTTAGCAGGTATAAATTTTTATCCACAGCATTTAGCCTGTCAGCTCTCATTTTTATCTGGCTTTGGCTCTCTTCGCCGCTTACATAGAGCGTTTTTTTGCCGTCTTTTGCTAAATTTGAGCCGATTTTTAGAAGCAGGGTTGATTTGCCGATACCCGGACTACCGCCTATTAAAACAAGCGAGCCCTCAACCACGCCACCGCCAAGAACAAGGTCTAGCTCGCTATCTTCGGTACTAAATCTCGTGAAATTTTGAATTTCAACTTCGTCTATGCTTATGGCTTTGCTAGGTGTGCCACTACTTTTTGCTATCTCTTTACTTATCTTTATCTCTTGCTGGCTAAGCTCGACAAAGCTATCCCAAGCCCCACATTGTGGGCATTTGCCCAGCCACTTTGCCTGTTGATTGCCACAGGCTTGACACTCAAAAACTGGCTTTGCTTTTGCCATAATATATCCTTTTTAAAATTTCAACTACTATCACTCCAAAAGCCGCTCCAATCATGTCAGCCACGATGTCAAGCAGGCTAAAGCTCCTATTTGGTAAAAGTGCCTGAACGAGTTCTATCTGCACGCCAAAGGCTAAAAGTAGGGCTAAATTTTTTAAAATTTTAAACTCATAGCCAAGGTAGAGCAGTATATAAAGGACGAAAAAAGCTAAAAAATGATTTGCTTTGTCCCACGAATTTTCGATGATCGCGGGACTTTTTGGAGTAAATGCAAGAATATCAATCGCCAAAAGAGCAGCGAAAAAGCAAATTTTACTAAGAAATTTTACCCTACTCAAAAATGGCGTCCATCAGCTCGTCTAAAAACTCGTCTGGGTTAAATTTGATGATATCGTCCATGCTCTCGCCAACACCTATATAAAATATAGGTAGCTCAAGCTCTCTTGCCACGCCAAATAGCGCTCCGCCCTTTGCAGTGCCGTCAAGCTTTGTGATGATGACGCCATCAAGAGAGACGATCTCGTTAAATGCTTTTGCCTGCGCGACACCAGCGTTGCCCTGCGTGCCATCAAGGATGAGGATCTTGCGGTGAGGCGCCTTTTCGTAGGCCTTTTTGCTGATACGAACGATCTTATCAAGCTCGTTTGCTAAATTTGTCTGGTTTTGAAGCCTGCCAGCTGTGTCTAAGATGACGCGGTCGATGCCTTTTGCAAGGGCCGAGCTGATCGTGTCGTAAGCAACAGCTGAAGGGTCGTGACCTTGCTGGGTGGCGACTATTGGCACGTTTAGTCTGATCGACCACTGGCGAAGCTGCTCGATCGCCCCAGCTCTAAATGTATCGCAAGCGCCCAAAATGACGCTTTTGCCGTTATTTTTATATAAATTTGCTAGCTTTGCGATAGTTGTCGTCTTGCCAGCGCCATTTACGCCAAGGATGAGATCGACAAATGGCTTGTCAGGCTCGATCACACGCTCCTTTTCGTAGATAAAATAGCTACTCATAACGCGTCTAAGATCAGCTCTGCTCACTTCATCTTGCGGCGGCAAGTAGTATAAAATCTCCTCCACGATCTCGTAAGCCACGTCAGCCTCTAGTAAAATTTCTTCTAAGCTCTCTTTGTCGATCTTTTTTGACTTTTTGGCCGAGCTTATCGCTCCAAAGGTCTTTTCAAAGCCTCTTTTTAAAAACTCAAGCATTATTTTATGGCCCTATTTATGTCAGTTTCGAGCATCTCTTCAGGCACAAGACCGATGTAGCCTTGAGCGTAGTCGCCATTTGCTTTAAAAAGTGCAGATGCTGGGAGTCCTTTGATGCCGCCCATCGCCTTTTCAAATAAGAAATTTCCCTCGCCAACTGCGATGTCGTATTTGATCTTATACTTTTGAGCAAATTCTTTAACTTCGTCCTCGCTCTTATCTTCAAGCAAGACAGCAACGATGTTTAGCTCGTTTTTAAATTTCTCACTTAGGTTGTTTAAAGATGGGATCTCAGCCTTGCAAGGCGGGCACCAAGTAGCGAAAAATACATAAAGTGTCGCTTTTTTGCCATCTTTTACGTCAAAGCCGTTGCTTCTTTTTGTGATCTGCATAGTTGTACCGTTAAGCAGTTTTAGGCTTATATCTTTTACTTCGTCACTTTGTGCGCTCTGGCTTATCTTTGGTGTGAGCGTATCTTTGCTTAAATTTTCATCTTTGCTGGCATTTTCTTCTAAATTTTTACTTTGCACAGCTGGCTCGCTAGTGTTTTGCTCGCTCTTTTTGTTAGAGTCGTCACCGCATCCGAAAAATGCAAAAAGACAAAGTGATGTTATAATTGCGCGTTTTAGTGTCATAAATTTCCTTTTGAAAAATGTTTCAGGATTATACAAGAAAGAGCATAAAATGAGCGTTAATTTAGAAAAAAACGAATTTAGAAAAAATGCAAGAGCAAATTTGATAAAGCTCACTAAATTTAGAGCAAAATGCACGCATTATAAGGCGGCAAAAACGCTTTTAAATTTGATAAATTACACAAATTCTAAAAAGGTTCTCTTTTACCTGCCGCTTAACTACGAAGTCGATGTGCTTAAAATAAGACGAAATTTATCACATAAATGTGAAATTTTTGCCCCTTTTATGGTAGGTCTTAGCTTAGAGATGGTAAGATTGCGACTGCCATTTCTAACTTATAAATTTAATGTCAGACAGCCATCTGGCAAAAAAATGAATAATGTTAAACTCGATATGGCGGTAGTTCCAGCGATTGGGGTTGATGGAGCTATGGCAAGGATAGGGCACGGAAAAGGATTTTACGATAGATTTTTTGACACTTTGCCCGTTAAGCCAAAACTGATAGTTTTCTTAGAGGTAAAAGACTTCTACACCAAAGATGTGCTCTCGCAGGCGCACGATGCGGTAGCAGACTTTTATATAACCCCAAGTAAAAATTATATAAAAAGAGGAATAAATGATAGAGGTTTTAATAGGCTTAGGAGCCGGTGTGGTGGGCGTTGGAGCAGGGTATCTCTACGCCAAAAAGATAAATGATGCAAACTACAACATATTTTTAGAGCAGGCAAAAGCAAAGGCAAAAGCCATCGAGTATGAAGCTGAGCTAACGCTTAAAAACTCTAAAATTTCAGTGCAAGAGGCTGAATTTGAGGCTAAAAAAAGATACGATGACAAGACGACAAAGCTTCAAAAAGAGTATGCAAGTAAATTTGATGAGCTGACCAAAAAAGAGAAAATTTTGCTAAATGAGCAAGAGCTTTTAAATGAGAGCAAAGAGCTTTTTGAAAAAGATAAGCAAGATGCGAAGGTCACTTACGAAGAGGGTTTAAATTTAAAAGCGACTTATCAAAACAAAGTAGAAGAGGCGATAAGAGTGCTTGAGCACGCTGCTGGCTTAACGGAGGAAGAGGCAAAAGAGGTCGTGCTTAAAAAGGTCGAGGAGAAGTCACGCGCCGACATCGCTCATATCGTTAGAAAATACGAAGAAGAGGCAAAAAGAGAGGCTAAAAAGAGGGTTAATTATATCTTGGCACAGGCTACGTCAAGATTTGCTGGAGAATTTGCGGCTGAGCGTCTGATAAATGTCGTAAATATCAAAAACGATGAGCTAAAAGGTAGGATCATCGGCAAAGAGGGACGTAATATCAAAACCCTTGAAATGGTGCTTGGCGTTGATATCATCATCGATGATACCCCACACGCTATCATCTTAAGCAGCTTTAACCTTTACAGACGTGCGATCGCAACAAGAGTGATCGAGCTTTTGGTGGAGGACGGCAGAATTCAGCCTGCGAGGATAGAAGACCTTCATAAAAAAGTGACTGAAGAATTTGAGCAAAGCATACAAGAAGAGGGCGAAAACATCGTCATGGACCTTGGTCTAAATAAAATTCATCCAGAGATAGTAAAACTAATAGGCAAGCTTAAATTTAGAGCAAGCTATGGTCAAAATGCCCTTGCTCACAGCCTTGAAGTAGCTCACCTTGCTGGCATCATCGCAGCTGAGTGTGGCGGAGATGAGAAGCTAGCAAAAAGAGCTGGCATACTTCACGACATCGGCAAGGCGCTAACTCACGAGTACGAGGGCAGCCACGTCGATCTTGGAGCTGAAATTTGCAAACGCTACAAAGAGCATCCAGTCGTCATCAACGCGATCTATGCTCACCACGGACACGAAGAGGCTACAAGTATCGAAAGCGCTGCTGTTTGCGCAGCTGACGCACTAAGTGCAGCTCGTCCAGGAGCAAGACGTGAGGTGCTTGAGAGCTTTTTAAAACGTGTCGAAGAGATCGAAAACATCGCAAAAAGCAAAGAGGGTATCAAGCAAGCTTATGCGATCAACGCTGGTCGTGAGATCCGCGTCATAGCAAATGCTAAACTTATAAATGACGATGAGGCGGTGCTTGTAGCAAAAGAGATCGCTCAAGAGATCGAGAGCAAAGTGCAGTATCCTGGTGAGATAAAAGTAAGTGTTATCAGAGAGACTCGCGCTGTTGATTTTGCGAAATAACGGCAAGATATGAAATTTCTTTTATCATTAATAATGTTTTTATCGCTTGGCTTTGCTAGCGAGGAGCTCGTGCTAGACTCGGCAAATTCGTTTATAACGACGATGAGAGGCGCTAGAAACGCCCCTATAAAAGAGCTCATCGAGCAGTCAAAAGCGACGATCATCTTTCCAAGTGTAAAAAAAGTCGGTTTTGTGGTTGGTGGCATGGGCGGAGATGGCATCATGGTCGTTGGCAACATCAACTCGCCAAGTGAAATTTTGCCAGTTAGTATAAGTGGCGGCAGTATCGGTATACAGCTTGGTTATGAAGATAGCTCGCTTGTGCTATTTATATTTAAAGATAGCATCATCTACGACATAAAAGACGCCAAGATCACGCTTGATACGAAGCTTTCAGTGGCATTTGGCGATATCGGACGCAATTATAATAAAGTAAGCGATTTTAAATTTTCAAGCGACATCTACGCATACGCTGCAAATGATGGATTTTTCGCAGGAGCAAGCTTTGGCGGAGCAGTGATAAGCGCAAAGGATGAAATTTTAAAACAAAGTGGCTACGCATACGAGCAACTGATATCTTCAGCTTCTAAGCTTTTGGGGCAATGATGCAAGATATTATAAACTCAATTTCAACTTACGGCTACATCGTGCTATTTTTTTACAGCCTTGGTGGCGGCATGGTAGCACTTATCGCTGCTGGGATATTAAGCTTTGCTGGTAAGATGGACATCACTCTTAGCATAATCGTCGCTGCCGTGGCAAACACGATCGGCGATACTTTGATCTTTTACGTCGCAAGGTTTAATAAAAGCTCGCTTATGCCTTATGTGAAAAATCACAAAAGAAAGCTTGCCTACGCTGGAATTTTGGCAAAAAAGCATGGCGATAAGATAATATTTATCAAAAAATTTATCTACGGCGTCAAAACTTTGGTGCCTATCGCACTTGGACTTACAAAATACTCTTTTTATAAATTTAGCGTTATAAATTTGATCTCTTCAGTGCTTTGGGCGGTGATCGTCGGTCTTGCAAGCTATAAAGCAGGGGATTATTTTATGAGTGTGAGCAATTATCTTGGCGAGCATGGCTATATCATGCCACTTGCCATGGTTGGCTTGTTATTAGGTATCTGGTTATTTTTACAACACATTACAAAAAGGAGAAAAGCATGAAAAAGGTGATATCTACTCTAATCGTAGTTATCGTGATCGTCGCAGGCGCTGTTTATTTCGCCTCAAACAAGGTCGAGGAGAACTATCAAAGGATAGTTGATAGACTAAATGATGTAAATGGCTTTAAAGTTTCAGAAAACAGCTATCAAAAGGGCTTTTTTGGCTCAAAAGGATCGTTTGATCTTATCGTTTCAAAGGATCTTTTGAAAAATTTGGCTGGCAAAGATGTAGATGAGGATCTAAATTTCAAGGTGGAAAATGAAATTTCTCACTCAGTGCTTGCATTTGTAAATGGCTTTGATATCGACTCAAAAATTTCTATACAAAATGAAGCGATAAAAAATATCGTAGCTTCATTTCTTGGATCAAACGTCGTCGCAACGGCCAAAACAAAGGCTAGCGTAAGTGGCGATAAAGATGTAAAAGTTAAATTTAGTGACATTGACTTTAGTGACAAGCAAACTATGAACGTTCATACAAAGGATGTGAAATTTGGCTTGAAACTGGACACAAAAGATAATGTAAATAGCGCAAACTTGGGTCTTGAGAAAGTTTCATTAAAAGACCTTAACGAAGAAAATAAAGCAGAAGTTAATCTTGAAGGCGTCGATATAGATACAAGCTACACTGTGCCAGTTGAAATTTCAAAGATATTTGAGAGCAAACTAGCCCCTTACGTAGCAAAAGCTAAGATCAAAAAACTAGCATTATTAGATGAAAAAGATGGTAATGTTGCTTTAGATGATCTTGAGTATAGCTCGAAATTTGAAGTCTCAAATGATCTTGGTAGCTCAAATGATGTAGTGAAGATAGGTGCAGTTGCTGTTAATAAAGTGAAATTTACAGATTTTATCTTAGATAGCAAAATAGCAAATATCAATGTGCCAACTATAAATAATATACTTGATAGACTAAGTAATGTAAATGTTGATACAAATGATAGTATCTTTGCTGGGTTAAATTTGGACGAAGTAATGGGTCAAATTTTAGAGAAAAATCCAAGTGTGAAAGTGGATACATTAAGCTTTAAAAATGGCAATAATGCGATAAATTTAAAACTAGATGCTGCTATCAATGGCTTTAAAAGCGGAGAAAGTCAGCTTGCGATCTTTGATAAGCTATCACTTAATGGTGAGCTAAGCGCGGATGAGAGTTTGGCTAAATTTTTTGATACGCTCTTCCCTGAGATGACTCTTATCGAGCCAACACTTATATCTGCTGGATATTTAAAAGAAGATGGCAAAAAAGTAGTAAGTAAATTTAAGTACGATCCAAATAAAAAAGATATTATTTTTAATGAAAAGGTTGGACTTCAAAATTTATTTATGGGCTTTTAAAAAATAGCCTGATTTTTATCTGCTTTTAAGCATCACTTCTATATACTTCACTTTCTGTTTTGCAGAACGCAGAGCAGAAAGTTCTTTTAACTTACAATTGTTAAACTATTAGTCAATCTTTGAAATCTAAACAAG
>CAUUZE010000070.1:0-9975 GCA_963549665.1 Campylobacter concisus | reverse complement strand
AAGGAGTTGCTAGAAATTTTAAATTTAAATGATAGATATCTGGTTTTAAATTTTAGTGGCGATGAGATCGTCATCAAATTTGACGCTAGGATGTATAAATTTTTAAACAACCTTATCGGAGTTAGTTTAGACAAGCTTGAGCTTATCTGCTCTCAAGTTGGCTTAAGCGAACTAAAAAACAAGATAAGAGAGCTTAAAAGGACTAAAATTTACTTCCAAGAAAATGAAATTTTAGCCTTTGATATGTTTAAGGATAGAAGCTTTAAGATGGTTTTTGACCCAAGTTTTAGCTTGCAGATGGATGAAGAACTTACATTTTCTCCTATGTTTGATGAAAATTACATGGGGCTTAAATTTAAAGCAAACTACCTCGGTAGCGAGGCGCAGATGATCTGTGCTGGCAGTGTTTATACTGATTATGTGAAATTTATAAATCTAATAAAGGAGGCCGCGTGAGCGAAGAGGTAAAAGAGCAAAATCTACCTGAGGTCGAGCCTGTGCAAGAGGCAGCTAGCGATAGCGTAAATTTAGACGCACTTGGCGATATCTCAAAAGTGGAGAAGCTCGAAAAAGAGCTTGGCGAGATCACTGATAAATATTACAGAGCAAATGCTGAGTTTGAAAATATTAAAAAGCGTTATGAAAAAGAGAAAGCAGATGTTGCAAACTATGCAAATGAGAAATTTGCAAGGGACTTGCTACCAGTCATCGACGCGCTCGAGATCGCTGCAAATTTTGACCCAGAGGATGATGAATTTGCTAAAAAGATCAAAGAGGGCATTTTGATAACGATAAATCAGTTTAAGAAATGTTTTGAAAAGCATGGCGTGAGTGAGATCGAAACTGATGCCGAGTTTGATCCAAATGTGCATAATGCCGTTTTAAGGGTCGATAGCGAGGAGAAGCAAAGCGGTCAGATCGTGCAAGCTTTGCAAAAAGGCTATATGATAAATGGTAGGGTTTTGCGCCCAGCTATGGTCAGTGTGGCAAACTAAATTTAAAAAATAAATCTAATAAAGGAAAAATATGTCAAAAGTTATAGGTATAGACTTAGGTACAACAAACTCTTGTGTGAGCGTTTTTGAGCGCGGCGAGAGCAAGGTTATCCCGAACAAAGAGGGCAAAAACACAACTCCATCTGTTGTTGCTTTTACAGACAAAGGTGAAATTTTAGTAGGTGACGTCGCAAAACGTCAAGCAGTTACAAACCCTGAAAAAACGATATATTCTATCAAACGTATCATGGGTTTGATGAGTAATGAAAAAAATGCTGAAGAGGCAAAGGCTCGCTTGCCATATCACGTCGTAGATAGAAATGGCGCTTGCGCGGTTGAGATCGCTGGTAAGGTCTATACTCCGCAAGAAATTTCAGCAAAAATTCTTATCAAACTAAAGGAAGATGCTGAAGCATACCTTGGTGAAAAGGTAACAGATGCGGTTATCACTGTGCCAGCTTACTTTAACGATAGCCAAAGAAAGGCTACAAAAGAGGCTGGAACTATCGCAGGACTAAACGTACTTCGTATCATCAATGAGCCAACAGCTGCGGCACTTGCTTATGGTCTTGATAAAAAAGAGGCTGAGAAAATTTTAGTTTATGACCTAGGTGGTGGTACATTTGACGTTACAGTGCTAGAAACTGGAGATAATATCGTTGAAGTTTTGGCAACTGGCGGTAACGCATTTTTAGGTGGTGATGACTTTGATAACAAGATCATCGACTGGCTAGTAAGTGAGTTTAAAAACGAAACTGGTATCGACCTAAAAGGCGATATCATGGCACTTCAACGCTTAAAAGAAGCCGCTGAAAATGCTAAAAAAGAGCTAAGCTCAGCTCAAGAGACTGAGATAAATTTACCATTTATCACAGCTGATGCGACTGGCCCAAAACACCTTGTCAAAAAGCTAACTCGCGCTAAATTTGAAGGTATGATCGACTCACTTGTGGGCGAGACTATCACTAAGATAAATGAAGTCATCAAAGATGCAGGTCTAAGCAAGGGTGACATCAAAGAGGTCGTAATGGTCGGTGGTTCAACTCGTGTGCCACTTGTTCAAGAAGAGGTTAAAAAAGCATTTGGCAAAGAGCTAAATAAGAGCGTAAATCCAGATGAAGTTGTAGCTATCGGTGCTGCTATCCAAGGTGCGGTTATAAAAGGCGACGTAAAAGACGTGCTACTTCTTGACGTTACTCCACTTAGCCTTGGTATCGAGACACTTGGCGGCGTGATGACTAAGATCATCGAAAAAGGCACAACTATACCAACTAAGAAAAGTCAAGTTTTCTCAACTGCAGAAGATAACCAAAGTGCCGTTACTATCATGGTTTTACAAGGTGAGCGTGAGTTTGCAAGGGATAATAAATCACTTGGTAACTTCAACTTAGAGGGTATCCCAGCAGCTCCAAGAGGTGTGCCTCAAATAGAGGTCGAATTTGACATCGACGCAAACGGAATTTTAACCGTTTCAGCAAAAGATAAAGCGACTGGCAAAGCCCAAAACATCACTATCTCAGGATCAAGCGGTCTTAGCGAAGATGAGATAAATAGCATGGTAAAAGATGCTGAGCTTCACAAAGAAGAGGATAAAAAACGCAAAGACGCAGTTGAAGCTAGAAACCAAGCAGACGCGCTTGTTCATCAAACTGAAAAGAGCATGAGCGAGCTTGGCGAGAAAGTCCCAGCTGAAGATAGAAGCAACATCGAAGCTGCGCTAAATGATCTAAAAGAGATTCTAAAAGATGAAAACTCTTCAAAAGAGCAGATCGATGCAAAAGTAGAAGCTCTAAGCAAAGCTAGCCATAAACTAGCAGAAGCTATGTATAAAAAAGATGAAAACGCTGGCGCAAACGGCGGAAATAACAAAAAAGACGACGACGTTATAGACGCTGAAGTCGAGTAAAACTCCTAGAGCAGGGCAACCAGCCTTGCTCTTTTAGCTTATAAATTTAAACCTCTAAACACTTCTTAATACACGCTTGCTACATCATCTTATAAGATGAAAAGTATAAATTTTTAAAATTTAGCCACGCCTAAAAAATTAAGACCTTTTAACGATCTCTATCCACCTATCAAGCTCTTGTTGCTCGGCTTTTAGTGTGCTGCCTTCGCCGTGCCCTGGATAAAGTGCGAAGTCGCCCTTTAGATTTTTGCATTTTTCTAAGCTTTCTAGCATCTCATTTTTATCTGAAAATGGAAAGTCCCAGCGTCCGATGCTACCTTTAAATAAAAAATCTCCACTAAAGATCGTGTCATCTATCTCTATCATCGAGCAGCCTGGTGTGTGCCCTGGGAAATGGTGAAATTTAAAAGAAAAGTCACCCACTACAAAGCTCTCATCTCCTTGAACCAAAACATCTGGCACAAAGGTGTTTTTCATATAGCCAAAAATGTCACTCTCGCACATAAAAGCGTCAAATTTATTGATATAAACTGGGATTTTTAGCTCATTTTTTAGCTCACTCACGTCGTAAATATGGTCAAAATGCCCATGAGTGCAAAGTATCGCCTTTAAATTTTGTGCATTTTGCAAAACCCACTCTTTTGCCCCATCGCCTAGATCTATCACTAAACTTGAGCCATTTTTGGTAACGATGTAGCAATTTGTCCCAAAATCGCCAAAACTTTTATGCATTACTCTCATTTTTTACCTTAAATTTATCATTTCTTAAATATTTACATCTTTTTACTTAAACTTAAAGAAAAATTTTAAATTTAATTAGTATAATTTTTGCAAAAGGAAGCAAATTTAGGCAAAGGGACAATGAAGGGGTATCAAAAAATAGAAGAAACCTTAGTTTTTAGCTTAAAAGATAAAACTAAAGGTAAAAAACTACTATTAGGCGTAAGCGGCGGTATTGATTCTGCTGTGGTTGCGACACTTTGTGCGAGAGCAAAGCCAGATGAAACTCACGCACTCATCATGCCAACAGCATCATCAAACAAAGAAAATATGGACGATGCCTTAAATTTATGCGAAAAACTAAACATAAAATATAAGGTTTTGTCCATAGAGGGCATTTTAAATGCCTTTTACGAAACGATAGATGTAAATTTAAGCAATTTAAGAAAAGGGAATTTAGCAGCTAGAGTTAGAATGAGCTTGCTTTATGATTATTCATCTAGTATAAACGCTCTAGTCATCGGCACAAGCAACAAAAGTGAGCTTATGCTTGGCTATGGCACGATATTTGGGGATTTGGCGTGCGCGATAAATCCTATCGGAGAGCTTTATAAGAGTGAAATTTTTGAATTTGCAAAACATCTTGGTGTTGATGAAAATTTTATCAAAAAAGCACCTTCGGCTGATCTTTGGGATGGGCAAAGTGACGAGGGCGACATAGGTTACAGCTACGCTGTTATCGACGAGATTTTACAAAATTTAGAAAATAACAAGGAGCAAGCCATCAAAAAGTTTGGATTAAAAGCGGTCTTGGATATAGAAAATAGAGTTGTTTCAAACAGGTTTAAACGACAAATGCCGTTGATAGTGAAAATTTAAAGGATTAAAGATGAGAGAAATTCCGTTTTACAAACCGACTATCACTGAGCGTGAGAGTGAGCTTATCGAAGAGGCTTTGCATTCTGAAAATGCTACTGATACAGTTGCTAAATTTGAAGAAAAGATCAAAGAGTACTTTGGTGCGAAATTTGTAGTTACTACAAACAACATCGCAGCAGCGCACCATCTAGCACTAAGCGCTATGGATACAAAGCGCGGTGACAAGGTCATCTGCTCAGTAAATGCCTTCCCTAGCGTGGCTCAGGCTGTTAGACATTTTGATGCCGAGCCTATCTTTGTTGATATCGATGAAGAAGACTTTAACATCAGCCCAGAAGCCCTTGAAAAGGTGCTAAAAGAGCAAAATCACAAAAAACTAAAATGTGCTTTTATCTCGCACATCGCTGGACAAAGCGCTAGGCTTGATGAGATAAAGGCTATCTGCGAAAAATACGGCATCGTCGTTTTAGATGATGCAAACCGAGGCATAGGACTAACTTACAATGGCAAAAAGGTTGGTTCAGACTCGTTTTTATCATGCTTTCAGACAAACTCACGCGTGCAAAATCCTATCTCAACAGTTGGATTTTTCACGACAAATGACGAAGAGGTCTATAAAAAAGCAAAACTACTTCGTAACTACGCCCTTGTAAATGGTATAGATAAATTTGGTAGTTTAAGCTACATCTACGACGTCGTTGATATCGGTTTAAAATACGACATAAACTCGATAAATGCGGCGTTTTCTATCGCTCAGCTTGAAAAGACAGACGAGCTTATAAAACGTAGAAAAAAGATCGCTGAAATTTACGATAAAGAGCTTAAAGAGTGTCACAACATCACAACTCCAGTCAAAAAACGCGAGCACATCTACACTCAGTACATCATCAAGATAAATAAAAACCGCGACAGCTTTGCTAGAGAGCTTTTGGAGCGTGGAATTCACACTTCGCTGCACTACATACCGATACATTTGCTAAGCTATTATAAAAATAAATATTCGCTTAAAGTAAATGACTTCCCAAATGCTCTAAAAGCGTATCAACAAGTCTTGTCGCTACCTATCTATCATAGTTTGAGCGACGAAGAGGTGCAATACATCTGCAACACGGTAAAAGAAATTTCTAAATCTCGTGTTTAAGAAATTTAACATCCTTTTACATTCTTGGGTGAATGATTACTTCTTTCGCCCAAATTTCTTTCAAATTTTACTAGCATTTTTGCTTTTGCCACTAAGTTTTATCTACGCTTTAGTCGTTGTTTGCAAGAAATTTAGCGCGCAAAAAAAAGAGTTTGGCATAAAGATAATAAGCGTTGGAAATTTGACCATTGGTGGAAGCGGCAAGACCCCACTTTGCGTCGCTATCGCTAAGAATTTCAGTGGCGCTTTTATCATCCTTAGAGGCTATAAAAGAAAGAGCAAAGGCATGCAAGTTGTTGCAAGGGATGGCGAAATTTTACTTGACGTAGCAGCAAGTGGCGATGAGGCGATGATATATGCCACAAGCCTTAAAAACGCAAATGTGATCGTAAGCGAAGATAGAAAAGTAGCCATAAACTACGCCAAAAAGCAGGGCGCAAAGTATATCTTGCTAGACGATGGATTTTCTAAATTTGACATAGCTAAATTTGACATATTAGTGCGCCCAAACCCAGAGCCAAAGCTAAAGCTTTGCCTACCAAGCGGGGCTTATAGATATCCGTTTAGCTTTTATAAATTTGGTGATTTTATAGCGTGCGAGGGGCAAACTCACTTTAGAAAGAGCGAAATTTTAAATAAAAGCGAAAAAATGGTGCTAGTTACCGCCATAGCAAACCCAGCGCGCCTCGAAGCATTTTTTTGCGAGTGTGTGGGACAGGTATTCTTCCCTGATCACTACGACTTTTCAAAAGAAGAGCTAAGTGAAATTTTGCAAAGTTACGGCGCTACCTCGCTTTTGATGACGCAAAAGGACTATGTAAAGGCAAAGGATTTTGGGCTGAGAGTATCGCTTATCACGCTTGAAGTTACGCTAAGCGAGGAGTTTAAAAAGGTTTTGGCGCAGCAAATTTAAGCCCATTTTGTTATAATGAGCCACTTTTTAAAAGGAAAATTTAGATCAAAATGAGAATTTTAATCACCTCAGTCGCAAAGAAAAAAGAGGCAAAAAAGCTAAGCAAAAAGCTCGTGAAAAAGGGACTTGCAGCTTGCGTGAGTAGCTTTAGCACAAAGAGCATTTATCTTTGGCAAGAGAAGCTTTGTGATGAAAAAGAGCAAATTTTACTCATAAAAACGGACGTGAAATTTAAAAAAGTAGCTAAATTTATAAAAAAGCACCACAGCTACGAAACCCCAGAAATTTTGGCACTTAAGCCAAAAGATGTTTTTAAAAAATATGAAAATTGGATAAAAAAATCAACCAAAAAAGGCAAAAAATGAGACTAACACCAACTAGAAGCGTAAAAGATGAAAAGGTAAAAAATGTAAATTTAAGCACAGCCATGCTTAGCCCAAGCTCCGCTCACGGCGGACTTTACGCGCCAAAGAAGCTACCAAAGATCACAAAGGCAAAGTGGCAAGAGCTCTCAAGCCTAAGCTACGAAAAGCTCGCACTTCACATCATCTCGCTATTTAAATTTGATGTATCTGAGGCGTTTTTTAAAAAGGCGGTCAAAAGATATACAAGCTTTGATGATCCAAAGCACCCAGTCATTTTTAAAAAAATAGATAAAAATTTATACGTAAATGAGCTCTATCACGGTCCAACAAGGGCATTTAAGGATATGGCGCTTCAGCCTTTTGGCTCGCTGCTTAGCCAGCTAGCAAATGAAAGAGGCGAAAGATACCTTATCATGTGCGCAACTAGCGGTGACACGGGCCCTGCGACACTTCAAACTTTTGCAAACGACGAAAATATAAAGGTCGTTTGCCTCTATCCAGATGGCGGCACGAGCGAGGTTCAAAAGCTTCAGATGCAGACCATGCAGGGTGAAAATTTAAAGGTTTTTGGCATAAAAGGCGACTTTGACGACGCTCAAAGAGCGTTAAAAACGCTGCTTGCAAATGATAAATTTAAGGCCGAGCTTAAGAAAAAGCGCCTTAAACTAAGCGCGGCAAACTCGGTAAATTTTGGCAGAATTCTCTTTCAGATCATCTACCACGCCTACGCCTACGCAAATTTACTAAAACAAAAGGCACTTAAGGCAAACGAGAGCTTTGACATCATCGTGCCAAGTGGAAATTTTGGCAACGCTCTTGGGGCATACTATGCTAAAAAAATGGGCGCAAAGATCGGCAAGATCAAGATCGCTTCAAACGCAAACAACATCTTGACGCAGTTTTTTACCACCGGAGTTTACGACCTAAGAGACAAAAAGCTAGTTAAGACGATAAGCCCAGCCATGGACATTTTGATCAGCTCAAACGTCGAGCGATTGCTATTTGATAAATTTGGAAGCGTTAGAAGCAATGAACTCATGCAAAGCCTAGCCAAAAATAAATTTTATAAGCTTAGCAAACAAGAGCTTGAGGCGCTAAAAGAGGACTTCGAGGCTAGCTGGTGCGATGATAAGGAGTGCGAGGCATACATCGCAAAGCTCGCAAAGGACGGCTACGCGATCGATCCGCATACGGCTACTTGCTTTAAAATGGTGGATGCTAGCCGAGTAAGCGTCATCACATCGACCGCGCACTGGGTGAAATTTACGCCAAGCATGATCAAGGCGTGCCAGATAAAAGATACAAAAGACGAAAAAGATGCGCTAGCAAAGACCGCTAAAATCTTAAATGACAGCGTGCCAAACTCGATAAACTCGCTATTTAGCGCGAAAATTTTACACAAAAACATCATAAAAGAGGACGAGATCGAAAAGTGCGTCCTAGAATGGATCGAGCGATGATAATCATCCCAGCCCGCCTTGCCTCAACAAGGTTTAGTAACAAAATTTTAAAAGAGATAAACGGCGTGCCGATGTTTGTGGCGACGGCTCTTAGAGTAAGTGGCGTGGACGATGTGGCAGTTGCTGTGGACGAGCCAAGCGTGCTTACTATCGCCAAGGCTCACGGCATAAAAGCGGTACTAACTAGTAAAGATCATCAAAGTGGCACTGACAGGATAAACGAAGCGGCGCAAATTTTGGGGCTAAGTGAGAGTGAGATCATCATAAACGTGCAAGCCGACGAGCCATTTATAGAGCCTGAAAATATCGCCAAATTTAGGGCATTTTGCGAGCAAAATAGGCAAAATGCCTTTATGTTTTCTTGCTACAAAAAGATGGACGATGAGTTTGCGGATGATAAAAATTTAGTCAAAGTGGTGACTGATTTTGAGGGCTATGCGCTTTATTTTTCAAGATCAAGGATACCATTTAACAGAAGCGAGTGTAAAAGCTACAAGGCGCACCTTGGCATCTACGGATACAGTGTAAAGAGCCTAAAAGAGTTTTGCGGCCTCTTGCCTTCAAGCCTTGAAAACACCGAGAAGCTCGAGCAGCTGCGCGCCCTAGAAAATGGCAAAAAGATAGCGATGCTGGAGGTTGAAAGTCAAAGTATCGGCATCGATAGCGAAGAGGACTACCAAAGAGCGCTTGCTAAATTTGGTGAATGAGCCTAAATTTGCTCTGCTTTGGCGTCTTTGCCACGGCAGAGCAAATTCTAAATTTTTATAAATTTGGCTAATGGCTTGGCTGATTTTTTGTCTTTGATTTTGTGGTCTAGCTCGCCTGCACATGATTTTGATTAAGTTCTAGCTGTGTTAATGGTTAAATTTACTGCGAACTTCATATTTTAAATTTATTTGAATAATTTTGTCTATTTGCTGAGATGTTCTAAATTGCAAACTTGACTGAAGTTTTTTGACTTCGCGGCCTTATTTGTGCGTGGTTTGGCAAAAAAAATGATTAAATTTTAGTTGTGTTGCTGCCTTGGTGCTAAGCTAAATTTGGCTTATATTTTTATTTGTTGGCATATTCTAAAATTTAATAAATTTAAGATGATTGCTTGAGCAAGGTTTTATCTTTTGCCTTTTGGTCTTGTTTAGATGTGATATTGAGCGAAATTTGATTAAATTTCGGTTGTTTTACTATCCTATAATCAAACCAAATTTAAAAAATTATGATAGCTCAAATTTGTTTCTTTGCTATATTTCTAGCTAGTTGCAAGGTCTGCAAAGCCTAGAAAAAATTGGCTTATAAATTTAAAATTCCAGCCAAATTTTGCTTTTGTAATCTAAATTTTCTCAAGCTTTGCTAGAAAATTTTTCGCATTTATAAAGCCGATCGTTCTAAGTGCTTTTTGCTCTTCACCACCTTTGAAAAGTAAAAGTGCAGGCGGATCGATGAGCCCAAAATTTCTTAGCATCTCATCATTTTGTGCTCCGCCACTTGTAACGTCGATGCGAATAAGCGTAAAATTTGCCAAAGCATTTTTCACGCCGGCGTCCTTAAAAGTGATGTGCTCTATCTCTTTGCAGCTCGCGCACCAGTCGGCATAAAAAT
>CAUUZE010000069.1:0-10079 GCA_963549665.1 Campylobacter concisus | reverse complement strand
AAACCATATATTGATATTTTTGCATTATGTTCATTAATAGTTATGTTTAATACCAAGAATTGTCCTGGAATTATTTTTTGATACTGAATATATTTGGTTAGTCTAAACCATAGTCCATCTCTATGTCTATTGTCTTTTATGTGAGCCTCGAAATACTTATTTAAAATCGGGTCAAATATTTGAAAATATGCACTTTTTGTTTCACCATAATATGTTGTCTTTTTGTTATTAACATTAAAGGAACTGGAGTTGCTTATTTTATTAAATAGTTCGGTAATTTCATTTATAGATGTAAGATTTATATATAAATCTCTACCTGAATATCCAGTTAATTGCCTTGTTGCCATAATAAAGTGCGTATTCATAAGCTAACCAATAAGTATATTTTTTGTGTATTGTAGTAAAAAGACACTTATTTTGCTATAAATATTTTTTAAATACCTTTGCAAATACTTTTGACATTAGTGGCGGAACAGCATTACCTATTTGCATATAGGTTTTTAGGTAAGGTCCAAAAAATAGATAGTTATCAGGAAAACTTTGAATTCTTGCGGCCTCTCTTGGGGTAATGGCTCTAATTTGAGTTGGGTGAATATGCGAGTGACAGTCCATTTTTAAATGTGCTGTAATTGTTCTGCTAGGTTCATTTTCTACTAGCTTAAAATATTTATCCTTAAATATGTGATTTCTATGGGAATAAGGCATAATATCTTTTATTGTTTCGGTTGTGGAATCCTCCCCCTGCTTTAATAATGAATATATCTTTAAGTTTATCTCATTTTGAAATCGTGCCTTATGGTTGTATGTAAGCGAATAGATATTATTATTATTTATCAAATTCAAATACTCATTATTTTTATATTTATTTATAGAAATTTTTGAACCCGATTCGTCATCGCTTTCCGTTTGGTTTTGTTTGCTTGGGCAAACTAAATTTTCAATATTATCTAGTGCATCTTTTAGAATAAATTTTTTATTTTTTTTTGTTTCATTTTCAATATCGCTCATAATTTTATCTACATCTAAATTATGTTTTTTTGAATATTCCTTATGTATACCAATATAAATTAGCCTAATTCTTTTTTGTGGAACGGAAAAATTAGTCGCATCATATAACCTATATTTAGCTGTGTAGCCTATTTTATCAAAATCCTCTACTACTTGATTTGCTACTTTTAGCATACCTCTTACATTTTCCATTATTATAAATTTAGGCTTTAAATCATTTACAAATTTTACAAAATATTTATACAAAACATTTCTAGGGTCATCTATAACTCGTTGCTGATTAGCACTGCTAAAAGATTGGCAAGGCGGACCACCTATAATCATATCAACTTGTAAATTTACATATTTATGTATATTTTGAGATATTAATTTTACATCATCGTTAATTATACGAGATGAATTTATTTCAGGGTGATTAAAACTATAAGTTCTTAAAGCATCTTTATCAATATCGTTTGCTAACAATATATTGTAGCCCATTTTACTAAAACCATAACTAAAACCACCCGCACCGCAAAACAAATCAATAATTGTAGGCGATTTGCTTGTTTTTTTCGCTTGTATAGATTTTCTATATTCATTTGAAAATTTATTAACAGTAGTTATGAAGAGCTTTTTATTGTTTGCATAAATTGATAAATTTAGAATCAATCTATCATAGTCTTTTTTTAAAATTTCTTTTAAGATGTCAATTTCTTGTTCGCTTTTTATAATTCCTATATGCTTTAATTCATTGTGTAACTTATTGCTATTTAATTCTATAGTTTTTAAATTATATAATTCTTTGGTTTTTTCTATCATACGATTAATTAAATCAATATTTTCCAAAAAATACTTTTTTTCAAGAGGTGTCTTTATATTTGATGCATTTTTAAAAAACATTGTTAAGCCTCATAAATATTTTTTTAAAACCATAGCTATATATTTTGACATTAGTGGCGGAACAGCATTACCTATTTGTTTATATTGTTGTGTTATTGAACACGGAAAAACAAAATCATCAGGAAAACTTTGCAATCTTGCTGCTTCTCTTGGAGTAATGCTTCTCTCTTGTGTATAATCTGGGTGGATGAATTGATTACCATCTTTATACAAATGAGCAATAATTGTTTTTGATGGGGCATCATAATTTTGAACACAATAGCTATTATTAAATAACCTTTTTTTTATATGTATTAAGCTAGGCTCATTCTTATATAAATCTGATAAATCCCATTTGTTTTTTGCCATAAGGCGGTATCTTTTTCTATCTAGTTCATTATGATTTCTAGCAATATGTCCATGCAAGAGATTATAATTATTTTGTCTAATTAACTTTAAATAACTTGATTTATTGGTTGGATTAAAATTAACTGTTTGCATTCCCTCAGATGGCTTTAATTTTGGCAAATCAGATATAGCATCTCTTACTGTCGTTTTTTTAAGTTTCTTTGTAATATTTTTAAGCTCATCATAAATACTTTTAGGATTTATACTTAAATCTTTTCTTGTGCCTATAATAATAATTCTTTTTCTGTCTTGCGGAACCCCAAAATCAACAGCATTCAATAAAATCATATCTTTGTTTTCAATAATATTGTAGTTTTTTTTCATGCCATCAAATATATCTTTAATTATAGATTTGCCTTTTATTTTCGTAGATAATATGCCACTAACATTCTCAAACACAAAGAATTTTGGTTTAAAGTAATTTAGTATATTTAGGTAATTTTCATATAAATAGTTCCTTGGATCTTTCTTCATGCTAAATGGATCTCTTGCCTTACCGTGTGATGAAAAAGATTGACAAGGTGGCCCTCCTATAATAACATCTATATCACTTGTTTTGCCAATATTGCTCTCTATAATGCTTATAATATTTTTATCTGTTATATCAGTTGGCTTTATTTTATTAATCTCATTTTCGTGATACCCATAATGCCTCATTCTTTCTTGTAGTGTCAAACAAGCATATTTATCAAGCTCTATATGAGTAAGGGCCATATATCCTTCCTGGTAAAAACCCTCTGCCATACCACCAGCGCCAGCAAACAAATCTATAAATGTGTGTTTTTTCATTTTGCTTGCTCGCTATTTTTCCATTCTCTAACAACTTGCAATATATCATCATTTTTTAGTTGCGACAACATATCAAGCACAGCTTTCATAGCAATAGGTTTATTTGTTTCTCTAAGCCACTCTATATATGTTCGCTCAGAAATATTAAGCCTATTTGCCATCTCTTTCTTGGTGATATTTTTAAGCTCATTTGCTTCGACTAATTTGTGGATTTTATGAATAATTTGTGCTAATTTCACTTTTTATCCTTTGTTATTTTGGGATTATATATTATAGATCATAAAAAATCCATAAAACATAAATTGTATTACATTTTAATGTATATATTTTTAGTTTTATTTAATGCATATCTAATTTGGTACAATAACGAAAATTTTATAGGAGAGGAAGATGACAAAGAAATATAAAACTAAAATGGAAGATAGTTTTAAAACAAAAGTTCAGCTATTTTTGTTTGACAAGGCTTTTTCTTGGGACAACTTGGATGAAAATGGATGCAATGATTACTACATTATGAGTAATATTGAAACTATAAAAAAGGATTTTAAAAATTTTGAGGTTACTAATGAAGTAGCAAATTTATATAGTAGTAAATACTACCAACTTGAACTAAATAGTGATAAAAGTAAAATAAAACACAAGGGCAAAGAGTTAAGCATTATGATTATAGAACAAAGACAATATTTTGTTCAAAAATCTAAAGATTTTACAGAAATTTTAGATGCACTGGAAAAAGAATATGAAGATGATTTTAAAGGAAAATTTTCTGAAACAGATTTTAATAAGATGCTTGAAAAAACAACTTGCTCATACTGCGGTATAAGCCTAGCTCAGATCGAAGAGCTTGGCAAAAATGGTAAGCTAAATAATAAAAGAAGCGATACGCGTGGATATACGCTAGAGATAGATAGGAAGCTGCCAAATTTGGAGTATAGCGAAGAGAATTGTTGTATGGCTTGCTACTGGTGCAATAATGCAAAAACCGATGAGTTTTCGCCAAAAGAATTTAAGCCTATTGCTGAAGGTATTAGAAAAGCTTGGAATGAGAGGCTTAAGCAAATAGGTAAAGCAGAAATAGAATATAAATCGGATGAAAAATTTTGGGAAACCGACTTCGATACAAAAATAAACCCTAAAATAAAATAGCGAACAAGGCGGTAACTCTACCGCCCAAATTTCTCCGCCGTTATGCAGTGTAGCGCTCCGCCGAGCTCTATGATCTCGCTTAAATTTATCGCCTCTACTTTATAATTACTATAAATTTTCTTGATCTGCTCCAACGCAACATCGTCATCGTCTATCCCATATATTGGAACTATTAAAATATCCTTAATCTTAATAAAATTTAAGTAAGCGCCCCAGTCTCTCTTTTTAGTGAAAAATCCATCTTTATACTTCATAAATTTCACATCCAAATCACTCTTTTTAAGGGCTTTTATAAGCCTATCATTAAAGCTTTTGCTCTCGTTTGAAAAGTCATTTATCAGCACGCTATCTTCATCTATCCACCTAACCATGGCGTCGCTGTGTCCTAGCATATCGTAAGGCTGTCTTGGTATGATGATGAGCTCATTTAGCGCACATTTTTGCTTTATAATTTCAGCTATCTCGGTTTTCATCTTCAGTGGATTTTCTCTAAAAATTTTATCAGTCATGATGGCTTTGCCTCCAAGCCTTACGAAATTTCCACCATCTAGGACTAAATTTATATGCTCTTTTAATGGTTGGATCTTTGTTCTTAGATGGCTATATTTTTCATCTTTTAGGTAGTCTGGATCGTAGTCATAAGAGATGAGGCGCCCATCATCAAGCAAAATCGGCATAAAGTCTCTCATCCAAATGTCTTTAGTCTCTAAAAACTCGTATTTAACCCCGTGTTTGTCAAATATCTGACACAAGCTTTTGGCTGTTTTGGTGTGGTGCTTTGCCAAAAGCGCGGAAAGTAGGATAGTTGGCTGCATATTTGCTCCTAAATTTGATAGTTTTTGTGAAATTTTACTAATAAATTTCTAGACATTTTTTGTCCATTCTAATTGCTATAATTTCACAAATCGCAAAAAATGTATCGGCGATAAAAATCAAAAAAGGATAATCAATGATCTACGAGCAACTTAAAATTCTCACACAAACAAGCGACAAAAAGGCCCTCTCAAAAGCACTTGGCTACGTTAGAGAGCAAAATTTCACAAGAGCACTTGCAAATTTAGAGGCAGCAAAGAGCCTTGATGAGTTTATCACAAAGGGGCACTTTGACTGGGCTCACAGCTCAGAAACGCTCATCCTAGCCCTTAGCAAGCACTTTGCTCTTAACATAGACGCAGAGCTTGGCGAGGTGCAAAAACTCTACAACGAGCGAGTAAAATTTAGAGGCTCATATATCTATATAGATACGGATTTTAGGCGCAAGAGTGAGCCTATATTTGCCCTTGCTATGGCGCAGCATCTAAGGTATATCAGCCTAACACCATTTTTAGATGAGCTTTATTTTAAAGCATTAGATGAGCAGCTAAAAGCTATCTCAAAGATCACTAAAAGCTACTATCAAAAAACGAAAACTCTGCCTATTTTCGGAGCTATAACTGGTTTTAAGCTCTATTTTTTAGGCAAAAACTACTCGATTGATACGGATGGAAATTTTATAGATAAAGAGATTGCCGAACAGGTGGCGGTGATTAAATTTTAAAGGACAAAAATGGGACAATTTACGCAAGAGCAAAGGCGAAAGCTAAATAGTATAAACGAAAGGCTCTATGACCTTGAGCGCCGTGTCGTGCCACGTGCAAAGCAGATAGAACTCTGCGCAAAAGATATAAATGAGGCATGGGATCATTTTTGTGAGCTACTGCTCTATTTTTACTCAAAGGATGAACTTCTTATGCGATATAGGCAGTTCATGGATCACATAGATGACTACTTTTATACGGAAAATCAAAACGAATTTAGAAACTGGCCCACACATGAGATGTCTGGCGAGTGGCACTGCTGGTTTTACCACTGCTTATATGACCATACGGATCTTAGCTGGGATGAAATTTTAACTATCGACAGGATGGAGGGCAAGCTTCGCTCATGGTACGACTATACGCCCATAGATCTTTGCCTAAAAAAGCTAGAGTGCAGCGAGAGAGAAGAGTATATCTCTGATGCCAACAAAGATCAGTGGGAGCAGATAGAGAAGATAAATAAAGCGCTAGCTAGCTATCAAGATATTCTAATAAGAGATGCAAAAATGCTTGAAAATAGGCTAAAAGCAAGGGTTGAGGGCGGGTTTATCGAGGATTATGCTATGGAATTTCGTTTGGTCTTTTATTTGCGCGAAGACGATCCAGATTATGATGAAAATGACGACAATTTCTTAGCTATCATCAATGAGCCAATCATTCCTGGTGAAATGAGCAAGCAAAAGAGCCGCTGGACACAAAACTGCAATGAATATTTTGGTAGCTCTGTCTATTTTGACAAGAAGGCATATTTTTGCTATCTATTTGCAGCTTTTAACAATAACACACATATCAATAAGATCAAAAATATACTTCGTATAGGCTCTGTTGATATGGCACTTTGCTGGGATGAATACTATGAAATTTAAAGTAAGATACCATAAGATAAAGATAAAAAATGGAGGTGAAAAATGACAAATCAAACAACAATAAAGTGTCCAAACTGTGGGTGTGAAATAGATATAAATGACGCCTTATATCATCAGTTAGAAGGTAAATATAAAGGTGAATACCTGGTCCAAAAGAAGCAGCTTGAAGCCGAACTTGAGGCTAAAAGAAAGGAGCAGGAGGCTTATTTTGAGAGTTTAAGAACAAAAGAACAGCAACTGCAAGATCAAAAAGAGAAATTTGAGGAAGAAATCAAAAAAGCTACGCAAATACAGCTAAAAATGGAAAGAGCAAGACTTCAAGAGGAGCTGCGAAAAGAGATACTTGACGAGCAAAATGAGTCAGTGGCACTCTTGCAAAAACAGCTTGAAGAGAAGTCAAATCAAGTAAAAGAGTTAAATATTACAAAGGCTCAAATTTTGCAGCTTCAAAGGGAAAAAGAGGAGATGGAGTCTGCTATAACTGCAAAGGCCGAGCTAGTATTAAATGAAAAGCTAAAAGAAGAAAAAGAGAAGATACAAAAGGCTGCAGATGAGCAAAATGAGCTTAAATTTAGACAAAAAGAGGAACAACTAAAACAGCTTCAAGAGCAACTTCAAATAGCCCAAAGAAAGGCCGAGCAAGGCAGCATGCAGCTTCAAGGTGAGGTGCAGGAGCTCGCGATAGAAGAGTGGCTGAGGGAGAAATTTCCATTTGATACTATTGATGAGATCAAAAAAGGTGCGAGAGGCGCTGACTGCGTACAGATCGTGCATACAAGGGAATCTCAAAACTGTGGAACGATATATTATGAAAGCAAGAGAACAAAAGAATTCCAAAGGTCTTGGATAGAAAAATTTAAGGCTGATATGAGAGAAAAAGGCGCTGATATCGGTGTCATCGTTACTGACGCGATGCCAAGCGAGATGCAAAGGATGGGGCTGTATGAGGGGGTTTGGGTCTGCACTTTTGAGGAATTTAAAGGCTTAAGTGCTGTTTTAAGGGAACAACTCATAAGGATACACCACGTCTTGATCGCGCAAGAGAACAAAAGCGACAAGATGAGCTTGCTCTATCACTTTTTAACCAGCAATGAATTTAAAATGCAAATAGAAGCGATAGTAGAGGCATTTTCAACCATGCAAAGCGACCTAGATAGTGAAAAGCGCGCGATGCAAAAGATCTGGAAGCAAAGGGAAAAGCAGATCGAAAAGGTGCTAGATAATACCATAAATATGTATAGCTCTATAAAAGGTATCGCTGGAAATGCAGTGGCAAATATAAAAGCTCTGGAGCTGCCATATAATGGTGATACGCAGGAGTAAATAAAGAGCGTTTCAAAACGCTCTTTATAAATTCACCTTTCACAGCAATTTTCTCAAATTTTTATAATTATGGACATAAAAATGTCTTTTATGCCGAGTAAAATAGCTTCAAACAAAAACAAAAGGAACTTGTCGTGGAAAAAGAGATTTTTTACGTAGATAGCGAGATATATGAGCTTGCAACACTTTGGACACTTCGTGCTATTTTTGATCTCGGAGGAGAAAGAGAATTGCTAAGAAGCGGATGTGACGATGTTTTAGAGTTTTTGGGTATCGAGTCAAAAGAGCCCAAAAAAGAAGAGATCCAAAATCTTAAAAACAAACTTGAAATTCTTGAAAAAAGTCAAATTTCATGTGAGATAAAAGATCTTGAACACAACCTAAATTTACTTCAAGCAAATTTAGGTCTAAATAGTGCCGAGAGAGATATTTTGAGATTTGTTGCGATCATGTACAACTACGAAGTGATATCTAATGCTTGCAGTTTACTAGGAGATCTAAACAACATACAAGCCACAAAAGCCATCTCAAAGATACTAAATTTACGTTTCGGCGATGTTCAAAAAGCCTTTAGAAAAGATGGAATCTTTGCCAAGACTTCGATTATAAAGCTAGAAAATAATGTGCATAACCTAAAATTTAAAATCGATGTCATAAACAATAACTTTATGTGTGATTTGTTTGTTAAATGCGAAAGCATGGACGAGATATTTGAAAGCTCGATAAAGCCATGTAGCAAGACAAATTTGACCACAAAAAACTACCCACACATAAAAGAAGATGTGAAAATCTTACTTTCGTTTTTAAAAAGTGCCGTTAGTAAAAAACAAAAAGGAGTAAATGTACTCTTATATGGCTCAGCAGGAACTGGTAAAACCGAGCTTAGCAAAGTGATAGCTAGTGAGCTAAATTTGAAGCTTTATGAAGTAGCTTATGATGACGGAGATGGATATGCAAATGAGCATCAAAGGATAAGATCGTATTGTCTTGCACAAAATGTATTATCCGCTGGATCAAATTTACTCATGTATGACGAAGCAGAGGATATATTTAACACAAATAATGACGAAAAAAGACAGTATGGTAAAGCCTTTATAAATAGATCTCTTGAGACTAATGAGTTGCCTACTATTTGGATAACAAATAACATTTTTGATATGGATGAAGCTGTGGTTAGAAGGTTTAACCTAGCCATAGAGATAGGCATACCAACTGAAGATGTAAGAGCAAAGATCATAAAAAAATATAGTGAAAATTTGATAGACAATAAGCTCATAAAAAAGCTGGCCAAAAATGACTTTATAGCTCCAGCACTAATCAGCAATGCGAGCGTAGTAGTCTCAAATTTAAACACAAAGGACAAAAATAAAGCCTTTGAGCGAGTAATAAACAACACTTTAAAAGCACAAGGTTACGAGGAGATAAGAGATTACAATCCAAGAGATGATCTGCCAAGTAGCTACGATCCAAATTTTGTAAACTCAGACTGCGATCTAAACGAGCTAATGCAAGGCATAAAAATAAGCAAAAATGCTAGAATTTGTCTTTATGGTGTGCCTGGAACTGGCAAAAGTGCTTACGCTAAATTTATCGCTAAAAGTCTAAAAAAGCCGATCATCATCAAAAAAGGAAGCGATCTTTTATCTATGTTTGTAGGATGGACTGAGAAAAATATAGCACTAGCCTTCAAAGAAGCCAAAGAAAAACATGCTGTGCTAGTCTTTGACGAAGTAGATAGCTTTTTGCAAGATAGAGGCATGGCTACAAGAAGCTGGGAAGTAACCCAAGTGAATGAGATGCTAGTACAGATGGAGAGCTTTGATGGTATCTTTATCGCTACGACGAATTTGATCGATAATCTAGATAAAGCTTGTCTTAGAAGATTTGATCTAAAGCTTGAGTTTGGATATTTACTACCAGAGCAAGCGCAAAATTTGTTTAAAAAAGAGTGCACACTACTAAAAGTCAAATTTGACGAAAACGCAGCCAAAAAGGTTTCAAATTTAGGCTTGCTAACGCCTGGAGACTTTGCCAGTGTTAGAAGACAAGCTAAATTTAGACCTATAAAAAATGGCGACGACTTTTGCTATAGACTTGAGCT
>CAUUZE010000068.1:0-10086 GCA_963549665.1 Campylobacter concisus | reverse complement strand
ATAGCAGTTACTTTGTCGCCTGCTTTTAAAGCTAAGTTATGAACTGACTCTCTTGTGATGATAGCTGAAATTTTGCTGCCGTTTGCGTCGATGATAACCTCAGCATTTACAGCGCCGTCTTTTATCTCACTGACAACGCCTTTGATTTGATTTGTTGCGCTAAGCTTGATACTGTCGTCTTTTGAAACGATAACGCTTGAAGCTTTGAATAAAAATATAACTTTTTTACCAACTTTAAGATCAAGAGCTTTCTCACTATCAACTGTTACAGTTGCTTTTAGCACTTCACCACCCGCTAGTTTGCCAGCTATTAGCGAATTTACCGCACCTGTTCTTACTTCTGATATCTCAACATTTAGTTGATTTCTTGCACTTAGTGACATATTTTCTCCTTATTTTTGATTTAATGTTTAGGTATTATAGAGTATTATTATTAATGTGAACTTATGATTAATTAATAAAATTTTTTAATATCACAAGTAAAGATTTATAATTTACCAAAGCCCAAAATATCGCGCTTAATGAGCTAAAATCTAAAAATTTAATTTAAATTATTTTTGAAAAATATATGAATAAATATTATTTTTTATTATAAAACAGACAAACTAAGATCGTTTCAAGATCAGATGACTTTAGATCTTAGTTTGTAGATTTTTGATTTTAATGATTTGGTCAGAATTTATAAATTTTGCACTTAGATGCCAGCTTCAAGCATTGCTTCTGCTTGATAGTGAGTGATAAGCGGCTCGATGATCTCGTCAAATAATCCAGCTGCCATGATCGCATCAAGGCGGTAAAGTGTTAAATTTATGCGGTGATCGCTTATGCGGTTTTGCGGGTAGTTGTAAGTTCTTATCCTGCCTGAGCGGTCTCCAGTGCCGACTTGACTCTTGCGCTCGCTAGTCTCTTTAGCAAGTCTCTCTTGCTCTTGCATCTCGTAAAGTCTAGCTTTTAGCACCTTCATCGCAGCTTCTTTGTTTTTGTGCTGGCTCTTGCCATCTTGGTTTGTGACAACAAGTCCTGTTGGTATGTGGGTGATCCTAACGGCACTATCAGTTGTATTTACTGACTGACCGCCATGACCTGAACTTCTCATAACATCAACTCTTATATCATTTGGATTGATCTCGATCTCGCTGTCTTCGACCTCTGGCATGATAGCCACAGTCACAGCCGAGGTATGCACCCTGCCCTGGCTCTCAGTCTCTGGCACACGCTGAACCCTATGTGTGCCACCTTCAAATTTTAGCCTAGAGTAAGCACCTTTGCCCTTTATGAGCACGATGATCTCTTTAAAGCCGCCAGTGTTGCCCTCGCTTTGGCTAACGATCTCAAATTTATATCCACGAAGCTCTGCATATCTGATGTAGGCATTAAAAAGATCTCCAACAAATAGTGCAGCCTCGTCACCACCAGTGCCTGCGCGAATTTCTAAAAATATATTTTTATCATCGTTTGGATCTTTTGGAAGAAGTAAAATTTTGATCTCTTCTTCAAGCTTCTCTCTTGAAATTTCTAAATTTTTAAGCTCATCTTTTGCAAGTTCGCCAAGCTCAGAGTCCTCAAGTAGGGCTTTATTCTCTTCGATGTCGTTTAGAATTTGTAGATATTTTTTTGCAGCAATTGCGACTGGTTCGATAGATGATTGCTCTTTTGAGAGCTTTGTCATCTTTTCGATATCGTTTGCTATATTTGGATCGCTTAGAAGCGTAGAAATTTCATCATAGCGATCCAAAAATGGATGAAGTTTATCAGCAAACATTAAAATTTAATAGATTAAGCAGCTTTTAGAGTGTTTACTAATTGAGCAAGGCGACTAACGCGGCGAGCAGCAGTTTGTTTCTTCAAAAAGCCTCTACTTACGAAGCTGTGGATGCTTTTATTAGCAACTTTTAAAGCTTCATTTGCAGCATTTAGATCTTTAGCTTCTACAGCTACACGCACTGCTTTTGTGATATTTTTAAGTCTAGTGCGGTAAAATCTGTTTCTTTCTGTTCTTTTTATAGTTTGTCTAGCTCTTTTTTCAGCAGATTTATGGTTTGCCATAATATACCTTTTTTGATAATTTTAGTCCGTGATTATATGAAAAATATATTTAATTGTAACTGAATTTAAGTATGCTTTAAAACAAATAAAATTTTAGATTTTAAATTTGATAATTTCTGATAAAATAGCACCATTTTATAATAAAAAGGATAAATTGATGAAACTTTTTGGAACAGACGGAGTTCGTGGTAAGGCTGGCGAAAAGCTTTCAGCTCAAACATCTATGCGCCTTGCAATGGCTGCTGGAATTTACTTTAGAAAGACCTCAGCGACAAATGTGATTTTAGTCGGAAAAGATACTAGAAAAAGTGGCTATATGATAGAAACCGCCATCGTTGCAGGGCTAACTGCGGTTGGCTACAACGTCCTTCAAATAGGCCCTATGCCAACACCTGCGATCGCATTTTTAACAGAAAATATGCGCTGTGACGCTGGCATAATGATAAGCGCCTCACACAACCCATACTACGATAACGGCATCAAATTTTTTGACAGCTTTGGCAACAAACTTGATGAGACGATAGAAGCCGAGATAGAAAAAATCTTCTACGACGATGAGCTCATCGCAAACGCCCAAAAAACGATGACAGAGATCGGTGCAAACAAGAGGATCGACGACGTTATCGGCAGATATATCGTGCAGATCAAAAATTCATTTCCAAAAGAGCTAAATTTAAAGAATTTGCGAGTAGTTTTAGATGTGGCAAACGGAGCTGCTTACAAGGTCGCGCCAACTGTATTTAGCGAGCTTGGAGCTGATGTCATCGTCATAAACAACGAGCCAAATGGTAGCAACATCAACCAAAACTGCGGCGCACTTCACCCAGAAGATCTAGCAAGCGAGGTAAAAAGGCTTCGTGCTGACATCGGCTTTGCATTTGACGGCGATGCTGATAGGCTTGTAGTTGTCGATGAAAACGGCGAAGTTGTGCATGGCGACGCGATACTTGGCTCACTTGCAGCATTTTTACACGAGCAAAAGGCGCTAAAAGGTGGAGCCATCGTGGCTACGGTGATGAGTAATGCCGCACTTGATGACTATCTAAAAGCTCACAAGATCAAGCTACTTCGCTCAAACGTAGGCGATAAATACGTGCTTGAGATGATGAAAGAAAATGGCATAAATTTTGGTGGCGAGCAAAGCGGTCACGTCATATTTAACGACTACGCTAAAACTGGCGACGGCCTTGTTACTTCGATGCAAGTCGTTGCGATGATGCTTAAAAAAGGCAAAAAAGCTAGTGAAATTTTTGGCGAGCTAAAGCCATATCCACAAATTTTACTAAATTTAAAGATCACAGAGAAAAAGCCGCTTGATAAGATAGAGGGGCTAAAAGAGCTTGAGGCTAGCCTAGCAAAAGAGGGCATAAGATCGCTCTTTAGATACTCTGGCACTGAAAATTTGATCAGACTTTTGCTTGAAGGCAAAAATCAAACTTTAGTTGAAAAACGCATGGATGAAGTTGAGAAATTTTTTGTAAAAGCCCTAAATGCATAAAAGCTTAGTTAAATTTTTCATCGCATTTTTTCTCATTTTTATCGTTGATCAAGCGATAAAAATGATATTTATAGATGGTTTTTCGTGGGAGGGCGAGTTTTTCTCGCTAGTGCTTACATATAATAAGGGCGTTGCATTTTCGATGTTTGCCTTTTTAGATGAGTGGCTGAAATTTATACAAGTTGCCCTTATCTTAGGCGTTTTTGTCTATCTAGTCGTTGAGAAAAAGCTGCTTTGCTCACATGCCATTTGGCTTGGAGCTTTGCTAGGAGCTGGCAGCTCAAACATCACAGATAGATTTATCCATGGCGGCGTCGTGGATTATGTCTTTTGGCACAAGTGGTTTAACTTTGCGGTCTTTAACTTCGCTGATGTGATGATCGATCTTTGCGTCGTGATGATGCTTTGGCAAAGTTTTAGAAAAAGGAGAGAGAGTGGGAAATAATATCTACGTCGCATACGCACTTTGGCTACTTACTGGCTGGCTTGGAGCGCATAGAATTTATCTTGGTAAATTTATCACTGGCTTTTTGATGATGGGGTTATTTTTCGTTGGGTATGCTACGCTTTATTTCATTATAGGCATACCATTTTTAATCATCTGGGGCATTTGGTGGCTCATAGATGCATTTTTGGTTGGCGCTTATGTCGAGAAAAATTTACAAAAGGCCGAGCTAAAAGAGAGAGTAAAACTAAAAGATAAAGAAGAGGACTTAAAAAGGCTTTACGAGCTTTTTGAGAGTGGTGCGATCAGCAAGGCTGAATTTGAAGCTAGAAAAGAGATACTTTTTAGATAAGGAGACGTTATGGCAGAATATTATCTTTACTTAAAATACCTCCACTATTTGTTTTTCATCTCGTGGATGGCAGTGCTGTTTTATCAGCCAAGGCTCTACGTTTATCACGTAGAAAACATGGACAAGCCAGACTTTGTAAAAGTGGTTGAGGTGATGGAGTATAAGATGTATCACTACATCGGCTGGGTAGCACTAATCGGCTCATTTGTCACTGGTATTTTGATACTTATCGCGATGCCTGATCTTATAAAAACTGGTCACATCCACGTCAAAATTTTAGTTGTCATCTTAATGGCTATCTATCACCTAGACCTTGGACGCTACATGAAGCAGCTCAAAGAGAAACGCTGTAACAAAAGTGGCATCTTCTTTAGAGCTTACAACGAAGTGCCAACTATCGCGATGCTCATCATCATCTGGGTCATGATAGTAAATCCATTTTAAAGGAATTTGATGAAGAAATTTTTAGCATTTATCGCTTTGCCAGCGCTCTTGCTCGCGGCTACTCAGTATTTTGAGCCAATGCAGATAAAATTTGACAACAGACTCTACTCGCTAGCAAGCTCAGCCAAGCCTGTGCCAAATTTATTCACGCAGGAGTATTTGCTCCCTGGTGAGAAACTAGATAGTTTTAGCTACATGCTCTCGCTAAATACCCTTAAATTTGACGCTACGCCAGAGCAAGCAGTCGAGCAAAAGATAAATGATCTAAAAGAGCTAAAGGCAAAAGGGCTAAAAGTAGCTTATAAAAAGGGCTCGCTCGCAAATGAAATTTATCTTGATATCACGATATTTTCAAATTTAAATGGCACTCCAACAGCCGAGCACTCGATATATCGCTACACCAAACAAGGCGGAAATTTAGTCCTTTTTACCATCCAAAGGCGTGCTTATAAAAAAGAGGGCATTCAAAGATTTGCTACAAATTTCACGATCGAGTCGCAAGACTTTAGCAAAAAAGCCCTAGCCACACCTTTCCCACAAATCATCAGCAAATAAAGAAATTTGAGTGTAAATTTAGCCTTTGCACTCAAATTTTAAAACCAGACTTAACAAATTTATCTAAAAATAAAACGAATAGTTATATGATAAGAAAAACTCAAAAAGGATAGCCTATGATACATAAAATTCTTATCGCAAATCGTGGTGAGATCGCAGTTAGGATAGTCAGAGCTTGTAGGGATTTACACATCCAAAGCGTAGGAATTTACACAGCACCAGACAGCGAATGCTTGCATGTAAGGATCGCTGATGAAGCCTATCAAGTGGGCGAAGATCCGATCAAGGGCTATCTTGACGCCAAAGCTATCGTAAAGCTTGCAAAAGAGTGTGGGGCTGATGCGATACACCCAGGATACGGCTTTTTAAGCGAAAACTACGAATTTGCAAAGGCAGTTGAGGACGCTGGACTTATATTCATCGGTCCAAAGGCTGAAGTTATCAAGAAAATGGGCGATAAAAACATCGCTAGATATCTGATGAAGAAAAACGGCATACCGATAGTGCCAGGTACTGAAAAGCTAAATGATGAGAGTATGGACGCCATAAAAGAGCACGCAAGGCGCATCGGCTACCCAGTCATCCTAAAAGCAAGCGGTGGTGGTGGTGGCCGCGGCATCAGAGAGGTTTGGCAAGAAGAAGATATGCAAGATGCCTTTGAGTCATGCACCAGAGAGGCAAAAGCATACTTTAATAACGACGAAGTTTTTATGGAGAAGCTTGTCGTCAATCCTCGCCACATCGAGTTTCAAATTTTAGGCGATAACTACGGCAACATCATCCACCTTTGCGAGCGTGACTGCTCTATCCAAAGGCGCCACCAAAAGATCATCGAGATCGCACCTTGCCCATCGATCAGTGAAAATTTAAGAAAGATCATGGGTGTGACTGCGGTGGCTGCTGCAAAGGCTGTGGGCTACTCAAACGTAGGAACGATCGAGTTTTTGCTAGATGACTACAACAACTTTTACTTTATGGAAATGAACACCCGTATCCAAGTGGAGCACGGCATCACTGAAGAGATCACAGGACATGACCTAGTCGTTAGGCAGATAAGGATCGCAGCTGGTGAAATTTTAGAGATCGAGCAAAGCGACATCAAACCACGCGGCTACGCGATAGAGGCTAGGATTACGGCTGAAAATGTCTGGGAAAATTTCATCCCAGCACCAGGCACGATCGAGGGCTACTACCCAGCTCTTGGCCCATCTGTGCGCGTCGATAGCCACGTATATAAAGACTACACCATACCGCCATTTTATGACTCACTAATCGCAAAGCTGATCGTAAAAGCCACCGACTACGACCTCGCGGTAAATAAGCTTGAAAGAGCACTTGAAGAATTTACTATCGAGGGCGTGCGAACGATCATCCCATTTTTGCTAACGATCAGCAAGAGTAAGGAATTTAGAAGGGGATTTTTCGATACTAGCTACGTTGAGAAAAACTTAAAAACTATCCTTGAAAACACCTACGACGATATGAACAAAGAGCCAAATGACGACCTAGAAGAGGTCATCGTAGAGGCGATAAAAAGATATAAAAAGAAGAGATAAATTTATCTTATTGTGGCTTTGGCGATAAATTTCGCCAAAGCTAAATTTCCGCGCAAACTGCGTAAATTTTAGCTCCGTCATTTGCCACAGCATAGAGCCTGCCACCGCTTACTAGCATGATCTGATCTGCGCTAAGGCTAAATTTCTCAAAATCTATCTCTTCTAATAGCAAGCCATCTTTAGCACTTATCAAAACTGGCTTATTTTTGCGGTTTGCGAGCAAAATTTGACCTTTGATCCAAACAAAATGCTCCGTGCCGCTGGTTTTAAACTTAAACATCACCTCGCCACTTTTTGCATCCACGGCGTATAGATCTCCGCCCTTGCCAGCGGTGCCAAAGTAAAGCACCCCATCATTCAGGCAAACTGGCGTGTAGAGATATGCGCTAAGCTTTAGCCGCCAGATGGTCTTGCCTATCCTTGCGCCCTGCTCTTTACGTGGCACACTCGCGTTTAAATTTTCATCTTTTGCTTCGCTTTTGAACTCTGTGCCGCCCAAAATTTCTTTACACTCCATCATAAATGGCGAGCTCATTCGCACGCAAAAGCCATCAAATTCATACGTTTTAGCGTCGTTATATATCTCTTTTATAGGCTCCTTAGCAACGCCGAGCTCGCTCATCTGCCCGTTATCTATCTTTATGAGCTTTGCTGGGGAGTTTATGTAGCCCTTGTAGTATCTAGTATTTAGCACGAAGTAGCCATTTTCTTGGTAGCAAAGTGCGTCGCTGGCTATGAAAATTTCGCTTTGTTTATAGGCAAGCGTTGATCTTTTATGCTCACTAAAGTCGCGTGAAAATGTATCTAGTAGCACGTAGTTTGGCGTTAGCTTTTGAGCTATCTCTGGCTCGCTAGGCACCCCAAAAGCAAAATGCACAAATGCAATGCGCCCATTCATCTCATAAATGCCAGTTACACCGTGCCCACGAAACTCCACGCCAGGCATATCAAGAGGATATGATCTAACCACGCTAGCTCCTTAAATTTATGGCGATTATAACCCAAATTTCAAAGCACACTAGGCTAAATTTGATAAAATTTGCCAAAATTTATCAAAATTAAGGACCGATATGTTTTTAAAACTAGATGAGATCGCTAGAAAACTAGATCAAATTTTCTTGCCGCTAGAGCAAGAGGGTATGACTGGCATGAGACTTTTGCCGCAAAAGGATGCTTTGGCGTTTATGCAAGCGCAAAAGAGCCTTGGCGTAAATTTTCCAGCTAAATTTACAGAGCTTTTAAGCAAATTTGAGCTTGGAGAGTTTGAAATTTGCAATGTCAGTTTTGGCGCAAGAGGCGACTACACAAGCGAGTTAGTGCGCCTAAACAGCGTAGATGAGTTTGGTGGTAAATGGTGGAGTGGCGAGGAGAGGCCAGCAAATTTGATAGTTTTTGCCGTGGGTGATCCTTGGATATTTTTGCTTGATTGCGCGAGTGGTGCGGTCTATGCGTGGCTACTTGGAGATGAGGAGCTTTGCAGTAGGCGCGTTGCGAGTGACTATGAAAAATTTTTCATAGCGCTTGCTAGCACCTATATAGCAAGGCTAAATGATGAAGCCATGCCACCAGCCGAGCAAATCCTAAATTTTGTCCAAGCAGACGGCGTGGCACTTGATTTTTGGCAAGAGATGGCGCAAATTTAGTAAATTTAGGCTCACTCTAACCAAATCCTCTTTTATAAATTTATCACAACAAATGATGTAAAAACCACTTTTTATAAATTTAGTTTCGATATGTAACACCCATTGCCTAAAATAAAAATATTAAAATATCTTTAAATAAAAATTTTTTCTAGCCGAGTTAATATTTAACTACAAAAAAAGGAAAAAGGAGCAAAAATGAGCGAGTACATCGAACAAACGATGGAGTGGATAAAGAAGACCAACCCAGGTCAAGGCGTCTTTGTCCAAGCTGCGACTGAGGTTCTAAACAGCCTAGAGCCGCTTATCAAAAGAGAGAGCAAGTACCAAAAACACGCGATCCTAGAGCGCATCGTCATCCCTGAGCGCACGGTGATCTTTCGCGTGACATACACAGGCGACGATGGCAGACCAAAGGTAAATAACGGCTACCGTGTACAGTTTAACTCAGCTGTTGGCCCATATAAAGGCGGTTTAAGGCTCCACCCAAGCGTCGATCTTGGCGTGCTAAAATTTCTTGGATTTGAGCAAATTTTCAAAAACTCGCTCACTGGAGTAAATATCGGCGGTGCAAAAGGCGGCAGTACCTTTGATCCAAAGGGCAAGAGTGAGGGCGAGATAATGCGCTTTTGCCAAGCATTTATGAGCGAGCTATATCGCCACATCGGCAACACCGTGGATGTGCCAGCAGGCGACATCGGCGTGGGCGCTAGAGAGATCGGCTATATGTTCGGTCAGTATAAAAAGCTAACTGGCAGGTTTGATGGCATCCTAACTGGCAAGGGGCTAAACTGGGGCGGCAGCCTAGCGCGCACAGAGGCTACTGGATACGGACTAGTATATTTCACTCAAAACATGCTAAAAAAAGCTGGACTTGACTTGGAGGGCAAAAAATGCAGCGTCAGCGGTAGCGGAAACGTCGCCATCTACACAGTCGAAAAGCTCTATCAAGCAGGCGCACTGCCTATCACCGTCTCTGACTCAAACGGATACGTCTATGACGCTGAGGGCATCGATCTAGCGGTGCTTAAAGAGCTAAAAGAAGTAAGGCGCGCTCGCCTTAGCGAATACACCAAATTTAGACCAAATGCAAAATATGTAAGCATAAGCGAATACAAAGAGGGCAGAAACGGCGTCTGGGACGTGCCATGCGACGGAGCCTTCCCATGTGCGACACAAAACGAGCTTCACCTAGCTGACATAAAAGTGCTTTACGCAAATGGCTGCCGCTTCGTGGCTGAGGGCGCGAACATGCCAAGCACGCTTGATGCGATAAATTTCATGCTTGCGCAAAAAGACTTCCACTTTGCTCCAGCAAAAGCAGCAAACGCTGGCGGCGTGGGAACAAGTGGTCTTGAAATGATGCAAAATGCTGGTATGACTTCGTGGAGTTTCGAGGAGGTCGATCGCAGACTTCATGGCATCATGAACCACATTTTTGAGCTAAGCTACGAAACGAGTAAAGAGTTTGGCGATGAGGGCAACTTGGTGCTTGGCTCAAATATCGCTGGCTTTAGAAAAGTGGCTGATGCGATGATAGATCAAGGATA
>CAUUZE010000067.1:0-10126 GCA_963549665.1 Campylobacter concisus | reverse complement strand
AAAATATCTTTTATTGTCAAATTTTGGAAGCTCGATAAGATCACAAGGATTTTTACTTATTAGCTCCAGTTTTATACCAAGCTTAAAGATAACTTTGTGGGTTTTTAAAATGCTTGTTATAGCTAAAATATTACAGAGGCATTGTTAAGTAACATAGTACTTAAATTTACTTATAAATTTGAATACCTTTTAGTCGACAAGCCATTTTTTTAAACCAAAATATCCCTCTGGCCTTTTGCATTTACTGGGCTTAAAACACCCATTTTTTCCATCTGTTCGATTATATTTGCAGCTTTGTTGTAGCCTATTTTTAGGCGTCTTTGTAAGTAGCTGATCGATGTTTTTTGCTCGCTTAAGATGATCTCTTTTGCCTCTTCATAAAGCTCGTCAAGCTCATCTTCGCCTAATGCACCAGCAGCCGAGCCTGCACTAGAGCCCTCTTCTGCTAGAAATTTCTCATCATAGATCACGTCTTGTTGCTCTTTTAAGAAATTTACGATCGTTTCGATCTCTTTTTCGCTAGCAAATGGCGCATGCAGCCTGATCACTCCAGGGCTTCCAGGAGGTGTAAATAGCATATCTCCTCGCCCTAGCAAGCTTTCGGCTCCCATTTGATCAAGGATGACCTTACTATCGATCCTCTGCCCTACTCTATAGCTTATCCTGCTTGGTAAATTTGCCTTTATAAGGCCAGTCACGACATCGACACTTGGACGCTGGGTCGCGACTATCAAGTGTATGCCACTAGCCCTTGCCATCTGTGCTAGACGGCCTATGTAAAGCTCCACATCTTTGCCGCTAGTCATCATAAGATCGGCTAGCTCATCGATGATCACGACGATGTATGGAAACTGCTCGCCACCCTCGCTCTTCATCTTTTCGTTGTAGCTCTCTATATTTTTTGTGCGAGTTTGGCTCATTATCTTATATCTTCGCTCCATCTCAGCGACCATGTTTGAAAGCGCCGTGATCGCCTTTTTTGCCTCTGTGATAACCGGTGTCAAAAGGTGTGGGATGTCGTTATATATGCTAAACTCAAGCATCTTTGGATCGATCATCATTAGGCGCAAAGTTTGTGGGCTATTTCTATAAAGTAAGCTTAAAAGCATCGCGTTTATGCCCACACTCTTGCCAGATCCGGTTGTACCTGCGATTAGCAAATGTGGGAGCTTTTTAAGGTCAGTCACAAAAGGAGCGCCCACGATATCTTTGCCAAGAGCCATGGTTAGCGGGCTGCTAGCGTTTTTAAAGACTTCACTCTCTAAAATTTCTTTTAGATAGATCGTCTCTAAATTTTGATTTGGTACCTCGATACCAACGACATCTTTGCCAGGGATCGGCGCTTGGATACGGATAGTTTGAGCCTTTAGCGCCATCGCTAAGTCATCTTGCAAAGTGAGAATTTTACTCACCTTTATGTGCGGCGCTGGGCGAAACTCAAATGTCGTAACGATAGGGCCAGTATAAGTTCGCACCACGTCGCCATCTATCTTAAATTTACGTAGCTTATCTAGTAAATTTGAAATTTGCTGGTCGATCTCGGCCTCATTTATATTGTGCGAGCGCTTTGGAGGATCGTTTAGAAATTTAAGTGGCGGCAAGACAAAGTCTTTTGGCTTTTCGACTTTGCCGCGCTCTATCTGATCAAGAAGTTTTTTATTTTCAGCCACTTCATTTAAAATTTCAACCCCACTTATAGTTGCAGGTCTGCTCTCTTGTGCCGGCTCCATCTCTGGCTCTGGTTCAAATTCTGGCTCACTATCTAAATTTGGCTCGTCGTCATTTAGCACCTGAGCGTCTATAAGCTCCTCTTCTTTTATCTCTTCGTCTTTTGGCTTTTTGCGCTCTATCTTTGGTAACTGCCTTGCCCTTACCTCTTTTACGCTTCTGCTTTTTTCTTCATAGCCATTTGGCTCTTTATCTACGAAAGCCTTTCTTAAAACGATGATAAAATTTTCTCTAAAAGCAAGCCCAAGTGAGATGATAAATATCATAAGTATAGCAACCGCAGTGCCGATAGCGCCGATGATTTCTTTTAGCGCTGAGACTATAAAGCCGCCTATCACGCCGCTATTTGCTCCAGATGTGGTTAGCGCTTGAAACATCAAAAATGCGATAAAAAATAGAAAAATCCCAACTACAAACTGGGCAAAATCAAAGTCAAATTTCTTAAAATTTTTATATACAAAATAGCCTAGAACGATAAGTAAAAATGGATAAACATAGGCTATAAGGCCAAAATATTTAATATTAAAAACGCCGAGGCTTTGTCCAAGTGAGCCTACAAAATCAGCAGTCGGAGCAGCCGTAGCGATGCCAAAATATATAAAAAAACAAACAAAAATAGTAAATAATATATGTCTTAAAATTTTAGATCCTTTTGTTAAAAAGGCTTATTATAGCACGCTTGAGTTTAATTTTTAAAAAATCAGCAAGCCAGGCCTGCTGATTTATCATTTTAGTTTAGGTAGTTTAGCAAGCTTAGTTGATTTATCTTAGCGCTTGCTTGTAGAGTAGCTTGATATGAGAGTGAAAGCTGTGTAAATTTAAGATATGACTCTGCATAGTCTGCGTCTATGACGTCATTTTTAACAGTTAGTACATTTACTTTCATGACCTCTGCACGCTGATTTGTCGCCGTTAGAAGCTTTGTTTGTGAGCCTATCTTTGTAAGCTCTTTATTTGCATGATCCACCAAGTGATCTAGCCTTTTTAAAGCGCCTTGCATGCCTGTATTTCGTGGGTCGTGATTGTTAGCGTCTGCTCTATAGTAGCCATTTCTAACGGCAAATATCATATCATCAAGGTCTTGAAAGACACTTGTGCTTGGCTCATCGATAGTTAAAGCATTATTTTCGTTAAAGCTAAATACTGAGCCCTTGCCTTGAGGATGGCTTGCAGTGCCAGCGGTGTTCATACCGGTGCTATCTCCGTCAAATATATCTCCATTTTTCGCATCATACATGGTTAGCTCTATATTTGTGACAGATTTTGTCTTGTCAGTTAGTACCATCCTGCCACGATCGTCTAAATTTACCTCTACTGCACCTTTAGTCTTTGATAAAGCCTCTTTATAGGCGTTGTAGTTTTGATCTCTTCTTACCTTTTCGATATCTGTATCAAAATTTGCATTTTCTACGTTTTGAGGATCAGGGATATTATCGCTTGCAGCCATCGCTACGATATCCATTAGCTGACGATATGTAAAGTCGCTAGCATAGGTTCTGTAACTGCCAAATTCATCTGAGTTATAGACGGTCAAATTTCTAGTTGGAGATACCACGCCAGCAGCTGTTGTTGAAGTTATCTGAAACTGCACTGGGGTATTTACGCCACCTGCTTCGCCCATTTTTACTTTGATGTCGTAGGTTGTACCAGTGATTGATTTTACTTGCATGCCTATCTCTTGATTATCTATGTTGTAAAGCTCTCTTTTTCTAGCATCGACATCTTTTGGGTATAAATTTCTATTGTAGCTCTCTTTTGTGCCAGAAACCTCACTTAGCTTGGTCTGATCAGTTGCAAACTCGCCCGTTCTTCTAGCAACTTGTGGTAAATTTGCTATTAATTCATTATCCTTTCGCTCAAATCTAACCTTGTCATAGTCAAATGCGTTTGTCAAATTTCCATCTTTATCAAGGTATTTACTCTTTGTAAATTCAGTTATATGAACCGTTTTTGGCACAGCATTTGCCATATTTTCAAGGCTTTGTAGAGAATTTATCGTATCAAGTGTATTGTTTGGAGCTATCGCACCACGATTTGCCGCCACAGAAGTAGCTGCAACCATGTGAAAGTCTATCGTTTGATTGCCTTTAGTAAGGTCTTTTATATTAAATTGTCCGTCGTTATTTATGCTCACATCGACAACTTTTGTCGTCTTTGTGTTGCCAAATTCCATACCGATCTTCTCCATCAAACCAGCCATTGACGTATCAGCACTCATCTTAAATTTACTCGTAAATGTCGTGCCGTCTGGCTTTTTGCCCTGCATGAAAAAGTATGTGTCAGGGAAATTTACATTTGAGGTATCCAAAAAGTCGAAATCTGGCTCGATCGTACCTTTATAAGAGCCATCACTGCCCACAACTGAGTCGCTTGCGTAGTTTAGACCGATCATATTTTTTATCTTGCTATTTTCATCAAGATATTTTGGCGCATAAGAGATGTCAGTTCTAGTTTGATCAGCTAGCATCACGTTTGTTGTTAAAATTTTGTTGTAGTCGCCATCTTTTCCTAAAAATAGATCAAATCCCGGGATGTTGTAAGGTAGCTCAACCTGCGCACCGGCTGAAGTTTTCATATAGTCGCGGTTGCCTTGATATTTACCTGAGCCATCGATCGGCTTAGTATCCACAGCACTACCTGAGAATAAAAACTGACCATTTATAGAGGTATTTGCGATATTTACAAGGTGGTTTTTGATGCCTTGAAGGTCGTTTGCCAAAGCTTCAAGAGATGTTGTGCTATGCACGTCACTGGCTGCTTGAACGACTTTTGTTTTAAAATTTTCAAGCTGTTTTTCAAATTCTTTCAGCGCATTGTCTGTGTTTTTTGCAAAATTTACTGACTTACCGGTAGCATCAGCCACTTGAGTGAGAGTGGTCGCTTCATAATCAAGCCTCATCGCATCGTTATAAACCGCAGCACCGTCGTATGGATCTTGGATTTTAAGTCCGTTTGAAAGCTGCTGGTAGCTTTTATTTACGCCAACCATATTTTTTTGATAGTCGTGCAAAGTCTGACTAAAACGTAGTTGATTTGTAATTCTCATAATTTTTCCCTAAATTTTTATTCACTCTAAGCAAGAATAATTCCGCTTTGTGATATATCGGTGAAAATTTGATTTTTTTTAGAGCAAAAAAGTTTTATTGTATAATCTGCAAAAATTTACATATATAAAATAGGAAAGAAAATGGCGTTAAAAATCCTCTTCTCACCAAGCGAAAGCAAAATTTCTCTAAATACAAATGATAAATTTGATGGTAAAAATTTGATATTTTCTGAGCTTTTTAGCCAAAGGGCTGAAATTTTAAAAAGATATGATGAGTTTTTAAAAAGTGCAAATTTAGACGAGATAAAAAAACTTTTTGGACTAAAAGAGCTTGAAGATAGCGAGCAACTGCGAGAAAGTCCATCTAAAAAAGGCAGTATAAAAGCTATCTTAAGATATGACGGCGTTGCCTATAAGCACCTAAACTACCGCGGACTAAGCTTTGAGGCTCAAAAATATATAGATAATAATGTTTTAATATTTTCAAATTTATTTGGGCCGATTTTAGCAAAAGATGAGATAGCTGAATATAAACTAAAGCAAGGCGAAAAGCTAGCTGGCTTTGATATTTCAAAATTTTATGAGCAAAATTTTAGCAAAGCAGTCGATAGCTTTTTAGAAAATGATGAAATTTTAGATCTTAGGGCTAAATTTTATGAAAAATTTTATGTGGTAAAAAAAGAATTTACGACATTTTGCTTTTTGAAAGGCAAAAAGATACTAAGCCACCATGCAAAAGCTTATAGAGGTGAGGTTTTGCGCCAGATCGCAAATGCTAAAGTGACAAACAAAGATGAGCTAATGGGTTTAAATTTTGAAAATTTAAAGCTTGTAGATATGAAAAAGATAGGGCTAAAAAACGAGCTTACGTTTGAAATTTGTGAGTGAAAGTTCAAATTTTGGTCTTTTTTACTAAAAAAATGCAAAAAAAGAGCTAAATTTAGGGAAAAAGTATTGTATTTTTTTTTAAAAGAGTGTAGAATTGCCGCATAACTTCTTAAAAGGATGGTTCATGAAAAAAGCTGAATTTATTCAAGCGGTTGCCGACAAGGCTGGTCTTTCAAAAAAAGATACTCTAAAAGTTGTTGATGCTACTTTGGAGACAATCCAAGCGGTTCTTGAAAAAGGCGATACAATTAGCTTTATAGGCTTTGGTACTTTCGGTACTGCTGACAGAGCTGCAAGGAAAGCTAGAGTTCCTGGAACTAAGAAAGTAATCGACGTTCCTGCTAGCAAAGCAGTCAAATTCAAAGTTGGCAAAAAACTTAAAGAAGCAGTTGCTGCTGGTGCTGCTAAAAAAGGTAAAAAGAAATAATTTTCTTTTTCGGGGGGCAAGTCTCCCCTTTTTCTTTCTTCTCACAAATCTAAAATTTCAATCATAACTTAGCCCGAGTGGTGAAACTGGTAGACGCGTCAGACTCAAAATCTGATAAGGGCAACCTTGTGTCGGTTCGAGTCCGACCTCGGGCACCATTATAAGCTTAAACATTTTATAAATTTAGCCGATATTGAGTGCAACATCTTTAAAAGGATTTTAGATGAATGTTGCACTGCAAAAGTATGATTTTATAAATTTAGATGATTTGCAAAATCTCTCCAAAAGATTTTTAAATCATGGTGATCAAAATAGCTCAAAAGTAAATTTAAGCCAGTTTAACGAGCTTTATGAAGCAAATAAAACAGATACCATCTACATAACTGAAGCTGATATCAAAGAATACAACAAACATCTAGCAATACAAAAAGCAGAAGAAATTTTAAAAGATTACTCGCAAAATTTAATAGATAGCAACAATAAAATTTACTCAGACGAACCTTCTAATGGCTTTAGCAAAAACGCCTACTTTAAAAATATAAATGCCACAGATGATGCCGCCATGCTACCCGTCTTAAAAAGTGGCTACTTAGAAAATACAAAATTTAAAAATTTAAACGACTACGCCTACTCAAACACTCTAAAGACAAATTATGGCGAAGTGGAAGTCTTTTTAGATATTTACGGCGATAATGATGAGCTAGGCATTGGAAAGCTAGAAAACAACAGCGCACTTTTTAGCTTTGATAGCAATAATGACGGCACACTAGATCAAAAAGATATGCTCTTTGACAAGCTAAAAGTAAGAGGATACGACAAAGACGGAAATGAAAAAATAGCAAATTTAAGTGACGTCACGGCTAGAGTTGATCTTAGGCAGTTTATCAGCACAAATGTCATAAATCACAACCAAATAGCAAGAGAAGAGCTAAACCATAAAGCGGTGATCACAAATAGTCCCGATCTTTACGTAGATACAAAAGAGATCGATCACAGGCACTCCTACTACGCCTCAGATCCAAATACCTTGTTTGCTGCCGAAAATAGGTATGAAAAGATAGGCAAAAATGATATAAATAATTTCTTTAAAAAATATGCTCAAAATGACGGCTGGGTCGATCTAAGGCACAATAATATCTTTGGCAAGGATAGCTCTTTTAAAAATTTCGCTTACACAAAAATAGGCTTTGATGACACTGCAAGACTAAGCGAGTTTAATCCGATCATCGAGCCAAGTAAAGAGCACAAAAAAGATGAAAATTTCTCATACACAAAATTTCAAAAAGATAGTTTTATGAAATTTTATAATGACTACAACGCTGAGCTTGATACGCATAATAAGATGATAGAAAATCTTAGCGCTAATTTAAAAAAATTTGACAAAAATGCGGACGCCTACATATCAAAGCTTGAAACTACAAAATCAGCCAAAATGATCGCAATGGAAAATGAATTTAAGCAAGTAACTGGGCTTGATTTTAGTATCTCAAATCTAAAAAAGATAAAAAAGGCTTTTACATCAAATGAAGCCACAGCTGCCACTGCACTGCGAGATAGCGATAGCGTCATAGCCATGAAGCTAAATCAAGATGGCACGATAAGACTAAAATTTGATAGTGGCAGAGAACTAGACGTAAATGAGCTTTACAATGACACTGGCAAGCTAAATACGCCAAGCGAGCTAAAAACTAGCGTAAATTTAGAGGCGAAAAAGATGGATAATGCGCAGCTAAATAGCCTAAATTTCAAAGATATCGGCGTTATGCAAAGTGGCAAGATTACAAGCTTAAAAGATGCTGGTGCGATCGCTATCATCAACCTATCAAATAAATTTGAAAGTAAATTTTTAATCAGCCTAAATAGTGGCAAAAGCATATCCGCAAGAGAAATTTATAATATCAGCTACCTTGAAAACGATCTAAAAAATATAGAAAAGATAGATGAGAGGGATAAATTTTACAAAAAGGTTGATACTAGGGTTTAAATTTAAGAGTAAAATCCAAAAAAGTTTATTGTAATTTAATCTTTTGGGGCATATAATCAATTCTTTGTAAATTCCAAACTTAAAAGAGACTGCTATGAATTTCACACCACTTTTTGCAATATTTTTCATAATCGCAACTGGTTTTTTTGCTAAAAAAGTCGGCATTGTTGAGCAAAAGCACTCGATCCCATTTGTGGATTTTGTCCTTTGTTTTGCAATGCCTGCGCTAATTTTCGACAAAATTTACCACGTAAATGTCGATGCCTCGCTTATAAACACGATCCTAATCGGCTTTGCCTCAACCGCCATTAGCGCTGCTTTGGCATTTGTCATAGGCATGGTTTTTAAATTTACCAAAATAACAACCGTCAGTATGGTCATGCTAAGCCTTTTTGGTAACACGCTATTTGTCGGTATGCCTGTCATTCAGGGCTTCTTTGGCGATGCGATGGTAAATGAGGTCATCTTTTACGACCAAATAGCCACTGGTATCCCGCTTTCTATCCTTGGGCCACTCATCCTATCTTTTGCCGCACCAGAGAAGGTTTCGCTATTTCAAAATACAATGAAAATTTTAAAATTTCCACCATTTATCGCGCTTATCATGGGTCTTATCTTAAAAGAAGTCCCACTTCCAGATTTCATCTTTGCGCCACTTAGGATGTTTGAAGGTAGCGTCACCCCAGTGGCACTTTTTGCGATCGGCGTTGGTCTTAACTTTAGCAGTATCACAAGCTCATATAAAGGCGTTAGCGTCGTGCTTTTGTGTAAGATGATATTGCCAGCTATCGTATTTTTCATCATATTAAAAGTCTCAGGCATCCAGATGAGCAAAACTTGGGTCGTTGGTCTCTTTCAATGTGCGATGCCAACATCAGCTCTTGCAAGTGCGATGGTCATAAAAGCTGGACTTGATAGCTCACTAGCCATCTCATCAGTTGCTATTGGCGTGCTTTTTTCATTTATCACGCTTCCAGTTATCTATTTTGTATTTGCGTAAATTCACACTTATTTCACACTAAGTGACTACAATTGCAACATAATTTAATTTAAAGGAGACTTTATGAAAAAGTTAATCTTAGTTGCACTTGGTGCTATGTTTATGTTTGGCGGTCTTGCAAATGCTACTGAAATGATGCAAAAGGACAAGATGGGCAAAGATGAGATGATGAAGAAAGAGCAGATGATGAAAGATGATATGTCTAAAAAACATCCTGTCAAAAAACACGAAGCTAAAAAAGAAGACATGGGCATGAAAGACGAAATGAAAAAAGACGACATGGGTATGAAAAAAGACGACATGGGCATGAAAGACGAAATGAAAAAAGGCATGTAAAGGCACTTGATGGTCAGAATTTTGCTTGTTGAAGATGATGAAACATTACTTGATCTAATAAGCGAGTATCTGGGCGAAAATGGTTACGATGTCACCACTACAAACAATGCAAAAGATGCACTTGATCTTGCTTATGAACAAAATTTCGACCTTTTGATCCTTGATGTCAAGCTCCCAAAAGGAGATGGCTTTTCACTTCTTTCTTCCTTAAGAGAGCTAGGTGTTAGCGCACCTAGCATCTTTACCACTTCACTAAACACCATTGACGATCTTGAAAAAGGCTACAAAAGCGGCTGCGATGACTATCTAAAAAAGCCATTTGAGCTAAAAGAGCTACTTATCCGCATGCAAGCTCTCATAAAAAGAAATTTCTCACACCAAAACGGCGAAGATATCAAAATTTTAGATGATCTTTGCTTTCACCCACAGAGCAAAACTCTAAGTAAAAACGGCGAAAATGTAAATATCTCGAGCAAAGAGAGCGACCTGCTCGCCCTATTTTTGCAAAACAAGGGCAAAATTTTAACCAAAGATGAAATTTTTAATAAAATTTGGAAATTTGACGAGGAGCCAAGCGAGCTTAGCCTTCGTGTATATATCAAAAATTTACGCCAAATTTTAGGCAAAGATGCCATTTTAAACAAGCGTGGAGACGGCTACATCTATGTCTGAAAAGACGCAAATTTTATTTAAAATTTTATCCCTCTATCTTGTTAG
>CAUUZE010000066.1:0-10233 GCA_963549665.1 Campylobacter concisus | reverse complement strand
TCTGCTCTATCATAAATTTAGCCAAAGTGTCGCTATCCTTTTTATAGCTTTTTTTGCCAGAAAATGGGGTGTTTTCTTCAAGTGTGAGCGAGTAGGCGCTTAGATGCGTGATAGCAAGGCTTTTTAAATTTTCAGTCTCAGCTAAAAGGCGCTTTTTGGTATCAAATTTAGTGTCATAGATGAGGTCTAAATTTATGCTCTTAAAGCCAGCTGCATGGGCATTTTCAACTGCTTTAAAAATTTGCTCCCTGCTGTGAATGCGCCCTAGAAATTTAAGCTTATCTTCAAAAAAGCTTTGAGCGCCAAAGCTGATGCGGTTTGCGCCTAAATTTTTTACATGCTTTAGCCAGGCTAAATTTGCAGAATTTGGATTTGCCTCAAATGTGATCTCAGTTTTAGGCGTGCAAAGTGGAGCTAAAATGCTAAAAATTTCATCATAAAATTTGGCATTTACTGCGCTTGGTGTGCCGCCGCCAAAAAATATGGTTGAAATTTCTTTTACATTTTGGCTTTTTAGTTGAAAATTTAGATCAAGGCAAAGCACTTTAAAATATGCGCTAACCTTCTTAAACTCGTCATCGCTTGAGCCAAAGGCGCAGTAGGGACACTTGCTCTCGCAAAATGGCACGTGGATATAAACTTGCAAATTTCTCTCTTTTTAAATTTTGGCGATTATAAGAAATTTGGCATTTAGTGCAGTTTAAAAGTAGCTTTTTTGCCTTATTAGCTCGCTTGGTAAAAAGCCAAAAGTGCCTTTAAAAATTTTTGCAAAATGTGCTGCATTTGTGTAGCCAACGATGCTGGCAGCCTCTTTTATGCTGATATCATTTTGCTTTAAAAGGGCAAATGACATCTTTAGCCGCTCTTTTGCTAAGAGCTGATAGATCGTATCTTTGAAAAATAGCTTAAAATTTTTCTTTAGCCAAAAGTCATTAGTGCCGCAAAGATGTGCTAGCTCTTTGATACTTGGGGGATTTTGCATGCGAGTAAGTAAGATTTTTTTGGCTTTTAAAAGCACTTTTTCTTCGTCGCTACTAAAGCAAATTTTCTCATCTTTTAAAGCTTTGCTCTTGTAGATAAGCTCTAAAATTTTTGACTCTATAAAGATCTCTCTCATCATGCCATCATATAAATTTGTCGTCTCAAGCTCGTTTAAAACGCAAATTTGAGCCTTATCTTTTTTGTATTTTATAAGATCAAATTTCTCTTCAAATTTTAGCTCATTAAAAATTTCAAGCTTATTTGCGTAGTGCTCTTCAAAAAGCAAGGTTTTGGTTTTATAAAATTTATTTTGATATTCAAAAACGCCTTTTAAGCTATCATTTACTAGCCCTATGCAAAACTCATCCCTGCTTAAAAGATACTCTTTTTTATCAAGCTTGAAGCAAAGATAATCTTTTGCTTCGTTAAACATCAAAAATAGATACTTTCTATCTCCCTGGCTCTCTCTTTTGATGATTTCATTGCATAAAATCTCGCTTTTTAGGTAGCTGATGCCATTATTTTGTTTGAAAAATTCTACATTTATCCGCTTGTTGTTTTGTGAGATTTTACTTATGCCATATCTTTTATCTAAATTTATCATTTTATCCCTTGAGCGTTAAATTTAATCCCTCTAGCGTTATGTCTGATATTGATAACGATTATTTTATTTTAGTAAAATGTGATTTCAATTTTAATAAGGAGTTTTTTGTGAAAAGTGCATTAAAAATTTCTATTTGTGCGGCAGTTTTTATAAATTTACCGCTTTTTGCAAATGAAGATAAAGTTCTGCCATAGGTCAAAGTAGTGAGCGCAACTGGCTTTGAGCAAAACATAAAAGACGCCCCTGCAACGCTTAGCGTCATCACTCAAGATGCGCTAGAAAAGAGAAATCACAAGGACGTTGAGAGTATGGTCAAAGACGTGCCAAGCCTTTTTGGAGCGACACTTGGTGCGGCAAATAGGCTTGGCATCTCCATAAGGGGGCTTTCGCAAAGATATACAAAGATCTTAGTAAATGGCATACCAGTGCCAGGAGATAACGCTTACAAGGGGCTAAGAAGTGTTGGAGGTTCATATAGCTTCATCCCGCCAGCAAGTGCGATAAGCCGCATTGAAGTGATACGAGGTCCTATGAGCTCGCTTTATGGCAGCGACGCACTGGGTGGCGTGATAAACATCATAACAGATGAGTTTAGCAACGACTTTCATGCAAATCTTGGCTCAAGCTATAAATTTGCAAGAAATAAAAACATAAGCGGCGAGTTTTACAACAGCCTCTATCTGCACTCTGGGCTAATAGACGATCTTTTAAGCATCTCAGTTTATGGCAAAAATTTAAACAAGTCAGAGGATAAAATCTCATACGCAAATAGAGAGCAAAAGGATAGAAATTTTGGCACGAAGCTCTTTTTTAGACCAAATGAAAACAACGACATCACGCTTGAGCTTGCAAAAAGCGACGTGAAGTATAAAAGAAGCAAAGGCAAAACTTTAGCCTCTGGCACAAATAATAGCTCAGTCGATCTTGAGCGCATAAAAGGCGATATGATAAATTTAAGCCACGAAGCAAGGCTTGATGATATCTTGCTTCAAAGCTACCTATCTTACGGCAAGATAAAAGAGATCGCACAACAAAATTTGACGCTAAAAACACTAAATTTCGACACAAAAGGCTCATATTTTACTGATAATAACGCCTTTACTTTAGGGCTAAATGCTAAAAAAGAGAAGCTTGATGAAAAGGCTACCACAGCAGACGCTGCAAATGTAAAAAGATATGACGTTTCGCTTTACGGCGAGGATGATTATCACCTTACAAAAGACTTTATCTTAAGCACTGGAGTTCGTTACAACTACGATGAGAATTACGGCTCGCACGTTTCGCCAAGGATTTATGGCATCTATAGCTTCAATGACTTTTTTGCCCTAAAAGGCGGAGTTAGCACAGGATACGCGACACCTGACATCAAGCAACGCACGCAAGATCTTGCTATGCCGTTTGCTGGAGGACTTGGAGCACAGCTTGGTAGAAGCAGCCTTAAGCCAGAGACGAGCGTGAGCTATGAATTTGGCGGCGTTTATAATGACAATGAAGGCTTTGAAGCGTCGCTAACTGGCTTTTATACAAGCTTTAAAGATATGCTAGGCACCAAGCTCATCTGCACTCCAAGACCTGGCAACCCTTGCACGCATAAAGGTAAAATTTATCGCCGTGGTATTTGGGAGAGTGTAAATGTCGGCAAGGCTGAAATTTACGGAGTTGAACTAACAAATGAGTGGCAAGTCACAAACGCTCTTAGGCTAAATCAAAGCTATGTTTATACAAGATCAAAGCAAAAAGATGGAGCGGAGATAGGCAAAAGTTTAAACAACTACCCGCTTCATACATTTAAATTTGGAGCAAACTACGAGCTAAACAGATGGCTAAATTTCTGGTCTCAGATAAATTATTATGGTAGGACTAAAAACTCATTTAGCTATGCTGATGACATCAGACCTTACGTGATCGCCGATCTTGGCATAAACTACAACGTAACTAAAAATTTCAGCCTAAATTTAAGCGTTTATAATCTCTTTAATGAATACTTTACGACAAGATCAGGTAGATACGACATCTTGATAGCTGACGGACAAAAGATCGAGCTTGGTTTTAACCTAAAGTTTTAAAATGATAAAAATTTTGAAAAAATTTCATCTTATCTTGGCTTTTATCTTTGCCTTGCCGTTTCTTGTGCTTAGCATTAGTGGAGCGATCATCTCGTATCACGATGAGATAATTGATATCTTTAGCAAAGATGAGGTTGTGGCTGGCAAAAAGCCTTTAGAGATAGATGAAATTTTAAAAATTTTTAGCAAGAGCGAGCCAAATTTTAATCATAGCTACCTAAAGATAAGAACAGAGGCAAACAAGGCTTACGTCATAAGCGGAACTAATGAAAATGGCGAGTTTGAGTCGTTTTTCGTAGATCCTTATACTGGGGAAATTTCTGGCATTAACAGCGTAGAGAAATTTATAGGGCTGGTTTTAAATTTGCATAAAAACTTAGCCCTTTCGCTTTTTAAAAATGAAAATTTGAGTAAATTTGCAAGCGAGCTAGTAGCGCTTTCTACGCTTGCGTTGCTTTTTATCTTGATAAGCGGTGCGGCGATATATTTTTGGAGGTTTAGAAGCAGGGTAGGAGATGCTTTTAAGCTAAATTTAAAGGCAAGAAAATTTGCGTTTTTGTATTCATTACACGGTTTTTTTGGGTATCTATCTTGGCGTTATTTTAAGCGTGATTTGCATTAGTGGGCTTTACTTTTCTTATGAGAGCTTTGCTAAAGTTATAAATCAAATTTATGGTGAGGAGAAGGTCTTTAAAAAGCCAAATTTTACAAACAAAAATGGCTTTAGCTTAAGCGACGAGCAAAAGGTGGCAAACCTTAAAAAAGCTTATGAAATTTTCATCTCTAAATTTGGAGACGAGTTTGAGGCTTTAAATTTTATAGCAAATAGCAGCGGCGTCAAATTTATGCTCTTTTACCTGCCAAAAGTTGCTAGCGAGAGAGAAGGCGTTAGGCTTTTAGTCGATACAAAAAGCGAGCAAATTTCAAAAAATGCCATGCCAAAGTCATTTGAAATTTATAAATTTATGCTTGATTTGCACGCTGGATATATCTTTGGTGAGCTTGGTAAATTTATATTTTGTCTAGCATCATGCGGTGTGGTTTTACTGCTTTTTAGTGGAGGTGCGATTTATTACAAACGGCGCAAAAACTAACTTCATTTATCTATCTCTTAACTCTTTTTCGTTATCATCTCAAATAAATTTTTTGGAAAAGACATGCAAAAAAAATATAGACCAAATGTAGCAGCTGTCATTTTGTCTAGCTCTTACCCTTTTAAATGCGAAATTTTAGTCGCAAAAAGGGTTGATATGGACGATATCTGGCAGTTTCCTCAAGGTGGCATAGATGAAGGCGAAAGTCCAAAACAAGCGCTAAAAAGGGAGCTTAAAGAGGAGATCGGAACTGATAAATTTGACTTCTTAGAGGAGTATCCTGATTGGCTTAGCTACGACTTTCCAGCTAATGCGTCAAAGAGATTTTATCCATTTGATGGGCAGACGCAAAAATACTTTTTAGTTAGGCTTAAAAATGGTGCGAGCATAAATTTAAAGACTGAGCATCCAGAGTTTAGCGAGTATAAATTTGTAGATATCAACAAGGCTTTAGAGGGGATAAATCACTTCAAAAAGCCTATTTATGACAAAGTTTTGAGTTATTTTAAAGAGAAAGGATATTTTTGATGTTAATCGTTCAAAAATTTGGCGGAACTAGCGTAGGCACGCTTGAGCGCATCGAAGCTGTGGCAAATAGGGTCATAGAGACTAAAAATAGCGGCGCTGACGTGGTTGTGGTAGTTTCTGCGATGAGTGGAGTTACAAATCAATTGGTTGAATATAGTGAGTATTTCTCAAAGCACCCAGACGGCGTTGCTACTGATATGCTTTTAAGCTCTGGGGAGCAAGTAACCACCGCACTTTTGACGATTGCACTTAATGCAAAAGGCTATGCGTGCGTAGGACTAACTGGCGCAATGGCTGGGATAATAACAGATGAAATTCACACAAAAGCTAGGATAGAAAAGATAGACACCACTAGGCTAAAAGCTGAGCTAAAAGCTGGCAGGATCGTAGTCGTTGCAGGCTTTCAAGGCATAGACGACAAAGGTGATATCACTACACTTGGCAGGGGCGGAAGCGACCTTAGTGCAGTTGCATTAGCAGGTGCGCTTGAAGCTGATCTGTGTGAAATTTTTACCGACGTTGATGGCGTTTATACGACTGATCCGAGGATAGAAAAAAAGGCAAAAAAGCTAGAAAAGATAAGCTATGACGAGATGCTTGAGCTTGCTTCTGCTGGGGCAAAAGTGCTTCAAAATCGCTCAGTCGAGCTAGCAAAAAAACTAAATGTCAAACTAATCACAAGAAGCAGTTTTAACCACAACGAAGGTACATTAATAGCAAAGGAAGATAATATGGAAGCGGTTTTAGTAAGCGGTATAGCACTAGATAAAAATCAAGCAAGAGTAACTTTAAGAGGCGTAGTCGATAAGCCTGGCATCGCAGCTGAAATTTTCACAGCTCTAGCTCATCAAAATATAAATGTAGATATGATAATTCAAAACGTAGGACACGACGGCACGACAAATTTAGGCTTTACAGTGCCACAAAACGAGCTTGACCTAGCAAAAGAGACCATGCAAAAGCTCTCGGCTGCAAAACATGTCGAGTATGACGATGCGATCGTGAAAGTCTCAGTCATCGGCGTAGGCATGAAGAGCCACAGCGGCGTAGCATGTCTAGCATTTGAGACGCTTGCAAAAGAGGGGATAAATATCCAGATGATCTCAACAAGCGAGATAAAAATTTCAATGATCGTCGATCAAAAATATGGCGAGCTCGCAGTTCGCGTGCTTCACGATGCGTATAAGTTAGATAAATAATGCAAGATTTTATCCAATGGACGCTTGAGACTATAAGAAGCGAAAGATATATGAGCTGGATGGAGGAGAAGCGCGTCGAATGGACGCCTTTGCTCGCATCTAGGCTTAAATTTTTGCTTGATAGCAAGGCTTTTATAGTCATCTGCGACGATGAGCGAGAGTGGTTTGAAAACTATCTTTTAAGAAATATCAACCGCACAAAAAGCGAGCGTCCGTTTTTGCCATTTTTCAGCCTAAGATCGCTCTATCCAGCCTTTGACAGCGTCGAAACAAACGAGCAAAAGCAGCTTTTAAAAGATATGCTAAGTCTTGCCTTTCCAAATGGCTACATATTTTTTTACATCGGCAAGAGCATAGATAAGCGCGCAAATTTAGCCAAGACTGATGAAAACAGCTATATGTGGCTCTTTGACGAGCAGGCGCAAAATAGCTTCACGCTAAGCTCGAGCGATGAAAACTTAGACATCAAACTTCTAAATTTATATAAACTTTTTGACAAGAGCATAGACGCTGTGCTCTTTGCAAAGGTGATGCTCTAAATGCTTAATAAAATCGTCATAACAAGCGATTTTGAAAATTTAAAAGCCAAGCTTGAAGCCGAGTTTGGCGTAAATAATCTAAGATTTTTTATAAGCGATGATTTTTTGCTAGAAAATGCAAAAGAGGTCATCACTGAAGCCTACATCGCCGAAAAAGATGAGAAAATTTTAGTTATCGAAGCAAAGTCTTTTCGCACCGAGGCTCAAAACGCACTTTTAAAGATCATCGAAGAGCCCCCAAGAAATATCAAATTTATAATAGTAACGCAGAGTAAAAATTTGCTTCTACCAACGATAAGATCGAGGATGCTCATAGAAAATAAGCTCACCAAAAAGCCAAAAATGAGTGTGGAGCTAAATTTAAAAACGCTTGGCCTAAAAGAGCTAACAAGCTTTATAGATCAAAAGATAGCAGAGGAGCAGGCGCAAAAATTTGGCAAAAACGAGCTAAAAGAGCTTGTCGGAGCCATCGTGACAAAGGCGGTTGATAGTGGGTATAAATTTAGCGGCGAGGAGATGGAGTATTTTTTCTCGCTCATCAAGCTTGCTGATCTAAACGCCAAGTCTCACGCCGTCTTAACGCCACTTTTGCTTACTATCTTTGAGAAAGGACGACGTTGAAATTTTATAAGATAAATAACAAAAGCGACTTTGATCAAATTTGCAAGGCTGTCTCGCCAAGCCCTGCTGGTGCGAAGCTCATGCACGAAAAGAGCGAGATAAATTTTATCTTCATTGACGAGATAAAGACCCCAGCGGCAAATATCCTAAAGCAAGACGCCCTAAGTGTCGGCGCCGAGCTAGTTACGCATAATGATACGATCTTGGGTCGCGAGAGCCTAAACAAAGCCTTGTTAATGGCGACAAATGCGCAGCTTAGGCAGCTAGCTAAAAAAGAGAAGCTACAAGACTTTGGGCTTAAAAAGCTTGCCGTCTTTTTAGAGACTAAATTTACAAAGCCCACTAAGCCACTTATAATGGGCGTGGCAAATATAAATTCGGATAGTTTTAACGAGCAAAGCCGCATAAATACGCAAAATGGCATAGCAAAAATCGAAGCCATGATCGAAGCGGGCGCTGACTACATCGACCTTGGCGGCGTTAGCTCAAGGCCAGGGAGCGAGTATTGCGGCCGCGAGGAGGAGTTTAGGCGCATAAAAGATATCATAGAAGAAATTTACAGGCTAAATTTACACGAAAAGGCGAAATTTAGCCTTGATAGCTTTGATGAGTATTGCTTAGAATTTGCGCTAAACCACGGCTTTAAGATGATAAATGACATCACAGCAAACGCAAATTTAGCCTCGCTTGCTGCAAGATATGATGCCCAGTTTTGCATGATGCACATGCAAGGAGACCCAGCTACCATGCAGATTGCGCCAAAATATAACGACCTAATCGGTGAAATTTCAGACTTTTTTGAGCAAAAGATCGTCCTAGCAAGGGAGCTTGGCGCTAAAAAGATAGTGCTTGACGTTGGTATCGGCTTTGGCAAGACGGCTGAGCAAAATTTACTGCTTATTAAGCATTTGGAGCATTTTTTGAAATTTGGCTGCCCGCTGCTAGTTGGTGCTAGCCGCAAATCAGTCATAAATCACTACTATAAAAGCGAGGTCAAGGAGCGCTTACCAGGTTCGCTTTATCTGCACTTAAAAGCCTTCGAAAACGGTGCGCAGATCATAAGAACGCACGATGTGGCAGAGCACAAGCAGCTTTTTGATATGCACGAGGCGATGAGCCAAGCCACGCTTTGGTAGGGGCTTGGCTAAAAAGAGGCTAGATGAAAAATTTATTGCCGCCGCCTTGGATCAAATTTCCAAGTATAGATCCATTTTCCATCGGCTGGAGAATGGGCGCTGGCGAGGATTATAAGTTTAAATTTAACGACTGGCTTAAAACGCTAAGCCAAGATGAACAGCGCGAATACCAGCAGCTCTTTACTGAGCCTGCGACGTGGCGTGGCTACTGGGATGAGAGACTAGGCTCTGATGAAAGCATGCTTTTTATCAACGATGAATTTGTCACCGACCTTTGGGAGCGTGAGCCTAGATATGAGTTAAAGTGGCTAAAAAAGCGCTACAACGCTGGCAAGGCGGATAAATTTCTATTTTTTTGGGGTCATCAAAAGAGTGCAGGCATAAGCGCAAGCTGTCTAAGCCAGTGGTACGGCTCTAGTTTTTGGCAAGATGAAACTAGATACATTTGCGCCGAGCAATATATGATGGCTAAAAAGGCTGAGTGTTTTGGCGATAAAGAGGCTTTAGAGCAAATTTTATCCGCCAAAGATCCAGCGCAGATGAAGGCACTTGGCAGGCAGGTACGTGACTTTGACGCCAAGGTCTGGGACGAGATAAAATTTAGCGTTGTGCTAAATGCGAGCTATTTAAAATTTAGCCAAAATGCCAAGCTGCGAGAGTTTTTGCTCTCGACAAAGGATAAAATTTTGGTTGAGGCAAGCCCTGTTGATAAAATTTGGGGCATAGGCATGAGTGCTGATGATGAAAATGCGCACAATCCTATGAAGTGGCGTGGGCAAAATTTACTTGGCTTTGCGCTGATGAGGGCTAGAGACGAGATAGCAAAGGTCTATAAAAATGTCCATTTATGTGACGCGAGAGAGTTAAATTTGGATCATTTATAAAGTATGTTTAAGATAAAATGCGGTGTAAATTTGGAGCAAAAATGACAAAACAAGAGTATGAAAAAGCAGTAGATACGCTAAATGCGTGGGCTAAGGCCTACTACGACGATGACGAGCCACTTGCAAGTGACGAGGAGTATGACGCACTGTATCACGCGGTTTTAGCCTTCGAGCAGGCAAATCCAAGTGAAATTTCGCTATTTTCGCCGACTAAGCGAGTGGGAGGGGGCGTAAAAGAGGGCTTTAGCAAGGCAAGCCACATAAAGCGCATGTGGAGCATGGAGGATATCTTTAGCCTTGGCGAGCTTGATGCGTGGCTAAAGCGTGGCGATAAAGAGAACTTAACCTTTGTAGCTGAGCCAAAATTTGACGGAGCGAGCCTAAATTTACTCTACGAAAATGGCGTTTTAGTTAGGGCTACGACTAGAGGTGACGGCGTTACCGGCGAGGACGTGACGCAAAATGCAAGGACCATTAGCTCAGTGCCAAAGAGCATTAGCTACAAAGGGCTCATTGAAATCAGTGGCGAGGTCGTCATAAGAAAAGATGACTTTGAGCTATTAAACGCAGAGCGCGCAAAA
>CAUUZE010000065.1:0-10363 GCA_963549665.1 Campylobacter concisus | reverse complement strand
CAAGATGTCAAGCGAGCTTTTTAGTGAGCTAGGCGAGCTTGGCGGCGAGCTAATCGTAAAAGTGCTTAAAAATTTTGAAAATTTAAAGCCGCAAAAACAAGACGATGCGCAGGCCACGCACTGCAAAAAGATAAGTAAGAGCGACGGACTTTTTAGCTTTGATGAAGAGGCGGGGCAGATTTATAATAAATTTCGCGCGCTCACACCTTGGCCAGGGCTTTATCTGGCAAGCGGACTAAAAATTTTATCGCTTGAGTTAGGTGAAAAAAGTGGCAAAAGTGGAGAAATTTTAAGCATAGAAAAGGACCACGTTGTGGTTGCTTGCAAGGGTGGGGCGGTCAAAATTTATGAGCTTCAAGAGCCAAGTAAAAAGCCAACAAACGCAAAAGCATATATAAATGGTAAGCGCCTTAGCGTTGGCGATGAATTAAAATAAATTTAAAGGAGCGGTTATGAAAAATGCGCTAAGTATAGCAGGTGTTGATCCAAGCGGTGGAGCTGGAGTTTTAGCTGATATAAAGGTATTTATAGCACACGGCGTATATGCGATGGGAGCGGTCACAGCGGTCACTGCTCAAAATACAAAGGGCATATTTGGCATGCAGTTAGTTGAGCCAAAGCTCATCGAGGATCAGATAAAAGCGATATTTGATGATATAAGAGTTGATGTGATAAAAATAGGCGTTGTCCCAAGCGTTGAGATCATCAAAAGCGTCGCAAAAACGCTAAGAGATATCAAAAATTTACCGCCAGTCGTGCTTGATCCTGTTATGAGCTGTAAAAATGGCGACATCTGGCTAGAGGGTGCTGCAAAAGACGCGATCGTGGAGGAGCTTTTCCCACTTGCAAGCGTGATCACGCCAAATATCTTTGAAGCGCGCGAAATTTTAAAGCGTGAGCTAAAAGGCGAGAACGAGCTAAAAGAGGCTTGCAAGGAGCTTTTGAAATTTGGCACAAAAAGCGTCTATCTAAAGTGTGGCGAGATAGAAGGTAAGTCGCTTGATATATTTTATGATGGCAGCGAGTATGAAATTTTTAGCGACGAGCGCATAAAAACAACCGCTACACATGGCTCAGGCTGCTCGCTATCAAGCGCGATCGCTTCAAATTTAGCAAATGGGCTTAGTCTAAAAGAAAGCGTGAAAAACGCGCATGATTATATCTTTAACGCTATCAAAAACGCGGTCATCATCGGCGGCGGACAAAATCCGGTAAATCACTTCTATAAATTTAAGGTGTGATTTGAAAGTAGAGTTTTTTCAAAGTTTGCCTTCGACGCAGGAATTTTTGATAGACGCCCTAAAAAACGGCGAGATAAAGCCGCCGCACATGATCGTAGCGTACAATCAAACAAAAGGGGTCGGCAGCCGCGGCAACAGCTGGGAGGGGCTTGGCGGAAATTTATTTATGTCATTTTGCATAAGCGAAGATGAGCTGCCAAGCGACATACCCCCGCCCTCGATCTCTATATATTTTTCTATGCTTATGCGTGAAGTTTTGAGCGAACTTGGCTCAAGGTGTTGGCTAAAATGGCCAAATGATTTTTACGTGGACGAGCGCAAAATAGGTGGCACTTTGACAAATAAAGTGGATGAAATTTACATTTGTGGCATGGGGATAAATTTAGCTAGCGCACCCGAAAATGCGGGCATTTTGGATATCAAAACTAGCGTAGATGAGCTAGTTTGGGGCTTTGTTAGCATGCTTGATAAAAAGATTTTATGGAAGCCAATTTTTAGCAAATTTAGGATAGACTTTTGCAAGTCAAAAAGTTTTATTACGCATATTGCAAATAGAGCTGTTTCGCTTCAGGATGCTGAAATTTGCGAGGATGGAGCGATATTATTAAATGGGGAAAAGGTATATTCGTTAAGATGAGCGAGATAATAACAATAGCTAACCAAAAAGGCGGCGTTGGCAAGACCACAACGGCCGTAAATTTAGCCGCATCACTGGCGGTTGCTGAGAAAAAAGTATTATTAATAGACATCGATCCACAGGCAAATGCGACGACTGGACTTGGTTTTAGCAGAAGTGACTACGAGTTTAACATCTATCACGTCTTAACAGATAGGAAAAAGCTCTCACAAATAGTGCTAAAAACTGAGATCTCAACGCTTTTTCTAGCTCCGTCAAACATCGGACTTGTCGGCATCGAGCAAGAATTTAACGATCAAAGCAAAGACTATAAACTAATCCTTAAAAACAAAATTTCAGAAGTTGTAGACGACTATGATTTTATCATCATCGATAGTCCTCCAGCACTTGGCAGCATCACGATAAATGCTCTTAGTGCAAGCGATAGTGTGATCATCCCGATCCAGTGCGAATTTTACGCACTTGAGGGCTTGGCACAGATCCTAAACACAGTCAAGATCATCAAAAAAACGATAAATCCAAAGCTAAATATAAAGGGCTTTTTACCGACTATGTTTAGCTCGCAAAATAATCTCTCAAAAGAGACTATTGCAAATTTAAAGCAGCATTTTGAAAATAAGCTCTTTAAAAGCAAGGACGGCAAAGAGGAATTTGTAGTCGTCCCAAGAAATGTAAAACTTGCTGAAAGCCCAAGTTTTGGCAAGCCAGTGATACTTTATGATATAAAGTCACCAGGCTCGATCGCATATCAAAATTTGGCATATTGTATTTTAAACTAAAAAATAAGGAAAAAAATGGCGAAAAAAGGTGGATTAGGGCGCGGACTTAGCGCGATACTTGAAGATGTAGAGCAGGCCTACAGCAAAGAGATCGCAAATTTAAACGACTCTGAGATAGTCGAAGAGATAAATATAGATGAAATTTTACCAAACCCTTACCAGCCAAGGACGCATTTTGACGAAGAGGCTTTAAAAGAGCTAAGTGCTAGCATCAAAAGGCACGGTCTCATACAACCAATAATCGTCATCAAAAAAGATGACGGCTATATGCTAATAGCTGGTGAGCGTAGATACCGTGCTACAAAGATGCTTGGAGCAAGCAAGATAAAGGCGATCATCGCTGATATCAAGTCTCAAAATTTAAGAGAGCTTGCGCTTATTGAAAATATCCAACGTGAAAATTTAAATCCAATCGAACTTGCAAAGTCATATAAAGAGCTCATAAATGAGTATAAGATCACACAAGATGGCTTAGCAAACATCATCCATAAGAGCAGAACTCAGATAACAAATACAATGAGACTCTTGCTACTTAGCGACTACACGCAAAGACTTTTGCAAGAAGACAAGCTCACGCAAGGCCACGCTAAAGTTATCGTAGGACTTAGTAGTGAAGAAGAAAGAATGGTTGTTGATACGATCATCGGACAAAAACTAAGTGTTAGAGATACAGAAATCTTAGTAAAAAAGATAAAAAATAAAGAAGAAGTAAAAGAGCCAAAGCCTCAAATTTCAGAAGAAATGAGCAAAAAGTTATCAAATTTACAAGAAATTTTTAAAAATTTAAAGATAAAGACGAAAGTAAAATCTAAAAATTTAATATTAGAATTTAGCGATATTTCACAGGTAGAAGAATTTATTGCTAAGCTAAAATAGAATTACAAATTTATTTTTATTTTTAGTATTTTATTGTAAAATCAGACTTTGATTTGAATATTAAACAAAACTTAATAACAAAATAAGGAGAGTGGATGTTAGAAATAGATGTGCCATTGATGCTTTTAACGGCTATCGTTCTCTTTGTCTTGATCGCCATTTTAAATCCTTTGCTATACAAGCCAATGCTTAAATTTATAGATGACAGAAATGCCTCTATAAAAAATGACGAAGAGAGCACTAGCAAAAATGCAAGCGACTTAAGCGTTCATGAAAAAGAGATTGAAGAGATCATACAAAATGCAAGATCTGAGGCTAACAAAATAAGACAAGAGGCCTTAAATCTGGCAAAAGAAGAGTCTTTAAAAGAGATAAATGCGGTAAAAAGTAGTTTAGAGGCTGATTATAATGAGTTTTTAAACGCTTTAAGCTCTCAAAAAGATAGTCTAAAGGCAGATCTATCAGCTAAACTACCTGAGCTTAGAGCAGCTTTAAACGCTAAGCTCTCTAAAATTTAAAGGAAATTTATGAAGATAAAAATTTTATTTTTTCTAGCACTTCCATTTCTAGCATACGCTAGCGAGCATGGTGGAACAAACTACGACATAGTCGAGAGAACGCTAAACTTCTTACTTTTCTTTGCTATTTTGGTCTATTTTGCTGCTAAGCCACTAAAAGCTCTTTATCAAAGCAGGATTGATAGGATCGCAAATAAGCTTGAGAGCATTCAAGAGAAGCTTCGTGAGTCAAAAGCTAAAAAAGATGACGTTTTAAAGCGTGTAGAAGAGGCTAAGCAAAATGCAAATGCTCTAATCGAAACTGCGAAAAAAGAGGCTGTAAATTTAGCTGCTAAAGTTAAAAAAGAGGCTCAAAACGATATCGCAAATATCGAAAAAGGCTACAAAGAGCAAAAAGAATTTGAAGAGCGCAAGATGACAAAGGGCGTTGTAAATGAAATTTTGAGCGACATTTTCTCAAGCGATAGCCTAAAAGTCGATCAAAAAGAGCTTGTAAATATCATACTTAAAAAGGTTAGCTAATGAATGAAGTAGTAGCTAAAAAATACGTAAAGGCGATCTTAAGCGACGTAAAATCAAATGAACTTAATGTATTTGTTGAAAATTTATCAGAGCTAGCTGCTGCTTTTGCTAGCGATAAATTTAAAAGCATTATAAGTTTGCCAACACTAAAAGCTTCACAAAAGGTTGAATTTGTACTATCTTTGGTTAAAAATCAAGATGTTAAATTTGCAAATTTTATAAAGCTTCTTGGCGCAAACAAAAGGCTAGAGCTTATACCTACGATACTAGACGAGATGAAGATGGAGCAATCTTTGCTTGAAAATACATATCGCGGCGAGGTTGTTGGAAATTTTGATCTAAGCGCTGAGCAGCTAAAAGCTTTGGAAGAGAATTTCTCTAAGAAATTTGACTCTAAGATCAAGCTTGATGGCTCAAAGAGCGATTACAACGGCGTAAAAGTTGAGTTAGACGATTTAGGTGTCGAGGTAAATTTCTCTATCGACAGACTAAAAAGTCAAATGAGTGAATATATATTAAAAGCAATTTAAAAAGGAGTGAAAGCGTGAGTGCAAAAATTAAAGCTGACGAAATTAGCACGATAATCAAAGAGCGTATTGAAAATTTTGATTTAAGTGTTGATGTAGAAGAGACCGGTAAAGTCATCTCAGTCGCTGATGGCGTTGCTAACGTTTATGGTTTGAAAAACGTTATGGCTGGTGAGATGGTTGAGTTTGAAAGCGGCGAAAAGGGTATGGCTCTTAACCTTGAAGAGAGCAGTGTTGGTATAGTTATCCTTGGAAAAACTAGCGGCATTACAGAAGGAAGCTCTGTAAAAAGACTTAAAAAACTTCTACGTGTGCCAGTTGGCGACGCATTGATCGGCCGTGTTGTAAATTCGCTCGGTGAGCCAATCGACGCAAAAGGACCAATCGAAGCTACTGAATCTCGCTTCGTCGAAGAAAAAGCAAAAGGTATCATGGCAAGAAAAAGCGTTCATGAGCCACTTCAAACAGGTATCAAAGCGATCGACGCACTTGTGCCAATCGGTAGAGGTCAAAGAGAGCTAATCATCGGCGACCGCCAAACTGGTAAAACAACAGTTGCCATCGATACTATCATCAACCAAAAAGGTCAAGATGTCATTTGTATCTATGTAGCTATCGGTCAAAAACAATCAACCGTTGCTCAAGTCGTTAAAAAACTTGAAGAATATGGCGCTATGGACTACACAATAGTTGTAAATGCTGGTGCTAGTGACGCAGCTGCACTTCAATACCTTGCACCATACGCTGGCGTAACAATGGGTGAATACTTTAGAGATAACTCTCGCCACGCGCTAATCATCTATGATGACTTGTCAAAACACGCGGTTGCTTACCGTGAGATGTCTTTGATCTTAAGAAGACCACCAGGTCGTGAAGCTTACCCAGGTGACGTTTTCTACCTTCACTCAAGACTTCTAGAAAGAGCAAGTAAGCTAAATGATGCGCTAGGTGCTGGATCTTTGACAGCTCTGCCTATTATCGAGACTCAAGCAGGCGACGTTTCAGCTTATATTCCAACAAACGTTATTTCTATTACAGATGGTCAAATTTTCCTTGAGAGCGACCTATTTAACTCAGGTATCCGCCCAGCGATCAACGTTGGTCTTTCTGTTTCTCGTGTCGGTGGTGCAGCTCAGATAAAAGCTATCAAACAAGTTTCTGGTACGTTAAGACTAGACCTTGCTCAGTACCGCGAGCTACAAGCTTTTGCTCAGTTTGCAAGCGACCTTGATGAGAGCTCAAGAAAACAACTAGAGCGTGGTCAAAAGATGGTTGAAGTACTAAAACAACCTCCATATTCTCCGCTTCCAGTTGAGAATCAAGTAGTTATTATATTCGCTGGTGCTAAGGGATATTTAGATGATGTTGCAACTGCAAATGTAACAAAATTTGAAGCTGAGCTATATCCATATATCGAGGCAAAATACCCTGAAATTTTTGAGCAGATCAGAACTAAAAAAGTTCTTGATAAAGAAGTAGAAGAAATTTTACATAAAGCGTTGAAAGATTTTAAAGCGACTTTTGCCGCTAACTAGGGCTAAGATATGTCAAATTTAAAAGATATAAAACGAAAGATCAAGAGCGTCCAGAACACTCAAAAGACAACGCGTGCGATGAAGCTTGTCTCTACAGCAAAGCTTCGCAAAGCTGAAGAGGCTGCACGCTACTCTAGAGTTTACGCACTTAAGATCAATGAGGTTTTATCGGAGATAGCTTATAAGATCAATCAATACGCTTCAGTTATGACTGAGAGTAAATTTTTTAACACAACAAAGAGTGTAGAAAAGGTTGATATTATATTCGTTACCGCTGATAAAGGGCTTTGCGGTGGCTTTAATGTCCAGACTATAAAGACAGTTAGGCGCATGATCGATGAGCTAAAAGCTAAAAAGATCAAAGTTAGACTAAGAGCTGTTGGTAAAAAAGGCATAGAATTTTTCAATTTCCAAGGCGTTGAACTACTTGAGACTTACGTCGGAGCTAGCTCTTCTCCTACATATGAAAAAGCTCAAAAGATCATAAAAGACGCCATTGATGATTTTACAAACGGCATAACAGACAAGGTTGTGCTAATACACAATGGCTATAAAAATATGATTTCTCAAGAGATTAGAGTAAATGATATTGTGCCTATTGAGCCATCTAAGATAGTTGCGGTTGAGACAAATTCTTTGATGGAATTTGAGCCAGAGGACAACTATACTAAGATTATGGATGAATTGCTCAATAAATATTTTGAGTATAGTATGTATTATGCTTTAGTTGATTCTTTGGCGGCTGAGCACAGCGCTAGAATGCAAGCTATGGATAATGCAACAAACAATGCTAAACAACGCGTCAAACAGTTAAATCTTGCTTACAACAAAGCAAGACAAGAGTCTATTACCACTGAGCTTATCGAGATTATCAGTGGTGTTGAATCAATGAAATAAAAGGAGTATGAATGAAGGGTGTTATTAGTCAAGTTATGGGCCCTGTGGTCGATGTTGACTTTAATGACTACTTGCCGAAGATCAATGAAGCTATCGAAGTTTTCTTTGAGGTTGAGGGCAAGAAACATAAACTAATATTAGAAGTTGCTGCTCACCTAGGTGATAATAGAGTTAGAACGATCGCTATGGATATGAGTGAGGGTCTGACTCGTGGCTTAGAGGCTAAAGCGCTTGGTGCACCTATAAGTGTGCCAGTTGGCGAAAAAGTTTTGGGTAGAATTTTTAACGTAGTTGGCGATTTGATCGACGAGGGCGAGGGTATAAATTTTGATAAGCACTGGTCTATCCACCGCGATCCTCCTCCATTTGAAGAGCAAAGTACAAAGAGTGAAATTTTCGAAACTGGTATCAAGGTAGTTGATCTTCTAGCTCCTTATGCAAAAGGTGGTAAAGTTGGTCTATTTGGTGGTGCTGGTGTTGGTAAAACAGTTATTATTATGGAGCTTATCCACAACGTTGCGTTTAAACATAGCGGTTACTCTGTATTTGCAGGCGTTGGTGAGAGAACTCGTGAAGGAAACGACCTTTATCACGAAATGAAAGAAAGTAACGTTTTGGATAAAGTTGCCTTGTGCTACGGCCAAATGAACGAGCCACCAGGAGCAAGAAACCGTATCGCGCTAACTGGTCTTACAATGGCTGAGTACTTCCGTGATGAGATGGGACTTGACGTTTTGATGTTTATCGATAACATCTTCCGTTTCTCCCAATCAGGCGCAGAGATGTCAGCTCTACTTGGACGTATCCCATCAGCTGTTGGTTATCAGCCAACTCTTGCAAGTGAGATGGGTAAATTCCAAGAGAGGATCACATCAACTAAAAAAGGTTCGATTACCTCTGTTCAAGCTGTTTATGTTCCAGCGGACGACCTTACAGACCCGGCTCCTGCAACTGTTTTTGCTCACCTTGATGCTACGACAGTTCTTAACAGATCGATTGCAGAAAAAGGTATCTATCCAGCTGTTGATCCACTTGATTCAACATCAAGAATGCTCGATCCTCAAATTTTAGGAGCAGATCACTATAAGGTAGCTCGCGGCGTTCAAGCTGTGCTTCAAAAATATAAAGACCTTCAAGATATCATCGCTATCCTTGGTATGGACGAGCTTAGCGAAGAAGATAAGCTAACAGTTGATAGAGCAAGAAAGATAGAAAGATTCTTGTCTCAACCATTCTTCGTTGCTGAAGTATTTACAGGTAGCCCTGGCAAATATGTAAGTCTTGACGAAAATATCGCTGGCTTTAAGGGAATTTTAGAAGGTAAATATGATCATCTACCAGAAGCAGCATTTTATATGGTTGGAAATATAGATGAGGCTTTAGCTAAAGCTGAAAAACTTAAGGCTTAAATTTAAAAAGGAAGCGTAATGGATAAATTACATTTAGAGATCGTAACTCCTCAAGGTCAGATATTTAATGATGACGTGAGTAGTGTAGTGCTTCCAGGTAGCGAGGGTGAGTTTGGTGTTTTGCCAAACCACGCCTCATTAATATCTCTTTTAAAAGCAGGTATTATAGATATAGAAGATAAGCATAAAAAGCATGATGTAGTTGCTATTAACTGGGGCTATGCAAAGATCGACGAAGGCAAGGTAGTTATACTAGCTGACGGTGCGGTCTATGTCTCTGGCAATAGCGAAAGTGAGCTTGCAAATTCATTAGAAGCTGCTAGAAATTTGATAGAGAGTATGAGCAGTGATACAAATGCTTTTGCAGCAACTATATCAAAAATGGAAAATGTAGTGAGAGCAAGATAAGTGGGCGGAATAGATATATTTTTAAATTACATTCAAAGAAGTAGTTTTATTACAATTATAGTTTTAACTTGGTTGTCAATATATTTTATAGTTAGTTTTACAATTCTTTTTTCAAGAATGGCTGGCATAGGGGCTTGGCAAAAACGCGAGCAAAATGCGCTTGAAGCATTGCTTATGGGTGCTAAAAATATACCAAATGACTCATCTTTAAAGAAATGTGCAAGTGGTAGAATTTCGAAAGAAAAGCTAAATGTTTGCATAAGCATTGCCGAAAAGAATGCTACAAGTGGGCTTACATGGCTTAGTGTAATAGCTTCTACTTCTCCATTTATCGGTCTTTTTGGAACAGTTGTATCTATCTTGGAGACATTTTCGCAGCTAGGAAATGGTGCAGGTTCATCTCTTGGAGTTATAGCCCCAGCTATCTCTGAAGCACTTGTCGCTACTGGATGCGGAATTTTTGTTGCCATCCCAGCATATACATTTAACTTGCTTATAAAAAGAAAAGCTTACGAATTAATGAGCGTTATCGAGCGTCAAGCTGACGTTATGATAGCACTTAAAAAAGATGACGAGACGTTATAGATGGCTCTTAAATTTGACGACGAAACACCAGAGTTAAACATAACGCCTCTTGTTGATATCATGCTTGTTTTGTTGGCTATTTTAATGGTTACAATGCCAACTATAACATATCAAGAAGATATAACATTGCCAGATGGCTCAAAGGCAAAAACATCTACGTCTAAACAAAAAGATCTTATAGTGTCTATAAATGCACAAGGACAAGTTAGAATAGATCAAAGTACGATGAGCCTTGCAGAACTTCCAGATAACATTGCACTAATGAGTGCAAAATACGACAAAACCTCGCCTATATACATAAAGGCTGATAAAAATTTAAAATACGATGATGTTATGTTTGTATTAAAGACTTTAAAAGGTGCTGGTTTTAATAAAGTAGCTTTAGAGACAAACGGTTAAGATGCCTAATAAAGTTAAATTTCCAACGCT
>CAUUZE010000064.1:0-10482 GCA_963549665.1 Campylobacter concisus | reverse complement strand
AAAGTTCCGTCTGTTCTTTTGTAGATGACACGCATTTTAGCATCGACGTCGTTAAATACATAAAATTGTTTATCGCTTGATTTTAGTTTATCAAGCGCTTCTTCTACCTCAAGAGGTTTGTAAATTTCAAGCTCCATAGGCACGATCTCCTCAACACCTTCGATCTTTTCTTCGCCTATTCTCGAGCGAAATTCTTTATCATCAGCCTTGCCTTTTACTGTAAATTTCTTATCGTGCTCTCTTCTTAAAACTTTTGAAGCCTTTTCGATAGCAAGATCGATCGCTGCATAGAGATCTTTGTCTTTTTGGCGAACGACTATCGTGTCTTTATGCGCCATATTTAGAGAAAATTCTGCATTAAAGCCCTTTTTACCTTGCTTTTCGTCTGCTCCTACTACGCATCTTGCTGAGATGATGTCAAGGTTGTACTTGCCAAGGGTATCAAAAGCGTCTTGGATGTAGTTTTTGATAGGCTCTGTTAGCTCAAATTGTTTTCCAACAATGCTTATGTTCATCGCAATCTCCTTTATAGAAAGTAAGATGATTATAACACGACGAAACTAAAAGCAAATTAAAGTAAAATCTTTATAAAATTTTAAAGTTTCTGAAGAGTTCGTTTGTGAAAATTTATAGGATTTGAGGCTTTTCCCGGTTTTGAACTGACAAATACATCAAGCATTATTGTGCCTTGATTTGCTCCTTTTACTATCACAGCATCTTTGTTTTTACAAGCATTGCCCATATCGCCAAAGTATTTTACATATACTTTAAAAGTAAAGAGGTCGCCAAATTCGCCAGCTATCGGATTGTCTTCACTTGCATTTTTGCTTTGGTTCCCTAGACAAGTGGTGCTAAAGTCATTGCTTATGATAGCTAGCATGGCGTATTCTGTCGCTGCACGAGCTACTAGCTCGCTTTGCTCTCTTAGATAAATTTCACTATTTTGCTTAACTGAAGTACTAGCGATCGAAAGAGCTAGCATACAAATAGAGCTTGCGATCACCACAAAAAATATCGCTGCAATGAGTGTAAATCCTCGCCTCATTAATAAACCGCCTTTGACTTGCAGATAGTTATCTCTGAGTTTTTTGCCCTCATGCAAAGTTTTAGCACGATGACGCCATTTTTTTCAGTAAAGACAAACCTCGTAACGTTTTTAGCAAGGGTTGCCTTTTCGCCATTTTTTTTATATTTTTCTCCCATCCATGGACGATAGTCGTAGTATAAATTTAGATCAAAGACGCCGTTTGCCGCATCTTTTGGATCAGCGCTTTGCTCTGGCACTATGGCATTTGCTGTGTAAGCTAGATGATACTGCTCTGAAATTTGTTTGCCATCAAATCCTGAAATTTCTAGCGTGTTGCCATCAGTGCTTTTTACGCCAACTTTTGCTATGTCTAGCTTTGTAATATCACCTTTATATCCAAAAGAATCTTGCACATTATAATAAACATCAGAAAATATCGCTACAACGCCGCCATCTTTTTTTGTGAAATCAACACAAGTGGCATTTGTATCTTCCCTGCAAGTTAGATCTTTTATGGTTTCAACAACTTCGGTAGAAAAATTACTTCCAGGACTTATCAGACCAGTTGCTGGTGAGCTTTTAGCAAGATCTGCGTAGCCACTGTATCTGCCTGCTTTATTACTACCAGAAGGCACATCATTAAAAATTTCATACGCATAGGGGATAAATTCTAAAATTTCATACTTAGCATCTAAATTTACCCCACTATCATTTAGCGCCAAAAAAGCTCCATCAGTTTTTCTAGCGATCACGCTTGGCTTTATGCGGTGCTCTAGCCTCTTTGAAATTTGCTCCAGTGCGATCTCCGTTTGCGTCTCGAGCTCATTTACTGTCCTTGTTTGAAAGTAGTTTGAGTAGATGTTCATTATGGCATTAAAGCTCATCATAGCGATGATACCAAGTACGACGATGACGACTACAAGCTCAAGAAGAGTAAAGGCTCTTTTCATTTCCACACTTTCGTATTTAGCGAGCCGCCCTCACCTAGATTAAAAGCGTAAGCTCTTAGCACTGATGTAGTCTCTTGTTTTGTGTTGTTTTTATACGAAGTAGCAGTTACAATTATCTCTTTTACGTCGCTGTTGTCTAGCCCTAAATTTGGCTTAAAATCCCCATTACCATTTTTTATTCTGACGTTATATTCTGAGCCAACTATATAGTCTCTGTTTTGATTTGTTGTGTTTAAATTTTTATTTCTTGTTTTGTAATAATCCACAGACCTCACTGCCGTATCAGGTACTAGATCTGATGAGTTTGTATAGGCAAAAACTCTATGCCCGTCGCCTGTTATTTTATTTATCTTATAAAATTCGTTTCTTTGATCACCTGGCTTTAAGATGATAGGAAAAAAGTAAGCCGTCTCAGCGCTACTGCCGCCGATGTTTGTTGAGACCTTGATGACCTTGTCACTAAAGGGAGCTTTTAAGATAAGCCCCATGTAGGTCTTAGCATTCATCAAGCTCTCTTGCGTAACCGCCTTTTGATTTAGCTCAGATGTGGTCTTTAATACAAGTGGTATCGACGTGCTGATGATCGCCACAACGACTATCGAGAGGATAAGCTCTATAAGAGAAAAGCCTCTTTTTACCAAGAAATTCTCCTATTTGTCTTATCGCTTAGATCATTAAAGTTATTTTCGCCGCCTACAACATTTCCTACGTCACCTTTGCTAGAGCCACTTTTTAGGGTCTTGCCAGCCCAGTCGCCATTTGGCACGAGAAATCTCACTGTGAAATCATTTGTCGCTGCGTCTTTATCAAATTCATTATATATGAGCCAGTTTTCTGTATGCATCTTGGCTATATCTGTAACTGCTCTTGGGTTGCTTACAAATATATAGCTTATGCCATCAACCGGTGATGTTCGCTTGGTCGTATCCTCGACCGTTCTTGAGTTTTCGTTTGTATAAGTGTAGTTGTTTACTTCGCCATAAGCTGAGCTATGAAGAGGATTTACGTACCATGAGTGCGTACCCGCAAACTCCTCCCAGCGAGCGCTTGATCCAGGTTTTTGCAATATAAATTTACTCTCGTCGCAGCCATTGCAATACACTCCGTAGTAAATTTTTGCCTTAAAGCCAGTGTTTGGTCCCTCATAGTAAGGCGCGTATGTCCTAGCATAGTAAAATTTTGCCGATGTTTTTGTGGTTGGCTTTTTGTAGTTGCCATTATTTTTTGTTTTATTTGTATCGACTAAGCTCTCAAACGTGAAAGTATCGCTTGTTACCTCAAAAGGATTTTTAGCCATATTTTTCTCGCGTTTGAAATTAAATTTTAAATTTACATCAGCATAGCCGCCTTTAAACGCTTCTTTTTTGACTTCAAAGAGCCCTTCGTGTAAAGAAGATGGATGTACTTTTTCGACTTTACTCGCATCAAGATTGCCAAAAAACAAAATTTCACTATTTAGCTTAGCTAACCCATCTGTATCGTTTTTTAGTAAAGTGCCATTGTTGTCAGTATAGCCATTTATCATTTCTCCTACTTTTATCTTAAAGCGTGTATTGTTTGAGTAACAACCGTCTTTATATAAAAGTGCAGGATTATCATCAAAAAGTCTAGCTTTTACTTTAAAGCTCAAGATAGGAGTAAAGCTTGCACTGCTTTCATTTGCGATGTAGCTAATGCCTCTTGGCAAAATTTTAAACTCGCTTACTTCAAGATCATTTGGCTCAAAACCAAATTTTTTCTCACCAAATTCTATATCGCAACCGACCTTGCCTTCGGTGTTTTCATCATTATCACTCTTATCAAGTACACAGTCACTATCTTGTGGTGGAGTTTTTTTATCTATGCTTGTATAACTTTTATCCACAACATAAAATTTAGCATTTCCGATATCAGAGAAAGAAAATCCCTCTTTATTTGTTTTTAAATTAGTTATAGTGCCTACCGCTTTTGCTGGATTATCAAAGGCTATTTTTAGTTTATTGTCTTCACTTAGTCTCTTTTTTGTATCTTCGGTGATTATGCATCCTGCCTTATCCACAGGCAAGATTGATACATTATTTTCTGTATAACGATTTACACCTGTTGCAGAGCTGCCTGCGATTAAGGTATTTGTATATCCATTTGCAAGAGTTGTCTTGTCCATATTATAAGCAGCTAGAGTTATATCTTTATAGTCTTTACCTCCCACAAGTACGCTACTACCATTATATACACCACCACTGCCTGACTTATCATAGAGCTGAAACATAGCTGGTCTTACAGCAAATGCATCAAAGACTTCACACTTTACCACATCTTGATTTTTTGGTTTGCTATGATACTTTAGCTTAACATGAAGTTTTCTATAAGGTCTTGGCACGGTTACTTTTACTTCTTCAGTGTCTTTACTTGCAAAATGAAGTGTTACAGGATGCCCTAATACAGAATTTTCACTGCTACAGTTCTCTACAAGTTTAAGATCCACATCAGTAGGCGAATCAGGCGCTTTTGCCTTTCCATCTATCTCGCTATAGTTTGTGATGTATATACTAAAAGGTTTTTTTGCTATCTTTGTAAAAAGCCTGTTTTTATAATCCCCATTTGAATTATCATCTTTTTTACTTCGTGGATAGAAGTCATTTTCTTCTTCTTCTACGATCTTTAGATTAGGCGATGTTGGAGTGCATTCGCTTATCCTATCATCAAACTTCAAGCCTGCGTCACTATTTTGAAATTTAGCCTCATATCTTGTCTTTTTATACTCTTTTTCTATCACGCCTATATACTGAACTCTTGCATAGTTTTTATGATCATGCGTTAGCTCTCCACCTACTGCATGACTTGCGTTTTTTCCTATTTTATATTCTAAAGTATGACTATCAATTCTAAATAGATTTTCATTAGTATCACTAGTAAGCGTAGTCCAGTTTTCTGAATTTGGGCTCGCATCAGATATTATCACCTTGCTAGTTCTTAAATTAGTAGAAGTATCCTTATAGCTCATAAATTCAGGTTTTAAATTTACTCTTAAGATAGCGCCATAAGCATCCTCACTGCCTCCATTTTCAACTGTTACAGTAGTCCTTACTAAGGAGCCTTTTTTTACGATAGTTGCTTCACCAGAACTATCTTTTAACTTTACAGGTATCCAGCTAGCGCCTTTATCTCTACTGACCTCAAGCTTTTCTGTGTAGCACACTTTAGGATTATAGAGCAAGGTAGAAAATGCAACCATACCAATGTTTTGTCTATCACCATGAAAGTTATTGTCCTGATCACGCTCGCCAGTAACTTGAAACTGCACTTCTACTTCTGTTTGCCTAGGTTTCATTTTGTCAGAAATGTCAAACAAATCAAGATCCATCTGTCCATTATAAATTTTTCTATCATTCGCAGGTTTATTAAACCTAGCAATAGAAGAGTTAAACTGATTACCTTTTGGATTTTGTAAATTTAACGGAGACCAGACACTTTCAAAAACACCACCATGCTTTACTGCTACATCATCACCGCTTACTTCTTTTCTACCTCCAAAGCTAAAAAGCGCCAAAGTAGATTTTTTATCTCCGCTCGGTGGTGTATAAAAACCATCAAATTTCAATTCTGTAGTACTAACTCCAACTCCGCCAGGATAGATATTTGCCATACCATCATAGATATTGACAGCTTTTGGCTCTACACCATTTTTTTCACCTTCTTCTTCAAGGTCATAGACGATAGCTAAGCTCCAGCCGCCAAACTGAGAAGGTATGTAAGATTTTTGCCACTCACCATCAGCATATAAAACTGAACCATATGATGTATTTAGATCTCTTTTTTCATTACTTATTTTAATGCTATATTCTTTTTTATAGTTTTTAAAGACTGTTGAGACTATACCACCTACAGCAAATGTCCTACTTGCATCATCCTTTCCAAAGCTGGCTTTTACCAAGTTAGTCACATCAGCACTTGCTTGATAGATAAAGTATGAGGCACCACTTCTAAAGCCAACTGTTGAGTGCTTAGCGTTACCAAGTTTATCTGTATAAAGTGGCTTGGTAAATTGATTAGGATTAGCTGGAGTGCTGCAACCACCTCTATTTTCTGGATGATTTGGATCATAACAATACAAATAGAAAGTATCTTTTGGCACAGTAGTCTCAAAGTAAGGAGTAAAAGAGCCTTCCCATTTTATATCTTCAGGTTTTGCAGTCACAATGTTTATATTCCCATCAGGTGTTTTAAATTTAACCTTTGAGTATCCAAACATATTTTTATATATAACATCTAGCATGCCATGGTTAATATTCCACTCGTTATACACTGCTCCACCCCAGTAGAGTCTAGCATACTTAATATTTTCACCAACTGTGCTATTTTTTTCATAGTTGCTTTTACCATCAAAAGTAAAGGTGGCTCGAGATGAGTTTTTAAACCAATCTCTATCGACACTAGGTTCTTCATTAACATATTTTTTTTCTATTACTTGAGATGTTTGCGATAATTTATCTGAACCACCTACATTTTTATAAGGTACAAAGTCATAACCATCAACTTTTGGTATGACGACACTTGCTCCAATAATATCAACATCACCAATAACTCTTCTAAAATGTTTTCTTAACGTAGGTTTATTCTTATCATTATTATCATCCCTACTACCAACTAAATATGCTGGTATGCTTTCAGATGCAGTTGGATTATTAGTAAAAATTACATCAGTACTTCCACTAGAAACACAGTGCTTAATGCCATCATAATCAATTTTACAAGTGTTTCCAGCACAGCTAACTTCTTCAGCATGAGTACACGCCCTAACAGTAGTTGGCATGTTAAATTCACCAGCATCACCAAAAACATAGATAAAAGAAAATAGGAATAAAAAAAGAATTTTCAAATTACAATCTCCTTAATGTAATTAGAGCTAAGAGCTCTAAACGTCCTTGTTTGTTATTTTTGTATGAAATTTTCTATCATTTCAGCTTGTCCGTATTGTGGATATTTTGTAACGTCAAGCACTACTTGAGATAAAGTCATATTGTCCATATTGCAAACGATAGGAGCCACGAAATTCACGGTTGATTTCTCAAGAGGGAGGGCAACTACGATGATGTTGTAAATTCTAAGTTGCGAACTCTCTTTAATGTCCATAAGCTCTTCATAGTAGCTTGGGATGTCAAATTCATAACTTCTTAACGCAAAAGGATTTATCATTGTAAAAGATGTTTCGTCATCTTTACTTGCCAACTTAACAAAAAATTTATCGAGCTCAATAAGTTCCATCGTCTTGATATGCTCGAAGCCTAAAATAGGGCTTTTAACACTAAAAATCATACTAACTCCTGTTTTGTAAAATTGCCTTATTTTAGCATAGTTTTAAAAAATTTATACAAAAATAATGCCAAAAAATGTAAAATAAGCGAATTTAAAATTTTTAAGGAAAAGCATGAAAAGATTTTCTAAATTTCTAGCAGTCGTAGCTCTTTTAGGGCTTTTTAGTGGTTGTGCTGAAAAATACACTGAACTTTACAATCTAACTCCAGATGAATGGTACGCTCAGGTCATCGCTGACATAAAAGATGGCGATCTGGAGTCAGCTGATAAACACTACGTTTCAATGGCTAGCGAGCACGTTGCAAGCCCACTTTTGGAGCAAATTTTACTCATCCTTGCCCAAGCTCACGCAAATGACGAAGAGTATCTCATGGCAAATCACTATCTTGACGAGTACATCAAAAGATACGGCGATAACGGCCCAAAAACAGAATTTGCCCAGTATCTAAAGATAAAAGCAAATTTTGACTCATTTACCCAGCCAAACCGCAACCAAAAGCTAATGGAAGATAGCGTAACTGAGATCGAAAAATTTCTTTATATGTATCCAAACACCGAGTATAAGCCACTTATCGAGACCATGCTCATCAAATTTAAACTTGCTCTTTACTTCTTAGACATGCAAATAGCAGATCTTTACAAGAGAACTGGCCGTGACGTTTCTGCTAAAATTTACGAGCAAAAGCTAGAAGAGTCGCCGTTTAAAAACTCAGACCTTATCAAACCTGACGTGGCATGGTATAGAAAACTGTTTGAATAGGAGAAATTTTGCATGCAAATAAACGAAAACAAAGGTTTCCCAACTGAGATCCCTATCATAGTTGAGGACGAGCTATTTTTATATCCATTTATGATAACGCCGCTTTTTTTAAGCGACGAAGAAAATTTAAAAGCCCTTGAGCTTGCCATACAAGGAGAAACGCCGATCCTTGTCGTGCCAACAAAGCCCCAGCAAGACGGTGCTAGAGACTTTGACGGCATCTATGACGCAGGCGTGATCGGCACGATAATGCGCCGTGTGCCGCTACCTGACGGACGCGTAAAAGTGCTATTTCAGGGCATCGACAAAGGTAAAATTTTAAAACAATCAGGCATAAACCCACTCCGTGGCATCGTCGATATGCTCCACGTCAAGCGCCCATCACAGGTCAAAACTGACGCTCTCATCGTAGTTTTACGAGAAAAAGTAAGAGAGCTTTCGCAGTTTAACCACTTTTTCCCACCTGATCTTTTAAAAACGATCGAAGAGAGCGCTGAAGCGATCAGAGTTTGCGACCTAGTTTCAAGCGCGCTTCGCCTAAAAAAACAGATCGCTTATAGCTTTTTTGTCGAAGAAAATTTAGAGCAGCGCCTACTAAAACTCATCGACTACGTCATCGAAGAGATCGAGGCAAACAAGCTTCAAAAAGAGATCAAAAATAAGGTTCATTCAAAGATCGACAAGACAAACAAAGAGTACTTTTTAAAAGAGCAGCTAAAGCAAATTCAAGCTGAGCTTGGAGCGGATACGAGCCGAGAAGAGGAGCTTGAAGAGTACCGCAAAAAGCTTGATGCGAAGAAGAAATTTATGGCTGAGGACGCCTATAAAGAGATCAAAAAACAAATAGATAAGCTCTCTCGCATGCACCCAGACTCAGCCGACGCAAATACCTTGCAAAGCTACCTCGACTGGGTACTTGAAATTCCATTTGAAAATATAGCTAAGAAAAAGTCATCTATCACCGAAGTGAGCAAGCACCTAAATGCCGATCACTACAGCTTAGAGAAGCCAAAAGAGCGCATAGAGGAGTATTTTGCCTTGCGCGAGCTTTTGGAGCTTAGAGGTGTTGGCGAAAAGGTAAATAACGGCGCTATTTTATGCTTTGCAGGACCTCCAGGCGTGGGTAAAACAAGCCTTGCAAACTCGATCGCAAAGGCGCTAAAGCGTGAGCTAGTTAGGATCGCTCTTGGCGGACTTGAGGACGTGAACGAGCTAAGAGGCCACCGCCGCACCTATATAGGCGCTATGCCAGGCCGCATCGTGCAAGGGCTCATAGAAGCCAAGCAGATGAATCCAGTGGTTGTCTTAGATGAGATCGACAAGGTTGGCAGAAGCTATAGAGGCGATCCGACCGCGGTTTTACTTGAAATTTTGGACCCAGAGCAAAATAATAAATTTAGAGACTACTACCTAAATTTCAACATCGATCTTAGCAAGATCATCTTCATCGCCACAGCAAATGACGTGAGCATGATACCAGCCGCACTTCGCGACAGGATGGAGTTTATCGAGCTTAGCTCATACACCCCACAAGAGAAATTTGAGATCGCTAAAAAATATCTCTTGCCTCAAGAGCTTAAAAAACACGGCCTAAAACCAAGCGATGTAAACATCAGCAAAGAGGCACTTGAGCTAATAATTAGCGACTACACAAGAGAGAGTGGCGTGCGAAATTTACGCCGCAGGATCGCTGACATACTAAGAAAAGTCGCCAAAAATATCCTCACCAAAAAGAATGAGGGCAAGATTAGCGTCACGGCTAAAAATTTAAAAGAGTTTTTAGAGAAAAAGGTCTATGAGATCGAGCCAGCGGATAAAAAAGATCAGATCGGCTTGGTAAATGGCCTCGCGTGGACGAGTGTCGGTGGCGACGTGCTAAGGATCGAGGCTATCAGGATCCAAGGCAAAGGCAATATGCAGATCACCGGTCAGCTAGGCGACGTGATGAAAGAGAGCGCTCAGATCGCATTTAGCGTCGTAAAAGTGCTGATAGATAACAAAAAGCTAAAAGTACCGATGGCTATCGTGCCAAAATTTGATGATGACAAGCACAAGCTAGAAGCCAGCGATGTTTATAGACGCTACGATCTTCACTTGCACGTGCCAGAGGGTGCGGTGCCAAAAGATGGTCCAAGCGCTGGTATAACTATGGCAACTGCGATCGCATCGATACTAACTGACACAAAAGTCAAACACGACATCGCAATGACTGGCGAGATCACGCTAACTGGCAGAGTTTTACCTATCGGAGGACTAAAAGAGAAACTGATCGCCGCTCACAAAGCTGGCATCAAAACAGCGCTCATACCTCGCAAAAACTATGACCGCGACCTTGTTGATATCCCAGCTGAAGTAAAAGGCGACATGAAGATCATCGCCGTTGATACGATCGATGATGTACTAAAAAACGCTCTTGTAGCTAAAAAATAATCCCTACTCTAGCCCCATTT
>CAUUZE010000063.1:0-10591 GCA_963549665.1 Campylobacter concisus | reverse complement strand
TTTAACTCGTTTTTTAGATTAGTCTCATTAGCAAGTAGCGCAGCACACACCATGCTTAAAGATAAGAGAGTTCTCATCTTAACCTTCCTTGGAAATAACTATAAAGTTATATTTTTTAAAATAATTTAGTGACATTATAAAGGATATAATCTTAATATAATATTAAAATATAATGAGAAAAAAGAATTTTTATAGAAAATATTTCAAAAATGAAACTTTTTAGCTATCTAAATGGCAAAGGCAAATTTAATTTGGTTTATTCTCTTGTATGTAAAATTTAATTTTATATTGACAATGATTATTATTTTGATATAATTGCGCAACTGATTTATATTTCGTAATTTCAGTGATTAAACTATTTTTATAATCATGCTATTTTTATAAATTTGATAAAGTAAATTTGGTTTTGATTACTAAATTTTTTTAAAAATTAGCAAAATTTAGATATATAAAAATTTAACAATATTTTTGTGACATATATTAGAAAAAGAAAAATAGACATTTTAATCTGAAAGGATAGGTAATGAACAAGCATTTATTTGCACTTTTGGCTTTGACGGCACTTAGCAGTCACTCTTTGGCTCACGAATTTTGGCTTTTTGGAAGCAGCAAAGAGGTAACTAGCGTCGATATCGGCTACGCAGACGACTTCCCGACTGTTGAAAAGATCCCAGATAATAGGATTGCCCTATTTGAAGCCCCATACATTATAAACAAAAATGGCGAGAAACTGAGCCTAAAACAAAGTGGCGAAAACTACCACTATGAAAGGGCCAAACTAGAAGACGGCTCATACCTTATAGCTGGCGAGTATAAGCCTACATTTTGGACAAAAGCAAGTGATGGCACATGGCACATGGGCAAAACCAAAGAGGACATCAAGGACGCCAAATACTGCAAAAAAGCGAGTATGAGCGCAAAAGGTGTCATAAACAAAAACGCCAAGGACGACTCTGTAACAAAGCCTTCACAGCAGCGCTTAGAGATAGTCCCACTTGACAATCCAGCAAATTTCAAAGTTGGCGTGCCGTTTAAAGTTAAAATTCTATTTGAGGGCAAACCTTTAGAAAATGCCACGCTTGATGGAACATTTGACGGATTTTTAAAAGAAAAAAGCGCATTTCACGGCCAAACTGAGCCAGACGGTACGATAGAGGTGCTTGCACTTAAACCTGGAAAATGGCTACTACAAACAGTGCACAAAATGCCGTTTGCTGACTCAAAAATTTGCGATGATGAGACGATCGCTGCAACACTTGCATTTGAGCTAAAATAGTAAATTTAGCAGTGGGCGTATCGGCTTGATACGCTCTTTTTTCGTATTATTTTGTTGCATTTGAGACTATTAGGGTATAAATAAAATTATCTCCATTGTTTTTATAATAATTATTTATATATTCACTTGCTTTTTCAAAAGATTTTATAAAGTTGCTCCCAGAAAAGCTCCAGCTATCATATGTAATGATGATTTCACCACCATTTAACTCATAAACATCTCCACCAAGCACCATCATCTCTTTTTCTTTGATAATGTCTAAAACTTTTATAACATCATCAAATTTCCAGCCGATCTCATAAACACCGATTTTTTCTCTTAGAAAAATCCCCGTACTTAATAGTGATTGAGGTAAAATATTTATAAAGTCTAAATCTATAATCATAAATTTTCCATCATATCCGTCCAAAACGGCACATTTTTATATTCACTTATATATTTTGGAATATCAACACCACAAAATTCATGCAACAAATACTCTTGCAAATTTCTACCATAATAGACTATATCATCGTAATAAATTGATAAGACTGGCGGATCGTTATCATCATTCATCTCTGGCATAAATCTATGAGAACAGACTGGTATGATCTTTGGTGCATTTTTATATAGTTCAGCCACAACTTCAACTCTTTGCTCTCTTGATATCTTGCACCATTGATCTGGTGAATAAGTGTTATTTGGTATATATTCTTCAAAAGAGGCGCTTTTCACAAATTCATAAAAATGTTGCATCATATTTTTTATTTTCGTGACATTTCCACTTGAAAAATCACGCCAATTATAAAACCCATCCGAAACTGGCAAAGCTGTAGCCAAAAACGACTTTAAAGAAAGAGGAAATTTAATCTTATAAATTTCATATATTTTTTTCAAGCTCGTTTTGAGTAAGACCGGCGTCAAATTTAATACCACTATCTTTCAGAAGTTTAATAATTTCTAAATACACTATTCAATCCTAATAAAATTTTTATAATAATTTAAATAAATTCCAAAAATTTAGAATCACTCCTACTATAATTAACATTTTAGAACCACAGCAATCATTCTCTAAAATATTTAATCTATTTGTATAGAAGTAAAGATATTACGACTTATAACAAAATACAAATAGTTGAAACTTACAAGAAAATACAGTTTTTATTTAAGAATTTAAAAAATGGTGACCCATACGAGACTCGAACTCGTGTTACCAACGTGAGAGGCTGGTGTCCTAACCGCTAGACGAATGGGCCAAAAGATGGTGCCCCGTGTAGGTCTCGAACCTACGACCCCATCATTAAGAGTGATATGCTCTACCAACTGAGCTAACGAGGCAAGATTAAGTATCAATAACAAATCATAAAGTGTTATCTTAGAACTTATAATCTTAAAATTTAATTTGATCACTCAAAAAAACAAGAAAAAATAGAATCAAGAACCTTAACCTAAGGTTTAGTAGATGGCGCAGCGGACGGGGCTCGAACCCGCGACCTCCGCCGTGACAGGGCGGCATTCTAACCAACTGAACTACCGCTGCACCTAAAAGTAATGGTGGTCGCTATAAGACTCGAACTTATGACATCCACCTTGTAAGGGTGGCGCTCTACCAACTGAGCTAAGCGACCTAAAAATTTAAAATATCTGGCGACCCTTAGAGGATTTGAACCTCTGTTTCTACACAGAGAAAGTAGAGTCCTGAGCCACTAGACGAAAGGGTCATAAACCCAAAAATGGTGTCCTGCGTTGGATTCGAACCAACGGCCCCCTCATTAAAAGTGAGATGCTCTACCGACTGAGCTAGCAAGACATGATTATTTAAAAAAGAATTGAGATTATACAAAAAACATTATTATATGTCAAGAAAAAATTAAATTTTAAATCAAATTAAAGCTATTTTGTCCGCTATTTCTAAGCGAAAAATATAAAATTTTATTTTTAAATTTTCTAAATTTAAAGCTAAAATTTCTTAGAAATTTAAACCATTTTTACTTTATAATCCAACAAACAAAAACACAATCAAGCACACAATCCACTTAGTGGCAAATTTAATTCCTGTCTAAAAATCTTACCGCCATTTTTCTTGCTTTTTCTATCTTTTCAGAGTCTTGATTTTGAGCTGTGCTAGAAGATATCCATTTTTTATCAAACAAATTTTGAGCTGCCTCTATCATAATTGCGCAGGCGTATGGCTCTTTTTCGCTAGAGATGCCTTGCAAAAATGCGGCTTTTGTTTTATCTCGCAAGATCGTTTGGCTGGCCCTATGAAACGACATCTGCATAAGGCTAGCTGCCGCCCAAGCCCTGCAAAGGCTATCTTTGCTACCAAGCATCTCGCTTATTAAAATTTCTATTTGCTCTAACGTGCCAACCCAACCAAGCGCTATTATAAGCTTGCGGCGTAAGGCATCATTTGTCTCCAAAAAAGAAGTTATTTGAGGGATAAGGCGGTCGCAAAATGCGGCATAAAAGTCTCTATGCTTAGACTTAGTAATGATTTGCGCTATAAGATAGATGGTTTCTATTTTTAGTTTTTGATCGCCCTTTTTGGCTAAGCGCTCAAACAAAAACTCCAGCCCAGCGCCTCCATGCCTATCAAAACTGCTCTCTAAATTTAGCTGCCTGCCATCTTGCCACTCTTTGCAAATAAGCTCATAGTGATATGCTATCTCGCTACTAGCGCCTAAATTTGTTATAAATTTGATCCTTTTGCCATCTGGGAAATTCTCTTTTTTAAGCTCTAGATACTCTTTTTCAAGATCATTTAAACTTAGCACTAATTTTACTTTATCATCTCAAGTTTGGCTTTGCAGGCATCTTTGTAAGAACTTGTGAAATTTGAACCAACGCATTCGTTTAGATAGGGTTTAGCTAGTTTATACTGCTTTTGTCTGATGTAAATTTCACTTGCTAAATTTAGAGCATGCAAGCGGTCTTCTGGCTCAAGCTTCATATTTAGTATAAATTTCGCCTCATCAAGCGCCTCATCGAGGTTATCAGTTTTTAGTGAAGCCTCTGAGTAGTCAAAATTTAGCTTTGGTGAAAAGGTATTTATCTTAGCCCTAGTTTGCAGCTCAAGCGCCTTTTTAGCGTAGGTTGCAGCGATGGCATAGTCGTTGCTCTTCATCGCATAGTCACTTATAGCCGCATACGCCTCGATGATCTTAAAGTCCTGCCCTCTTAGCTGCTCGATCGCACTGATCGTTGAGACCGCCTCGGTAAAGCGCTTTAGCGCAAGCAACGAGTAAAATCTATCAAAAAGCGATGGCGTAGGGTCTGAGTACTCGACCGCTGAGCCAAGCGAGAGCGCGTCATTTGCCGCAGTGATCGCATGCTCGTAGTCTTTATTTTTATATAAAATTTTGCTCAAATTTACCAGCCACTCGACTCTATCTTCTAAATTTTCATCCTTTACGTGTGCCTTTGCAAGCTCTAGCGCGTCGTTATAGCGCGCCGTTCTAAAGTAGCAGTTAAATAGCTTAAACTGTGGCAAAGAGACCTTGCTCACATCGTAGTTTTCTAGTAAATTTACAACCGCCGTGCAGTCATCTTTGATGAAAAATTCTTTTGTTAGCTCAAGCGCAGCCTCATTTACTAGCTCCATTGCTCGGCTTAAATTTTCATCTTTTGCGAGGTTGTTATAAGCTAGCGCATCGGCAAATTTACGCTCTTTTAGATCAAGCTCAAGCTCGCTAATTAATGCCTTTTGGCTGATATTTGTGCCAGCATATTTTTCTATGAGATCTTTATATCTTGCGTGAAGTGCGGTGGCGTTTTTGTCGTCCTCTTCAAAAAATAGCCCATCCTTTGCCTTGGCGACCTCATCGATATAATCGCCATATTTAAACTCTTTTTCATATCTGTTTAGATACTCATACGCCCTTTTTTCATCTTTAGTTTTGGCTAAATTTAGCGCTAAATTTTTTAATGCCGCCTCGTAAAAATCCTTTGTCCTATCGCTATTATTTACCAAAATTTCATAAATTTTAGCAGCCACATCTGGCATATCTTTGCTTGCAAATGTATAGGCTAAATTCATCGATTTTGTCGGATCGTTCATGAAAAATTTTTCATTTGCATTTGCGATCTTTAGTACAAATTTCTTCGCCTCGTCAAATTTCTCTTTATCGATATTTGCGTCTGCTAGGCTTAGTGCAGCTCTACTTGCAAGGTCGATGTCGTTTGTAGAGTAGAGCACCTTTTCATAGTCGCTTAGCGCCTCTTTTTGCCTGCCTATTTTATATAGGTAGTCAGCATAATCAAGCGTAGCAAGCTTTGTAAATTTAGACTCCGCGTGCTCTTCGCTTAGTATGTCAAGCATATATTTTGCATCACTTGCGATGCTATCTTTGAGGTAAGCTCTAGCGATGAGATATAGCACCTCAGAGTAGTTTTCGTCAGAAGGGAATTTCCTTATCCAAGCTCTGCCCTCGCTTACGATGTCCTTTGGCTCAAGCCCCTCAAACTCGCTCTTTGTCTCAAAAATTTTATCAAGCGCTCTTAGTCTAAAAAGTAAAAACTCACTTGAGAAAAGACTGGCTGGGTGCCTTTTCATCGCTGTTTGTGTATCTTTTACCACGCTTTCATAAGCGCCCTTTTCGTAAGCTCTTTTTATATTTATGTAGATGTCTATATCGTTGCTATCAAGCCCAGCGATAGGCGCTTTGTTAAGATCAAGCGCTCCAATGCTTGGGCTTAGCATATCTCTAAAATCAGGCGAGAAATTTAGCCCAGATACTCTTTTGTTGTTTTCACTTAGCGAAGTGTCGATGATGATGCTAAAGTGCTTTGAGATGGTCGTCTTTGGCGTATCTTGCACGCTTGGACTGCTGTAAAGCTCAGTTTGAACATTTAGAAGTTTTGAAGGCGCTTTTGGCATGATGACGATGAAGAGTTTGCCGTCTTGCTTTTTATATTTTATGTCCATTAAAGGCAGTGTTGTATCTTCGATCTTTGGCAAGATCCCATCATCGAGCATACAAACGTAGCGCTTCGTGTCGTAGGCTAGAATTTGCTCCACACATTCAAATTCTTTCTCGTCGCTTAGCTGAAGGACGCTATAAGGCTTATTTGCGTTTGCGCCGCTGTTTAGGCTAAGGCTAAAGGCGGATAGATAAAGCGGTAAAAATAAGATGGTTAAGAGCTTTTTCATGCCGCCATTATAGTTAAATTTTCTAAAATCCTGAAGCAAAGACAAAATGCTCGATAAATTCCAAAATCGCCCCAGAAAACAAAAAGGCAAAGACAGTGCCAGCAACGGCAACTCCAACGATCACTTTTAGCGCCATCGAGACGTTTGAGATGTAGATATTTTTATCTTTTACGATAGGCTCTTTTAAAAACATAAAGACTATGAGCTTTAGGTAGTAATAAATAGCAATCGCCGAGTTTATCATGATGATGAGGCTAAGCACGACGTAATCAGACTTTATGAGCGATGAGATAAGCACCATCTTGCCCCAAAATACGCTAAAAGGCGGTATGCCAGCAAGGGCGATCATGAAAATTCCCATTATCACGGCATAACTTGGCAAAATTTTAATAAGCCCTGAAAATTTCTCATACGGATGTTTAAAGCGCTTGTCCCAGCAGACGACGTCGTCGCACCTTGCCACCCAGAGCATAGAAAATGCACCCAAATTTGCAAACAAAAACATGATCCAGTAGAAAAACAAGGCGACATTTGCCTCGTGAGAATTTGCCACAAGCGCGCAAAGCACGACACCAGCGTGAGCTATCGAGCTAAAAGCTAGCATCCTTTTTACGTCTTTTTGCACTAGCGCCATGATGTTTGCAAGGCTCATCGTAAGCACGGCGATGATGTAGAGCATATCTTTTATCCATGAAATTCCAGAACCCTCAAGCATCGCAAAAATTCTTAACGCGACGATAAATCCAGCAACCTTTGGCACGATCGACATATAGCCTGCTAGCGGGGCATTTGAGCCCTCATAAACGTCTGGTATCCATGTGTGAAATGGTATGAGCGAGAGCTTAAAGCCAATGGCTGAAGCGATGAAAACGCAGCCAAGAAGGATTATTAAATTTTGATTTAGGCTAAGATCTTTTATGACAACGCCTATACGAGCGATGTCTATTGAGTTTGTTGCTAGATAAAACATCGCTATCGCCATCGCAAAAAAGCCAGCCGAGAGTGAGCCCATCGCGAAGTATTTGATAGCAGCCTCGACGCTTTTTGCCTTATTGTGAAGGGCAATTAAGGTGTAGAGGCAAAGCGAGCTGATCTCAAGGCCTAAAAAGATGATAAGTAGGTTGTTTGAGCTCACCATAAACAAAAATCCAGCGATCATAAACAAAAATAGCGTGTAATACTCGTAAATTTTATACTCAAAATACTCTTTTGTGCTAAGTGCTAGCGGGATGAAAAGGGCTGAGGCGATTAGGATAATGATTTGTGAAATGATAGAAATTCCATCTACTAAGAGCATATCCCAAAAGCTTAGGCTAAGCCCGTTAAAATCAAGTGTAATGCCTAAATTTACAAATATAGCGATGATGCAAAATACGCAGTAGAAATTCCTCGAAAGATCCTTTTTTATCGCTCCAACTATGAGGATAAAAAGCGCAAAAACCATCATGCTAAGCATCGGCGAGAGTGATTGCAAAGAGATCTCGTTTAGGTCTAAAAAGGCTATTTCGTTCATAGTTTGCTCCCGCCATTTAAAGATGAAATTTTATCCTTTGTGCCGCTATTTACAGCTCTAGTTTGCATTTTGCTTATGATATTTTGCACGCTTGGCTCAAGCGGTTTTAGTATCAAATTTGGCGCGACACCAAGAGCGATTATGAGCAAACAAAGTGGCACAAGAGCGGCTAACTCTTTGAAATTTAGATCTTTTAAGACCAAATTTTTCTCCTTGCACTCGCCAAAAAAGACCTTTTTATAAAGCACTAGCATATAAACAGCGCCCACGATGATGCTAAAGCCACCAAGTAGCGCAAAGAGCTTGTTTAGCTTAAATACGCCAAGCAGGCTTAAAAACTCGCCCACAAAGCCGATCGTTAGCGGCAAACCGATACTTGCAAGAGTTGCTATAAAAAATATAAGCGCGTACTTTGGCATCACCTTAGCAAGGCCGCCAAATTCGCAAATTTCTTTTGTGTGAGCCCTCTCATAGATGACGCCAACCAGCAAGAACAAAGCGCCACTTACGATGCCGTGGCTTATCATTAAAAATATTGAGCCACCAAGACCTATTAAATTTAGTGAAAAGATACCAAGCATGATGACGCCCATGTGTGAAATGGAGCTATAAGCGATCACTTGCTTCATATCACTTTGCGCGTAGGCAACGAGTGCTGCGTAGATGATCATTATGATAGCTATGACGCAGACAAAGCCACTTAAAAGTAGGCTTGCGTCTGGAAAAAGTGGAAGTGAAAATCTCACAAAGCCATAAGTGCCCATCTTTAAAAGCACGCTAGCAAGCAGCACTGAGCCGATAGTCGGAGCCTGTCCGTGCGCGTAAGGTAGCCACGTGTGAAATGGAAATAGCGGAGTTTTCACGCCAAAAGCGAAGAAAAATGCTAAAAATAGCCAAATTTGAGCATTTTCTCCGATGCCAAGTTTGTACCAATCAAGAAGATTAAAACTAAAGACGCCGCTTTTTTGATAGCACAGATAGCCGATAAAAATGATCGCTACTAGCATAAAAACAGAGCCTAAAAATGTATAGATGAAAAATTTAATCGCAGCGTAAATTCTATTTTTACTGCCAAATGCGCCGATGATGTAAAGTAGCGGTATGAGGCTAAGCTCCCAAAAGCTGTAAAACAAGATCATATCAAGCGCGCTAAAGACGCCCATCATCGTGCTCTCTAAAAAGAGTATGCTAATAACAAGGTGCTTTAAATTTCCATCATCGCTAAGGGCTGCGATAGAGATGAAGCTCATAAATGCGCTAAGGACTATAAGCACAAGCGAAATGGTGTCGATGCCCACAAAATAGCTGATATTTAGGCTTGGTATGAGCGAGACTTGATGCGTTAAAACAAAGTCATAACCCTGAAAATCGACATTTACGCATATAAAAATGGCTAGTAAAAGCTCGATTAGCGCGATGCTTGCTCCATAAAATTTGATGCTTTTATTTTCTATCAAAAAGCCAAGTATTGCGCTTATTGCTGGGAAAAATATTATGACACTTAGCATTATTTGGCTCCGTTTAATAAAAATATAAAGCTTAAAAGCAAGGCAAATCCTGCGACCATAAATCTAAGCATGACGCTTAGATCGCCGCTTTGCATTTTGTTTGCAAGATATGCAAATTTAGTCACCAAAAGTGCGACAAAATCGACACTTTTATCAACTATCATCTCATCAAATTTCTTACAAATTTTAGAGATTAAAGCGTAGCCATTTATAAAAATTTTCTCATAAAATTTTGGTATAAAGTAGGCATTTTGCAAAATTTTGTAAATTTTACTTTCGCAAATGCTCTCTTTAAATATCTCTTTTTTATAAGCAAAGACTGCAAAGCCAGCGCTTGCAAGCACTAAACTAAGCGTTAAAACGAGTAAGAAAATTTCACTGCTGTGAGATAAATTTAGCTTAAAATCCCCAAGGCTGTTACTTAAAAACTCGCTAAAGTTACTCCAGAAAAAGCCGCTGATAACTGAGAGAACGCCAAGCACGCTCATGCCAACAAGCATGTAGTTTTTGGCTTCATGTGCGTGCTCCTCGCTCTTTTGCCTTGCAAAAAATACTAGCATGACAAGCCTAAAGCTATAAAATGCCGTAAGCACCGCGCCAAAGAGCAAGACAGCCCACAAAATTTGATCTTCGCTAAAGGCGACCTCTAAAATTTTATCTTTTGAAAAGAAGCCAGCAAATGGGTAAAATCCAGCCAGCGCGCAGCTTGCGATGATAGAAAGTAGCGCAGTTGGCTTCATAAATTTATAAAGTCCGCCCATTTTTTTGATATTTAGCTCATCATTCATCGCGTGCATGACGTTTCCAGCGCACAAAAAGAGAAGTGACTTGAAAAATGCGTGCGTGACAAGGTGAAAAAGTGCGATCTTATACGCCCCAAGTCCAGCTGCTACAAACATATACCCAAGCTGTGAGAGCGTCGAGTAAGCGACTATCTTTTTAAGGTCGTTATGCACTAGCGCGATGCTAGCTGCAAATATCGCTACAAATGCACCAAGGCAGGCGATAAAGTGCGATACTTCAGGCACATTTGCAAAGATGAAATTTGCGCGTATGACTAGATAGACGCCAGCTGTTACCATGGTCGCAGCGTGGATGAGCGCAGAAACCGGCGTTGGTCCCTCCATGGCGTTTGCAAGCCATGTGTGAAATGGAAACTGCGC
>CAUUZE010000062.1:0-10631 GCA_963549665.1 Campylobacter concisus | reverse complement strand
CTCTCGTCAAAAATTTTGCAAGCGTGACGAAATTTTAAAATTTCAAGATAGTTCATCATATCTCCTTTGTTAAGTTTTTGAAATTATAAAGCGGTTAGGTAAATTAAAAGAAATTTAGCCAGACTTTAGCTGGCCTTAAAATAGGCTAAATTTAGCCTAGAGTTAGTTTAAAAATATATCAAACTCGCCTTTTTGGACCGTTTGTGCGATGATGGCTGAGCGCTCATAGCCAGCCTCTCTTAGGCGCTTTAGAGCTAAGCTCGCATCGTTCTCGCTAACAGCTAGCAAAAGTCCGCCAGAAGTTTGCGCGTCAAAAAGCACGATATCAGCCTCTTTGCTAACAAAATGCTTTGCAAATTCGCGGTTTTTGTAGCTTCCCTCTGGGATGATGCCCATATCGGCAAACTCTTTCGCACTTGCGATCACTGGCACATCTTTTTCAAAGACATTAAAGCTGATCTTGTCGTTTAACATCTCGCTCAAATGCCCTAAAAAGCCAAATCCAGTCACATCGGTAGCGGCATAAACTTTGATGCCACTTAGTGCTTTTAGAGCGTAGAAATTTAGCTGAGCCATGATGCTTGCGACCTCATTTATCTGCTCCATGCTTAGTAGATCAGCCTTGATCGCTGTGCTTAAGATGCCGCTGCCAAGAGGCTTTGTAAGGATCAAAACGTTACCAACTTCTGCTGTGTTGTTTGCCCAGAAATTTCGTGGGCTCACCTTGCCAGTCGCGCTTAGTCCATAATACATCTGCTGCGTCTCTATCGTGTGTCCGCCAACGATGACGCCGCCACACTCTCTTACTTTATCGGCTCCACCTTGTAAAATTTCGCCTAAAATTTCAGGCGCAAGGTTGCAGCTGTCAAAGCCCACGATATTTAGGGCGTTTATCACCTCGCCACCCATAGCAAAGACGTCGCTTAGGCTGTTTGCAGCAGCGATCTGACCATAGATAAATGGATCATTGACTACTGGCGTGATAAAGTCAAGCGTCTGAACAAGTGCAAGATCGTCTGAGAGCTTAAAAACGCTCGCGTCTTCGTTTGAGCCGATGCTTGAGAGCAAATTTGGATGAGATAAATTTAAACTACTAATCGTTTTGTGAAGACCCGACGGGTCAAGCTTAGCAGCTCAGCCAGCAGCTCTAACAAACTGCGTAAGCTTTTTGTCGTGATAGATCATAGTTTGATTTGCTCGTGAGTTGAGAGTATGTCGATGATCTCATAAGCGTTTGAAATTTCGCCAACTGCAAGATCGCTCACTAGTTTATAAGCCTCCAAGCAGCTTCCGCAGCTTAAAATTTGAACGCCAGCAGCTTCAAGATCTTTAAGTGGCTTAAAGCTTGGATGTGAGCGGTTTGTCGTCATCTTAACGGCGTTATTTACGCAGATGATCATCTTTGGTTTTTTCTCTACTTGAAGAAGTGCGCCTAGGAATTTTGATAGCAAATTTATGCCAACTTCGCCGCTACCTGCGCGCTCTTCGTTTAGATAGAGCACTTTTTCATTTTTTGGTGTTATGTCGCAGACAAATTCATCAAAATTTGTAAGTTCAAGTGCGCTTTTGCCCTTGATGGCTAGAATTTTAGTCTCATTACCATTGCTTTCTAGGCTAAATTCTATATTTTGATTTTTCAAAAATCTCGAGATATTTTCTTTTGGAGCTAGGGCATTTACGATGATCTCTAGGCTCTCTCCCTCATTTAAACCCTCAAGTGCGTTTTTAGTCATGATGACTGGTTTTGGGCACTCTAAATTTCTACAATCAATTGTTCTTGTCATTGTTTTTCCTTTGTGATTAGTATTTCAAACCTTGAAACTGATTTTGGATTATAGCTAAAAAATATTAATTTTTTAAAAGGATTTGTGATGTGAAATTTGCTATAAAAGAGAGTTTGACCCTGCGTAAGCCGCAAGGTCAATGCTAGTTATTTTAAATTTGTGTAAGATTTTTCGTAGTCAGATACTGGGATCTTGTTTTCTTTAACAAGCTCTTGATACCAGTAGTGGTGAAGTACATAAACCTCTTCTTCTTCTTTGTATCCAGTGATCATCGACCAGATAGCGCCATGTATAGCGATCGCAGCCATATAGATATGAACTAGGAAAAATACCGCACAGACGATGCCAAGGCAGTTGTGGATAACTACGCTATATCTTAAAAGATCGATTTGTTGGATACCAAACCAACTAGCAACTGCTGGCTCTTTGAAGTCTTGAAAATACATAATCGCACCAGTGATGATCATCACGATACCACCAGGGATAGCGATCCAATACCATGCTTTTTGTCCTGCGTTAAATTTACCAGCAGGGACTGGTCTTTTCTTCTTTGATAGATAACCACCAACTATCATCATCCATCTGATGTCATATACTGCTGGGAGCATTCTTTTTGTCCAACTAAAGAGCATCGGTAGCACAGATATAGCAAAGATCACAGTTGCTATCTCGTGCAAGTATCTACAGAAACGCACAAATGTGCCACCGCCTAGCTCTGCACCCCACATGATGATGATACCAGTTGGTACCAAGATGATCCAAGAGATCGCAGCTAGAGCGTGAGCTATACGTATAAATACTGAAAAAGCAAGCACTTTTTTGCCCTCGTGACTAAAGTGTTTTGGTCCGATGATCAAGAAGTGTAGCACGAACGCGCCGATAACAGCTAAAATGATAGAAAGTGCAGCTATCGCGAAGTAGTCGTTGCCTTGTATAAAAGTAAATATCGGGCCCCAGCCATGCTCATAAGGCTTGATATTTTCTATCCTCTGTGCTGCCCAAATGGTGCTGTCATATTGATTGACACCAGTTGGTCCCTCAATGGCCATTGCCACAACAGACAATGTAAAAAGTAGAGTAAGAATTCTCGTCATTTTATTCCTTTATTTGCTAAAGCTTAAATGATTTAAGCTTTGGTTAAATATGCTAAAATCACACAGCTATGCCGTTTTGCGGCTATTATATCAGAGCTAATCACAAGCAAACCTTAGCAAAAAAGATTACTAAAAATTTTATAAAAAACATTTAAGTTTTGTTAATTTTTAGCGTTTTTGATCTGAAAATTTAGCTAAAATAAAGCCAAATTTTAGCCGAAAAAGGACCACACTATGCATCTTTTTTGCCTTATATTTGATGAGTACGAGACGCTTGATCTCATGGGGCCGGTGGAGTTTTTAGCAAGGGTGCCTGAGATGAAGATAAGCTACGTTTCGTTTGATGGTGGTATAAAAAGAAGTAAGCAAGGCTTTAAAATAAAAACAAAAAAGCTTAGTAAGATGCCAAAAGAGAGCGTTTTGCTACTTCCTGGAGGTCAGGGCACGAGGACGCTTGTAAATGATAGTGAGTTTATCTCAAGACTTAAAGAGTGCGTTTTGGTATCTCAAATTTGCCTAAGCGTATGCACTGGCTCGGCGCTCATCGCTCGCACAGGAGAGCTTGACGGACTAAAGGCTACTTCAAATAAAAGATCGCTTGAGTGGGTAAAAAGTTGCGGCGAGACGGTAAAGTGGCAAGAGCGCGCTAGGTGGGTGAGAGCAGGTAAATTTTACACAGCTTCAGGCGTGGCTGCTGGTATGGATATGGCGCTTGGCTTTATAAGTGATCATTTTGGCAAGGAGCTAGCCCAAAAGATCGCAAACGAGACTGAATACAACTGGCAAAAAAGCTCAAAGATAGATAAATTTGCCAAAATTTATGGGTATTAAATTTAAAATAGCTTGTGACCTTTTGATAAAGCCAGAAATCTACTAAATTTTAAAAAAGATAACAAGCTAAGATAGCTTTAGCAAAAGTATTAAGATAAATTTTGTAGATAATAAATTTAAATCAGTTCGCAGTCTGGCTTTAATTTTGCCAAATTTAATAAGTTTAAATTTTGAAAACGAAAATAGCTTCAAGATAAATTTTTAAATTTAAGCAGTTCAAGTTTTTTTCGAATTTTGCAAGCCAGATAAATTTGACCTAAATTTAAAAGCCAAATTTACCTTTAAAAATAGATTTTAGCCTAGTTTCTGCGCCTATACTCTTCGTAGTCTAGCTCTCTAACCATCTTTATCTTGCCATTTTCTTTTAAAAGTAGCAGATCAGGCAGTTTTATGCCGTTAAATGTCGTATTTTTCACGATGGTGTAGTGAATTTGATCTTCAAAGATGACGCGGTCGCCGATTTTTAGCTCACTATCAAATTTATACTCCGCATCGCCCGCTTCAAGTCCCACTATATCGCCAGCTAGGCAGGTATTGCCACCAAATCTATAAGCAAATTTGCCATTTTCACTCTCGCCTCTAACGGCTGGGCGGTAAGGCATGAGTACGGTATCTGGCATGTGCGCCTCGGCTGAGGTGTCAAGGATGGCGATATTTTTCTCGTTGTGCACGATGTCAAGCACGCTGCTTATCAAAAAGCCAGTCTGCCAGCCCACCGCTTCGCCTGGCTCCAGATAGACCTCTACGCCGTATTTTTCGCGAAAGCGCCTAATTATCTTTATAAGCAGCTCCACGTCGTAATCAGCCCTCGTGATGTGGTGACCGCCGCCCATATTTATCCACTTCATCTTTGGTATAAACTCGCCAAATTTCTCCTCAAATGCCTCTAGCACGATCTGCAAGCTGCTAGCACTCTCCTCGCAAAGCGCGTGAAAATGAAGCCCAGTGATGCCATCAAGAAGCTCTGGCTTAAAATTTGCCCTTGTGATGCCAAGCCTGCTAAATTTACCGCATGGGTTGTAGCTATCAGTTGGCGCTAGCGAGACCTCTGGATTGACCCTTAGGCCGCAGATGATGCCGTTTTGCAGGGCAATGTCTTTAAATTTTTGCCACTGCGCAAAAGAGTTAAATGTGATGTGCTTTGAAATTTTTAAAATTTCATCAAAATCCTCATCTTTAAAGGCTGGGCTATACGTGTGGATCTCGCCTTTTACGTATTCGCTCGCAAATTTGGCCTCATGAAGCCCACTGCAAGTCGCACCGTCAAGATAAGAGCCCACCAAGTCCATCACTCCGCTAAATGCAAAGCCTTTGAGCGCTACTAAAATTTTAGCTCCGCTTTGCTCTTTTACATGCTTTAAAAGCTCTAAATTTTTACGTACTTTGGCCTCTTCGCAGACGTAGGCTGGGGTTTTTATGCTTTTTAAAATTTCGTTCATTTTCTTTCTCTTTTGCAAATTTTCAAATAAGTATATCTAAATTTATTTTTAAGTAAAATCAGCAAAAATTTCAAAGGATAAAATGTGGTAGAGATCGAATTTCTTGGGCCTATCGGGCTTGAGAGTATAAAAGTAGAAGCAAAAAATTTAGGCGAGGTAAAAGCGGCTTTAAGCGAGAAAGAAGAGCTTAAAAAGTGGCTAAATATCTGCGCTGTGGCTGTAAATGACGAGATCGTAAGCGATATAAATTTCGCTCTTAAATCAGGCGATAAAATTTCTATATTGCCGCCAGTTTGTGGAGGCTAAGATGCAAATTTATAATGGAAGCTTGGACGTTCAAAGCATCACAAATGAGTGGTATGATAAATTTAAAGATAAAAACTGCGGCGCGCTCATCACTTTTGTGGGCATAGTAAGAGAAGAGGGCGGAATTTCGGCGCTTAGCTTCGATATCTATGAGCCGATCCTTAAAAAATGGCTAGATGCTTGGCAGGAGCGAGCCAAAAAAGAAAATGCCTACGTGCTCTTTGCTCACTCAAAAGGCGACGTGGCGGTGCATACGAGCTCTTATGTAGCTGGAGTTGTTAGCCCTCAAAGAAAGGTCGCGCTAAGGCTTATAAACGAGTTTGTCGAGGACTTTAAAGCAAATGCGCCGATCTGGAAATACGACGTGATAAATGGCGAGAGAATTTACGCCAAAGAGCGTAGCCAAGCGATAAATGGCGCTGGACTTTTGGCATAAAAAGGGCAAAAATGATAACCAAAGAGAGTAAAAAAGATGTTTTTTGGGCGTTAGCCTTTGGGCTTGGACTCTTTGTCTTTAGCATCGTTGGCTATTTTTATCTTGATCTTGGCACGCCGTCTCTTTTTGGTGTCATCGTTGGCGCCATTTCAACCTTTTTTTGCGTGAGAAAGATCTTGCAAAACAACTTTTTTGAGATAGATGATGATGGATTTGTCATAAAAAAAGGCTCAAAAAATATCAAATTTTTCTTCAAAGATATCGATGAGATCGCCATTAAGAGCTTTGGCGATAAGAAAAAGGTCGATGCGTTAAGTGTTAAATTTAGAAAAAATCGCCTGGATAGAGATGCGTGTTTTGGCTTAGTGCAGGCACTTGGCGATGATATGATCGTCATTTTTGACAGATATGAGCTTTCGCAATTCACACTTTCAAAAGAGCTTCGAGATAGGCTAGCTAAATTTAAAGATAGGGCGTAAAAGCTTTTTAATTCGTATAACTTTCAAGTTTTTCGTGGTCGATGATGAGAAATTCGTGCGGTGTGATCTTTCTGATGATGTCGTCTTTGATAAGCTCATTAAAGGCTGTTGAGGCGCTTTGGCGCTTGAGACCAACAAAGCTTGAGAGCACTTTTAGAGAAAACGGCAAAAACACGTATCGATAGCCATTTTGTTTTAGATCTTGCTCGTTTGCAAGCTCGATCAAGAAATTTGCGATCCTGCCCTTTGCGTCCTCAAAGAGTATCGACTTTGTGATCTGGCGCTGCACGATGATGGTGTTTAGCGTGGTTGTTAGGATCTCGCTTGCAGCTTTTTGATTGTGCAAAATTTCACCTATTTTATCCAGTCTAATGACGTAAATTTGGGCATCTTCAAGCACTTCAAAGGCGCAGTTATCATCTAGTATGGCGATGTTATTTTTTTCTAAATGATAAAGGATAAATTCCTCGCCATCTTCAAAAAATGAGAGCTTTGCTGAGCCATTTTTTAGGATAATTATCTCGATATCTTCGGTGTAGATCGTGCTTGTTTTTGGCAGCTCTTTAAACTCAAATTTCTCCAGCTCATCTTGTGTTAAGATATCTAAAATATGCGTTTGTAAAAGCCCTAAGCGTGATTTTTTCATCTTTCTCCCAAAAAAGTGTAAGGGCTGATTTTACTTTATAAAGCATTTAAATAAGTTGAAATTTCTCTTTTTTGAAGTCAATTTTTTTCAAATTCTTTTAAAAATAGTGATAAATTTAAGGGTTTGGCTGCATAAATCGCAACCAAATTTTAAAAGCCGTGCAGCTCTTTTATCTTCTCATCTATCGGTTTTTTGTGTCCATCTTTTGTCACACTAACATAGGTCGCAGTCGCACTTGTGACGTGTATAGTCTCTCTAAAACCGCCGTCATTTAACCTAAGTGCAGTCACTTCTATCTGCGTTGTTATCGATGTTTTGCCAACTGCGATGATCTTTGCGTAGCAGCTTAGCACGTCGCCAACAAAGACTGGTTGTTTAAATATGATCTCTTTCATAGAGATCGTCACAACTCGCTCAGGCGAAATTTCTCTAGCAGCCTGAGCACCTGCAAGGTCGATCTGGCTCATTATCCAGCCGCCAAAGATATTGCCAGCTGAGTTTGTATCTTTTGGTAGCATCACTTGCTTGATGCGCGGCTCGCCAAAGTCCTTTAAAATGTCCATTTTTTGCCTTTTAGATTTTAAATTTTTGGTAAATTGTAGCAAATTTTAATGGCTTTATGCTAAAATCCTGCAACTTTAAGGGATGAAAAGATGAATGATTTTAAAAGACTAAATGAACTTACAAAAGAGCAAAAATCCAAGCTAAACGCTATTTATAAAAATTTAGACAACGAGCTTATAAATGAGGCTGTGAAAATTTGCGGCCTTGCTGGCACGCCGAGCCAAAAGCTAGCCCTTGCTAGAAGGATAGTTGATCTTAAAGTTGATCCACTTCAAAATGAGCTAAAAAAGCTAAATTTAGGCGAGGACGAGCAAAAACGCGTGCTAAATTTGATCTACGGCTACGTTAGAAATTTATATGAAAATTTACACTCCAAGCTTATAAAAAAGGCACGTGATGAGCAAATTTTAGACCCGTTTTCTCAAGCCTTTGTTGAGGCTATGCATGAGCTTGGGCTTAGTCTAAATGCGTGGCAAATTTCATGGCAAGAAAAGATAATAGATACCACAAATAAAGAGTTTGAAGCTAAATTTAAAGATTTAGGCGAGGCAAATGAGTTTATCACTAAAAACGGCTTATTTCAGTGTGATAGTAATGGCGTAAGGGCTGATAGAACGTATGGCGCAGTTTGCAAAGAGGGCGAGAAATTTAGCTTTTTACCTTACGCGCTTGCCTTTAAAGATGAGGTTAGAGAGCTTAAAAAAGTATTTATAAAAAATCTTGAAATTTTAAGAAATTTAGCTCAAAATGACGAGCAAAAATCTTATGTAAAATACCTTGAAAAGCTACAAATTGCCTTTTGCGAAGAGGACAATGCAAAAGTTATAAACGCTTGGCAAGAGGCTGAGATAGCGTGGATGGATGTAAAAGGCGCGCTTCAGCCAGGCCATCCTCTGGAGTACTACGAGGATGCCTACACGCACGCAGTCGCACTTGAGTGGGACATCAGGCTGGTTGATAGCGAGGGCATTGACGAGCTTAAATTTAAAGAAAAGGTGACAAAAACTTACAAAAGCGTTTGCGAAGAGATCAAATTTGATAACGCCGCGACAAACAAGGCAGTTAGCGAAAATATCGCTAGAACGCAGCTTTATATAAGCGTGCCGATGATCTATTACGCAGCGGAGCTAAACGGGCTTTTTAGCGCTCAAGTCGTGCCAAATGACGAGAGTGTGAGCGCAAAATGCGGCAAGAAAATTTTTGCCTTTGTAAATCACGTCTATGAGGGCGCAAAGGCAAAGCCTTTTATGAAGCTTGGGGCTGAAATTTTTAGCAAGGAATTTTTGGATTTTGGTAGGGAAATTTTATTTTTAAAGCCAAAAATTTGGAAAAAAGTATATGAAATTTCAACGATCGGCCATGAGTTTGGGCACATCCTCTTTATCGGACTTGATACGGAGATGAGCATGAATAAAAGTGGCGTCTTTAAATTTATAGAAGAGTACAAGGCGACGACTGGTGGGCTAGTAAATTTCTTTTTGCACGAAGAGGCGGAGTATAAAATGGCCGTCTTTCATGAGCTAATAGCCCGTGCGGTTGGGCTTATAGCGTGGCGAAAGGTCGATGAGGTTAGGGCTTATTACTGCGAGGGGCTCATACATCTTAGCCTGCTTTTTAGGGCTGGAGTGCTTAAATTTGATGGCAAACTAAGTGTTGATATGAGCGAGCAAGCCTACGCTAAATTTAAAGAAATTTGCTTACAAAACTACTTCGATCTAGCGCAAACATACGCCAAAAAAGCTGATGCGAGCATGTTTTTGGAGAAATTTTGCCAAAAAGATGAGCCAAGCTATCTGCCAAAAGATGAAGAGTGCAAGAAATTTGTTGAGCATTTCTACGCTAGGTACGAGGCTATCGGCAACGACGTCGATGATAGCGGCGAGTGGCAAAGGTGGCAAAAGCTAGCCCAGGAAGCGGAGAGTGGCCGTGCTTGATAGGATAACAAATTATCACAACGGCTCATTTTTATTTATATTTGCCCTGATTATTGCTTATTTTTTTGCTATTTATCTGGGGGATCAGTTTTATCTGACAGCTATATCAGTAGGCACTGATGTAGTGATCGCCTTGTTTTTGTTCTTTTTCTTAAAAAGTAGTAGAGATTTAAACTCATACTGGACTTATATATTTTTAGCTATCGCGAGCTGGGCGCTGGCTGATATCCTTTTATTGCTTTATGATAGATTATTGCTTTATGATAGATCGCTTCTTATGCAAGGAAACATCTCCCGCACGGATCTTATGCAAATTTTATATTTGATCCCATTTTTTATGTTTCTTGTATCTGCTATTGCTTTTTTTGCAAGAATTTTAAAAAGAGTGATATGGCAGCAAGTCGTGGTAGATGCGCTTGCTTTGATGCTTATTACGGTTAGTTTTTTTTGGTTTGTAATTTTTGATAGAAGTCTAGCAGTAGTGCTTAATAAAGAATTCGTGATTAACCTTTCATACATCATAATGGATATTTTTATCTTTTGCTTTGTCTTTGTTGTCGCATTTTCACTAAATTTTGTATCAAAAAAACCAATTTTTAGCTATAAAAGAGTTAGCCTACTTTTATATCTATCAGCCTTGCTTATCATTTGCATTTGCGACGCATACTACTCATCAAAGGCCTTTTTGGCATACGGTGGCACAAATGTTCATTACAAGTTTTTCTTTAAAGTTGCGTTTTTTATTATATTTGTAGCTTGCTTGCACCTAAAAGAAAACGAGGCAAATATCAAGATAAGAAGCTACAGAAAAGACTATACAAGAGCGCTTATATATAAATTTGTCACCTTGCTTTTCATCTCTTTACTTTTTTTGGGAGCTGCTAATACCGATAAAATTTACTCTGTATGGATAGTTTTTCTACTTATGGTTTTGCTAGCCTATGCAGCGCTAATTTACAGTATCTCAAGCACAGTTGCTATGAGGGATCTAGCTAGATCTGAAAGGCATATCATCGCTAAACTAGATGAAGAGATCCAAGATAGTTTAAGAGAGCTTGAAGAAAAAAACGAGCGCTTAAGGCAGCTTAGCGAATTTGACTCACTCACTGGACTTTTAA
>CAUUZE010000061.1:0-11090 GCA_963549665.1 Campylobacter concisus | reverse complement strand
TATAATCATCACTATTAGATATACGCCAAGCGCTTTTTAGAAATAACTTCAATAATATCTATCTAGAGAAATATTCACCAATCTAGCACTCTTTTTTTGTGAAAATATACATAAACATCTTTTAAAATTCCAGCTGACAAGAAGTCTCCGAAAGACAACTTTAGTCTAGATGAATTAAAAATAGTTTTTGATACAAAAAGGCTTGATCTACGAAACTATATGATGTTTGCTCTTCACACTGGGCTAAGACTTAATGAAATTTGGCAACTTGATAGCAAAAGCGTAGGCGAAGAAGATGGCATAAAATTTATAAATGTTAAGACTGCCAAGCAAAAAGGAGGCATTAGCAAATATAGGCAAATTCCACTGCATAAGAATATCGAGCATTTGGCTGATTTAAAGTGGCTAGAGCAAATCAAGAAAGGAAAAAGAGAGTAGTGATTATTTTGGAAAGCGTCTAAATAGGCATATTCATAAATCTATCCCAAGTGCAAATGTTAGTTTTCACAGACTACGTGGCAATTTCGCAAAAGCCATTAAAGACTATTGTTTGGAAAATTCTCTAGCAGACCTGACTTCGGTTCTTTTGGGTCATAGCACAGACCTAGCAACTGACACATATGCAAAAGGAGTATCACTAAAGGCTAAAAAAGAGGCATTAAAGGGGCTCGAAATCTTTAATTTTTTGATTTTTAGCGCTAGCAAAAATTTTTTATCGCAAAAGATATAATTACTAGTATAAAAATTTTAAAAAAGGATTTTTTATGACAAAAGATATTAAACAGCAACTTGAAGTTGATGATTTCAATGAATTAAATCATCTAGGAATAAAGTTTTATTATCAAGACAAGATAGAAGAACTATCTGATGATATAAAATATTGTCTCACAAAGGGATATGGGAGAGCCACAAGTGATAAGAATAAAGATTACTGGCTAAAAATATGCTTTAATCTTTTTGGTCTATTTCCATACTCTGTCCATTTGCCTGGAGCTAAAAAGCTTGATAAGATAATAGATGAGCGACTTAGTGCCTTAAAATTCAAGACCGATACTACCCAAAGACTTGCCGTCCCGATAGATGATGATCTGCCTGTAGAGGAGTTAATAAATAGTTTTTGTCCAGCTGCACCAGAGAAAAAGCCAGCCCATAAGAAAAAGCATGCTAAAGAAATTCCTAGTGGCAATACAGTAGAGGTAAAAGATGGGCTTATTGCTTCTATACCACATTATATCGTGTCAGAGATATTAAACTATAAAGAAAAGAAAAAGAAAACCAAAATAAAGCCAATCAAACCTAACAAAGATTCACTAAATATAGCAACGATAGAAGATTTAGTTGAAAACTATTTAGAAAGTGTTGGATCAAGGCAAAAGTTTAGCGAAAGCACAAAAAAAGAATACAGATTTGTATCAAAACTACTTCAAGAATTTCTTGATAGTAAAAGCATTGGGATAAATGATATAGATTTAATTGTAGCTGAAAATTTTCAAGATAGTCTTTTAAATTCTAAATATGGATCACGAAAACGTAGTGAAAAAAGAGTGAATAAGCAAACATATAATTGTGTCATTATAGATACAGCAAAAGGCAAATATAGTAGCGAATCCAAAAGAGTAATTGTCCTACATGAAAATATCAAAGACTTACATAATTATAAATGGGTTAAAGCCATAAAAGAACAATACCCTACAATAAAGTCTTTTAATAAAAAAGCCAATGGCTGCATAAGAAAAGTTATAAGTGATAAAAAAGTTAGTGATCATCGCTTGAGAGGCAACTTTGCTAAGAAATTAGTAGAATACGATCATATAAACAACATAAGTGACTCCATTGTAAATGTTGCAGATGAATTAGGTCACAATATAAATAAAAACAATAGAAAGAATCTTGAAGAATATAACGACCTAGTTAGGGGAATGATGGGTTACAATCTCTCCGACGCTCTTGACATATACGCCCAGTCTAAACTTTTGAAAACTAAACTAAGAGACATAAAAGCATTTGATGAATATTCAGGTATTTTCAAATACTTAGATATACCAAGTAATAAAATACCCCATATTAAATCAAATAAAAATAATAAAAAGGATAAGAAATGATAGTAATTCAGAACAATGAACTTTTGTTCAGACCTGCTTACTCAGACGAACTTTATATATTTGATGATCCGTTTGAGACTATTAATGATTGGCTTGATGCGACGATCATGGGCTTAAAACAAGAATGCCCTTTTGTTTTAAGCGGTTCATCTCTTGGCGAATTTACTACAGAAACGAGTGATTTCACAATAGGTGGCGAACAAGGCGAGGCATTGACTTACCAAAATGTATTAGATTTTTGTAAAGAGCTATACGATGAAGTCTTTAAGATCAGGGGCAAGCTAGTTGGGCTCTTTTGTCAGTCCATAGGCTGCACAGACAAAGAGGAATTTGACGAAATTTATCAAAAATTCAATAAAAAACTTGATGAGTTTAAAAAAATTCTAGACAAGTTTAAAATACCACAAGGCTTAGATATGCAATATGGCTTCAAGCAGTCCATGCCTTCTTATATTTATTAAAGCTATGCTTATTTTTAAGAATGAGCTTAGTAAAAGTTAAATAGAATTATTCACTTTGAATAGTTCTATTCTTTAAAAATAAAAAAGGAATGTAGTATGGAGACTAAATTTTGTCCATTTTGTGGTGAGACAATTAACAAAGATGCTATTAAATGCAGATTTTGTGGTAGCTTCTTAAATGAGGAAGCCAAAAACCAAGCAAGAGAACAAATGAATAGCCAAAAAAATATGGCGAATAATTTCTCGCATCAAAACCAAGCAAATAGTAATGAAATCCCGCTTGGTTTTATAAGAACATGGGATGGAGAAGTAATCCTAAAGCCACAAGGTTTTAACTTTTGGGCATTTATATTTGGGCCTCTATACTATACTGGATATGATAACCTGCTATATATATCTCTAGCAACTATATCAACAGTTTTATTATACTTCTTGATTAGTATAGGCATAAAAAATGATAGTATGGAAATGATTAATATTGTTTATGTGGTTTATTCAATCGGTTTGACCGTGGCACAAATCATAGCGGGTGCAATAGCAAATAAGGTTCTTCCAGTAAAAACAGTTAAATTTAATTATGGCTGGGCAATTGGTGCATTTTTAGTATTGCTTATTGCACAATTGATATCTCTAAGACTATTTTTTTAGTAGGATTTGGGCATGAATAACAATCTAGTCAAATGTCCTTTTTGTGCTGAAGAAATAGAAAAGGACTTGGAATTTTGTCCAATCTGCGATACACAACTAAAAACGCAGTGTCCTTTTTGTAAAGAAGAAGTAAAGACAAATGCCACCAAGTGCAGATTTTGTGGTGAAACCTTGCACTTTATGCCAAAAACCAAAAAAGAGATCATTAAAGAGCAAGAAGAGAGTGAAAGAAAAAGGCTGCGAAAGTTAGAAGAAGAAGCAAGAGAGGAGCAGCTAAGAAAAGAAAAAGAAGAAGAGGCAATTCGCTTGAGAGAGCAAAGACAGCGTGAGCTAGAAGAAGCTAGACTTGCCGAAGAAGCCAAAAAAAGAGAAAACAAAGAGCAACTAAAAAAGCACATAAAAAAATATAAATTTATATATGCTATATCTATTTTTATACTTGCTGCAGCGGTAGCCTCTGCATTTATATTCTTAGGAAATCCAAGTAGATATGAAATTTATAGCCTAGAAAATGAATGCGAAAATCAAAATGGTGATAGTTGTATGAAGTTGGCATACTTTTATAACAAGGAGCATGACACTGCAGCAAAGCTGTATGCAGACAAAGCGATAAGTCTTCTAAAAGAGAAGTGCAAATCTGACTCTAAAGCCTGCTATCAACTAGGCCTGCTTTATGAATATGGCGACTATCAAACTAGTAGTTTTACTTTAGAGAAGATAAAAAATGTAGATTATAAAGAGGCTTATGAATACTACAAAACATCTTGCAAATCAGATAATGCGCAAGCTTGCGATAGGCAAAAAGCACTTGAAGACGATGCAAAAATTGCTTGCGAGATAGGGATAAGCGATGGCTGCATAAAACTGGCTAAAGATTATGAACAAAAAAACGACCTAGAGCATGCAAACGAGATCTATACAAAGCTTTGTAACAATAACAACAAAGAAGCTTGCAAGGCTTTAGCTGGCAATCTACTAAAAGGTAATCCCTCTGAAAAAAATATAAAAGTAGCTTATGAGATATATAAAAAAGTTGATGCCTCTAAAGCAAATACAGTTTTTAACGGCGAACATGGATGCCTTCTAAACAATAGTCTTGCTTGCTTTGAATTGGGATTAGAATATAGCAACAAGGGTGATTACAAGAAAGCGAATGAATATTATGAAATGGGGTGTAATTTAGGAAATGGCGAATCTTGCACTAATTTAGGCGCTAATTACCAAACGGGAAAAGGAGTCTTAGTGGATATAGACAAAGCAAAAGGGTTTTACCAAAAAGCTTGTGATATTAAAGATGGTTTTGCTTGCCAAAACCTAGCTTTTGTATATTATATAGTTGAAGAAAAGATAGATAGTGCTGCTATAAATTTTGAAAAAGCTTGTAATCTTGGTATGGCTAAATCTTGTGGGTATGCAAGCGAACTTTTTAAGGATGACGCAAACTCTTTTAAGGATCTAAAAAAAAGCTATCGAATTTGCTAAAAAAGGGTGCGATCTAAAAGATGGCAAGAGCTGCTTTATCCTTGGTGCTGGATACGGGGAAGGTGATGGTATAAAAAAGGATCTTAAAGAAGCTAATAAATACTATCAAAAAGCTTGCGATCTAAATAACGATGCTGATGGATGTGCAAGTCTTGGCTATAACTATAAATATGGCTATGGGATAACTAAAGATCTAACTTTGGCTAATAAATATAATAAAAAAGCTTGTGACGCAGGAAGTGGTAGAGGTTGTAACTATCTTGGCGTAAATTATAGAGATGGCGCTGGCTTTGAAAAAAATATGCAAAACGCATACTCTTACTTCAAAAAATCTTGTTATGACTACAACTATGCTAGGGGATGCACAAATTTAGGCGAAATATTATGCAAATATGGCAATTATACCAATGCAAAACAAGAGGCACAAGACGCGCTAAATAAAGCATACTATAAACTGGGCGACAAGAAAGCACTAGATATACTTAATCAATATTTTAGCTACTAAAAACTCATGGGAAGCTCTCCCATGAGTAAATTTACATCTTATAAAACCCCCTGCCAGAGATCTTCATCTTCGTCTTTTGACTCTTTTGCTTCTTGAACTAAAACGTTTAGTCTTTTAAGTAGTGCGTCAAGTTTTTGATTTAGCACTGGCACTTCAGACTTCTTTTTTGTCACTATGTCTTGCTTTATGAGCAAAGAGCGCCTTTTAAATAGCTGCTCGTTATATACTAAAATTTCGTTATCCCCAAGATCCACATTAGTAAAACTACTACCGATACCAAGCTCTTTTTGATAGCTTAGCTCAGCCTTTAAAAGATCATTTTCATCTATAAATATAGGCGAAGCTTTATAAATTTTACCATCGTGGTAATACTCAAATTTTTTTAGCTTACTAAAGTCTTTATCCTCTCCGCTGGCGTATTGTCTGACCGAGTTTTTAAAGAAGTATTGATTGGTTAAATTTCCCACCAGCTCTTTATATCTTGAGTCACTACCAAGGCTGCTTTTTAGTACATCTTCGTTTTGAAAGGCAAGTATTAGCTCAACCCTAGCCTCTCTTAGTACGTCAGCGTGTAGGTCCGTTGATGGATTTAGCACACGCTGCGCTTCATCTATAAAGATACTAACTGGCACCTTCTCTTCGTTTGCTATGCGTTGCGCCATATTTGAAAGGGTGGAATTTAGCATAAGCTCAACCGCACTATCTTTTAGCCCTTGAGAATTTACAACAACTATCTTTCCTTCATTTAGTAGCTTGCTTATGCTATTGCCATGATAGTTTAGCATCTCATCATCAGCTATGCTTTGCAAGGCAAAAAGCATAAATGTATAGTTTGAGAAAAGTCTTGCTTTTTGTGACTCTTCATCATTTCTTACACCTTCATACTCCTTGAAAGCTTGTATGAAATTTTCAGATTTTTCATTAAACTCGCCTAATGCCCAAATTTTCTCATTTAAAGAGTTAGCCAAATGTCTTCTTTTGCTTATACCTTTTGCAAATGCCGTGTCGCTTTTTACATGATCATCTACCAGCTTAACTAAGGCATAAAATTTTTTAAAGTCACCTAGCTGCTGGGTTGATTTGCATAAATTTGCAAAGCTTGGCTTTATATCTTTTGCTCTATTTTCTATATATGGAGTGCAAAAACCTTGCTCCGTAAGGTCACATATCGCCTTCATCGTTGAAAGAGACTTTGTGGCGATATTTGCCGCTAAATTTCCCCAAAAAGGATCACGCTTTGTGCCAAATGTCTTTTGAAAGAAATTCATCAATAAGCTTTCACTTGCATCATCCATTATGTTTATTTTGTTCCCCCATGGCACATTTATCATTACGACATCTTTTAGTCTGCCATGCTTATTGGCTAGAAATTTAACCTTTTTATGCTCAACTCCTTTGTAGTCAAAGACAAGCATCCCATGCCCTACTTTTATACGCTCATCCATCGCTGGTAGGATCGCTGAAGTGGTCTTGCCACAACCTGTTTGCCCTGTTATCATCGCATGCGTAAAGCTAATAGGTATGCTAAGAGCGTTTGAAACAGCGACTTGGGCTAGGTCTTTTTTGTTGTTGATTAGTGAAAAAACTGACATATTATTCTCCTTTATTAGTTGATATTATTTCATTGGCTAGGCCATAAGCAATGGCTGATGATGCGTCTATATAGCAATCTCTATCTGTTAGTTGCTCTATCTTTGCTATTTTTAGGTTGCTGTTAGCCTTTATCATCTCATTGACTTTTGATTTGATTTTTAAAATTTGATTTGCGATCAGCTCTATGTCGCTTGCCTGACCCGATGCACCGCCAAGAGGCTGATGAAGCATGAGGCTTGAGTTTGGTAGCATATAGCGCTTATCTCCGTTTAAAAATATAAGTGCAGACATAGAGGCGGCTAGCCCCACGCAAAATGTATTGATTGGTGATTTTATGGTTTTCATAAAGTCGATTAGTCCAAAGCCATCATATATCGAGCCTCCAGGGCCACTTATATATATGTTTATGTCGCTTTGATCTACGCTGTCAAGATACAAAAGTGTCTTTTGTGTAGTTAGGCAAATTTCTTGATCTATCTGCCCATATAAAAAGATATTTCTATCAGCTAGTAAGCTCATGTGAATGTCAGCAAAATTTAACTTGTCAAACTCTGCCATCTTCTCTCCTTGTTTTGATTTTTGTGAGAGAAGTTTAAGATAGTAGATGAGTCTTTAAATTCCACCTATTGCTTCTAGAGCCGGTGGCTTGGTAGTTTATAAAAGCTCTATATCGTCTATGTGATGTCTCAAAGCAGGAGTTCTTTTTTCATCGATGAATAAATTTAAGCTCTTACTAAGGAGATCTTCAAAGTAAATTTTAGCTAGCTCTTTAGAGTTTTTGTATCTAAAAGGAGCATGCGTGGCAAGATATAGTCCGTAGATATCATCTATAAGCCACTGCCTTGCGTATCTATCTTTGTTTATTTCAAAATTTTTGTAAGAAAGATCATTTTTTAGATCTTTTAGCTCTTTTTTAAATTTATTTAATGCAAAGATATTTTCATCTTTAAGGGATTTATATATAAGCTCAGGGTCTAAAAGCAAGCTATCATCTAAAGATCTTAAGCGCTTTTTAGTAGGGGTGGTTTTTATTTTTATCACATTTTGCTTTATATTCCAAATTTCATCATAAATTTGATCAAAGTTACCAAAAAATGCAGGTGAAAATATAACCAAAGCATCATCTTCTCTAAAGCTTATATATCTATCTTTAAAAATTTCAAACTCAAAAATTTCTGATCCCATATTGCTAAAAACTAGCGCTTGATTGTCCCTATCTAACCCCATCACAAAGCCTCTTTTTATGATCAAAACATTCATGGATTTTAAAAATCTCTGAACTTTTGCCTCGTCATAAACATAGCTTAAAAGATAAAGCGGCATATCATCTGGCTGGCTAATTGAAAAGTCTTTGTATTTGCCCTTCCAAAAGTACTCCCCTAGGTTTAAACACATCATTATAAAAGCAGCGTCTTGCATATATGTAAATTTTTCATCATCGTCTATTGATCTACTTTTTAGAGATTTTACATGCTTTTCTAGGTCATCATTTGGAGCTAGGATGTAACTATTTTTATCATTTATATGCTGTTTTTGGCTCGGTACCAAATTTTGATCTAGCTTTATAAGCGCAAAAAACTCTTCACATACTTTTTTTAGCTTTGTATTTATCTGCTTTCTTTTGCTGTCTATTTTTTCATCAAAATTTTTGATGTAACCACGAAGTCTTGGCACATTTACTATTAGATCTTCGTCTTTACCACAAACTTTGCAAACTTCATCCATAAATTTTTTAGTCTGTTTATCTCTTTCTTTATCAACCAACCTTTTAAGCATAGGTAGATCATTTTCTTTACTAAAATCATAAAATTTACCAACAAAAAGAGAGAGCGCATATGTATTTACAATAGAGTTTAAAATAGGTGTTTGATTTATTTTTAGGCTATTATTTGGTTGCCTTTTACTTCCATCATTAAAAAGATCATATTCAACCTCGAATGACATATTTATCCTTGTAGTTTTTAATAGACCCGTAGTATTTCAATAGACTACATCCACCAAAATTCTACCTATATTTTTATTAGTTTTCCAAAAAAAGCAATAATATTGCTGAAATGATAAGTCATAGCCGCCTGTTCTATTTTGAAGCACATAGATTGATTGAACACCTGTATCTATAATGTATTTGAAATTGCTAGTAGCGCCTCTTTCCAATCCATACACCATACTAGCCAAAAAGCATACAACAAATAATGCCTTTTTCATCTAGAACTCCTTTTTCTATAAGTAAAAATTTGCAAGTATATTATTCATTACGAACTTTATTTAATATAAAATTTATTCTAACTACATAGTTTCTAGGTATGGTTGTCTTTATGGCGAGTAGAAGGTGGTTATAGAAGAGAAATATCCCTCATATGTCTTAGCGTTTGCTCTTTGTTTTTCTCTAGAATTTCTATTAGCCTTGATAAGAGTGGCTCTGAAGCATATTGACAAAGGTCTATGATACGACTTATGTTTTGTAAATTTTCATATTCTTTATCATTGTAATTACATTTATTGACCATATCTTTTAAAAAGCTTGAGATGTTAAGGTCGTCTATGAAAAGTTCTTGTTCGCTTACTTCAAGGGCTTTTGCTATATAAGGTATAAGCTCAGCCTTGATCTCTCTATTTCCATTGAGATAGTTATATATAGATGGCAAAGACGGCACTTCACCTGTGCTTTTTAGCCTAGGTTCAAGATCTATAAATTTTTGGACAAAGTCCTTTTTCTTTAACTTTTTACTTCTTAGGATCGCATTTATTCTTTCATAAATTTGCATTTTACACTCTTTGAAATTGCTCTAAATTTAAGAAGTATAATTGATAAAAAAATACTATATGAATTAAGTATTCAATAAGAATAATTCTAATAAAATTATCCGTATAGTAAATTTATTCTTAATAGTGATAGTTTTTATGAACCAACATACATCATCAAGTCAATAGGTCTAATTTCAAGCAAAACAAGAAAGGATAAAGATGAAAAAGATATTTATGTTTGCTCTTTTACTGTGTTGTGGCTCTGCGTTTGCGTTTGATCCAGTTGTGGACAATATAACTACCGGATTTAGCAGAGATAACCGTTTGGAAGTCGTTAGAGACAATATATATAAGCTGATGTGGCAAGACGGTGATTTGCCGCTATATAGGATGGCTTATGACGAAGCCGTTCACTACTGCGAAAATTTAAATTTTGCCGGTTTTGATGATTGGCGTTTGCCTACGGTAAAAGAGCTTTTAAGCATCACGGATGATAGCATGAGTCCTACGATAAACAAAGCCTTTCAAAACGTCGCATACGAGATGAGTGACAGAGGCGAAAAAATGTACGGCAAATACTGTAGCTCTACCAAAGATGCCGACGGCTCGTCTGCTGTGTGGGCCGTGGATTTTGACTACAGCGCCAGTAACCTTTATGGCATTTCTAATAATCGCTTATTCGTGCGGTGCGTCCGACAGTATTGATTTTAAAATTTAAGAAAGGATAAAAGATGAAAAGACATATAGCCGTTTCTTTGCTGCTTTGCGGTTTGCTTCACGCAGAAGCTCTAAGCCCTACGTGCTACCGAGATAACGATAAAAACGTAGTGGTATGTAGCGAAAAGAAGCTGGGAAGACTAATGTGGCAGGACGAGAAACAAAGTTTTAAAATAACGTGGAAGGAGGCGCAGGAGTACTGCAAAAGATTAAGCCTAGCTGGATACAAAGACTGGAGGCTACCGACTATAGCGGAGCTACTAAGCATAGCGGATAATAGTAGATATAATCCCGCTCTAAATACCGCTTTTAAATACATAACAGACGCTGATCTTAAATACATAACATACGCTAATCGTCCATGGTACTGGAGCCAAACTAACCGTGCCGGCGAGGCATCTGATGCGTGGGTCGTGTGCTCCTTGGATGGCGAAGATACTTGGAAAGATGTTTCTCATCATAACTTTGTGCGGTGCGTCCGACAGTATTGATTTTTGAAAGGATTTGAAAGAGTTATGATATAAAAATTTTTCTATATTTAGAGCTTCTATGAGATTTTGCGTCTATTTAGAAAACAGAGTGGTGAAAAACTATAAATTTTAAAAAGCTTCGTTTCTAACTCATATAAAATGGGCTAAGTAAAAGGTGGCTTTGATAAATGAAAGTCTGGAAAATATCCAAGCGATATATAACTTTAAAAAGTAAAGGAAGATGGATGAAAAAATACATAATTATATCTTTGCTGCTTTGCGGACTGCTTCACGCAGAGGAGTTAAGCACTGCGTGCTACCGAGATAACGATAAAAACGTAGTGATATGTAGCGAAAAGAAACTGGG
>CAUUZE010000060.1:0-11276 GCA_963549665.1 Campylobacter concisus | reverse complement strand
TTTAATATCACCGAACTCTCTTGCAGTTTTTCTAGCTTTAAAATTTGCTCTTTTGGTTTTGCTTTTAGGTGCTCAAGCATCGCTATTTTTTGGGCGTAAATTTCATCAAATTCGGTCTTTATATCAAGCAAAGTTTTATTTAAAAACGAGTTGTTTGAGCACATAAGATCGTCAAATTCATAAAGGCTAAAGGCATTTAGCATGCGCTCATAAACCTCTTTTGCGCTTGGGATGTAGAGTGGCGTGCCCATTTGCAGGTGCGAATTTAGCGAGTTTTCGATCTTTTGCTTTAGAAAATAAACCGCAAGTTTAAGCGCATTTTCGTAGTTTGACGCAACCTTTACGTCAAGCTTTTCAAAAAAGAGCGATATCTTTTGCGTCGCCTTAAATTTGGCATTTTCATACTCTCTTAAGAAATTCTCATAGGTCCTGCCAGCATAGGTATTTATCGATTTTGTCTCGTAGTTTGAGGCAAACTCATCAAATGGATTAAAGCTCTCATAGCGAGATTTATAAACGAAAAGCTCATCTTCTAAGCTTTTATAAAGCTCATCAAAAGCCGATATGATCTCATTTTCAAGCTCTTTTAGATCTCTTTTGTAGCGTTTAAAAAATTTAGAAAAGACGACGTCTTCATAGATGAGCTTTGAAAAGACCTCGTCCGTGTCAAGGCTTATCATCTCAAAATTTTCACGCTTATAAATTTCTTTGTTTAAAAGCGTCTTTGCTTGGTTAAATTTTGTCCTAGAAAATGGCTTAAGCAGCTTAAAAACTTCATCGCTTGCAAGCTTGATAGCCTCGCTCATATCGCTGTATCGCAGGGCGATTTTAGGCTTAAACTCCTCTTTTATCGCTTCTAGTTTTTCTTCAAGCGTGGCATTAAATTTATCCAAAATTTCATCAGCTGCGCTATAAACTTTAAGGCGGTTTTCTTGCTCGCTAATCAAAAAATTTACTATCTTTTTCGCCCTTGCTTTTATGAAATTTTCTTTAAAGCTCACGTTTAAAAACGCCTCTTTTACAGCGCTTAGTGCTTTAGCGAAATTTGAGCTTTCTAGCTCGCTCTTGTTTTCATTTGTGATGCCAAGGAGTGCTTGCTTTGACGAGATGGCGATGATGTCTTCAAAAAACTCGCCATAAGTTTGCCTAGCGTGCTTTAGCAAGCTTTCAAGCTCATCCTGGCTTAGCTTATCCTTTTGGTTGATGAAGCAAAGCGCCTTTAGATCGTTTGTCTTTAAAATTTCTTCTACGCTTTCAAGCTCGCTAGCCTTTGCTGCGTTATTTGCAAGGCTTAGCCAGATCGCGCCGCAGACCTTTTTTAGCGTGTTTTTGGTCTCTTTCGTGTCGGCATCTCGTAGTGAGTTTAGCCCGGGCGTGTCGATAAAATTTACCTCTTTTAAAATTTCACTTGGCGCATAAAGTGTCATGCTCTTTATCTGCTCGCTCATGGTGTTTAACTCTGCAAGCTCGCTGCTAGCTAACAAGCTCTCGCTGCCATTTGTAAATTTCACGCTAAGAAGTGGTATCTTTGCAAATTTTAGCCGTACAGCCTTTGCCGTGACAGGCGTTAGACCTGATGGCAAGATGTTTTGTCTAAGCAAAGCGTTTAAAAATGTTGATTTGCCACTTGAAAACTGCCCTATAACAGCGATTAGAGGCGGCTCATTTAGAGTGTCGATTAGTAAATTTAGGCTCTCTTTTATCTCATCGCTTGCGTGCAGGCTTGGATCATTTAGCTCATTTACCAGCCTTGCTAGCTCGCCCTTAAAGTCGCTTGTAAAAACCTTAAAATATCTCGCCTTATAGGCATTTATGAACTCATTAAACATTTTCTAGCTCCCCTAAAAGCGAGCAAATTTCATCTTGCAAGGCGTTTTGCTCTTTTAGTTTTAAAAGTGAGTTTTGATTTTGCGAGCTAAGCTTTTCTAGCTCACGATCTAGCTCTTTTAGCCTCATATCAAGCGTGGCTTTTTGAGCGCTTTCATAGGTTTTTATGAGATTTAAAAGGCGATTTTTTTCATGATCAGTTAAAATTTCACAAAATTGGGAGATATTTTTATCTTTTAGCAAACCCTCTTTTAAGCCTAAAAGTGCTTCGCTTGCGTCACTTGAAATTTTCGCTCTAAATGCAGCTAAAAGTTCCTTAAATTCAAGCTTTACGCCCATTTGCTCTAAAAAGTCATTGATGTTAAAAACCTCATCTTTACTCATCACATAATCATCAAAATTTAAAGCAATGTTTTGCTCGCACGATCTTGTTTGCACCAAAGTTTCGTTTCTAGCCTCTCTCATAAGTGCCATCACACCGTCACGAAGTGTCGTTTTTGCGATTTGCTCTAGGCGCTCAAAATTTAAGCTTTGCTTTTTGCTTTTGCAGTAGGCTATCTCGCTTTTTACCTTATCGTTTAGGTTTTGTAAAAGCGCCTCAAGCCCCATTTTATAGATGTTTTTGGTGTTACTACTTTCAAGTTTTGCAAGCTCGTTTTTGGTTAGACTTTCAAGTTTAGAGAAATTTTCACCAAGTGCGTTTTTGACGTTTGCCTGCTCATTTTGAAGCTTTTTAAGCTCCACTTCATAAGCTTTGAGCGACAAAATTTCAGCCTTAGTAGCTTCAAGCTTGCTATTTAGGATATTTTTTAGCTCCTTTTGATACGAGCTTAAGATAAGGGCTGATTTTTTAGAATTTTTGCCAAAAAGCACCTCGTAAAGGTAGTCCTTAAACTCCTCTACACCGCTATTTGCAGCGCCTTCTAAGTAGCCTTTTGCACTAAGCGCAAAATAATCAATCTCAACGCCATTTATCTGCTCAGCAATCGCTTTTTTAGTGTAGTTTAGCGTCTCGTTTAGCTCTTTAGCACTTAGCTCATCAGCGTGAGTTAGCACCACAGCAAGCCTTACGATATGCGAGTTTTCAAGGCATTTTTTCAAAAAGAGCGCGTCCTTTTGCGTGGCACTTTGCGAGGCGTTCATGAGGTGAGCTAAAAGGTCGCACTCTCTCATAAAATTTGTAGTGATCTGCTCCCTTAAAACCACCGCATCATCGATGCCTGGCGTGTCTATGATGCAGACGTTATCTTTTAAAAGCTCCAAGTCGTCATAAAGCTCGACACTTTTTACGATATTTGCTGTTTTTGAGCTTGAAGAGGTGTAGTTTTTTATCTCGTCTATGCCGATATCTACGCTTTTGCTTGGTAAATTTTCGCTTGGTATGCCAAGTGCTAAAAGCTCATCTAAGGTGTAAAAATTTACCCTTGCAAAGCTATCTTTGGAGTATTTTAAAATGGTTAAATTTATCGTTTCTGGCACGTTTGAAGCGCCAAGGATAGGTTTGTTTAAAAGGGCGTTTAAAAGGGTTGATTTGCCAGAATTTATGACGCCACTTGCAGCTATGTTAAAAAGCGTTTCATTTGATCTTTTTTTGGCAGCCATAAGCGCCTCTAAAAATGTTTTATCGCTATCAAGTAAGCTTGCTTTTTCGTTTATCTCATTTAGAAAGTCTAGGTTTTTATGAAAGTGATCTTTTGGCTTGGTATGAGAAATTTTAGTCTCATTAGCGCCTTTGTTTTTGCTTATGATCTTTTCTAAAAAAGCAAATTTCTCATCATCTATGATCTTTTCATGGCGTAATTTTTCTAGGTATTTTACTATCTCATCACTTGAAATTTTAGCCTCATTTAGCGCTTTAAGAGTCGCAAGCTGCGCACTTTGTATGCTAAATATATCAAGCTCGATTTTAAGCTTTTTTAGCACCGCTCTAAACTCATCAAGCGCCATAAACTGATCTAAATTTTTCTCGTCGCATACTAAAAGAAGAGCTAGCAGATCTGGGTAAAATGGCACGCTAGCAGCAGCATTTGTATAAATTTTATTTGCACGCCAAGCCTGTTTTAAAAACTCATCCATAAAGACTCTTTTTATTGATATTTTGGGATTTTATTAAATTTTTACTTATGAAGCTATCAATCAAAGTTGCAAAGAATATTTAAAAAGACCATTTAAATAGTAGGCAAAAGTTTTTAATGCAAATGGTTTTAGGACACTGCTTGGATGCTCTATGCTTACAAGTTAAGAGGCATCTTATTTTGGCAACATGTGTTGCATCAAAAAGAGCTTCATATAGCTAAAAAGTAGTCAAAAAAAATAGTGAGTTTTGATTGCAAGCAAAATACAGCTTTAGTTTGCAAAATAGCGAATTTGCTCTTATTTGAATGAACTAGAGTATGCTTTTAAAATGTAATACTTTTAAACTTAAAGATATTTGTTTTAGTAGCAAAATTTATCTTGCATAAAACATCGCCACCAAACCGCGGTTTATATCTTTCGTATCGCCATCATCTATCTTCGTAACCTTTGAGATGCTCACACTTTTATCGCTATTTATCGTGAAAGTGAGCTCAATAATTCTCTCATTTACTTTTCTAACGTTTTCACCAAAATAGATCACTTCTGGCTCTTTTTGCGAGTAGTAGGTGGCATATTTGCTTTGGGCTACGACGTTGTCAAAGACCCATTTTTGTTTGATATCTAAATTTTGTGCAAGCTCATTTTTAAACTCAAGGTCACAGCTAACAGAGGCTAGGTAGCCAGCACTTTCTTTTGTCGGATCAAATTTACAGTGCTTGTTTGCGATTGATAAAATAGTCTCTTTATCTATGCTTTTACCACTTTTTAATATGCTATTTGCGCTATCAAGTGCTAGCTCAAGGCTGTTATCAACTCTTTTTTGCTGAGCAGCTTTTGCATTATTTAGAGCTTTTATGTAGCCGCTATTTTTTCTTTCAAACTCATCTTCAAGTACATTTTTCCCTACCACGCAGCTTACTTTAACCACTTTTTTATCGTCACTACTGATGTCTTGCCACTGGGTGCTTGTACAGCCTTTAAAGCTATCTATCGCTGAGCCTATTGTTATTAATTTATTACCTTTTAAAATGTAGTTTTTAACAATACCTATGTTGCTTTCCTTGCAGCCCACTAATAATAAAAGTGCGCTAAATCCTAGAAATAGAGCCTTTTTCATCATTTTACCTTTTTGTAAATTTGACAAAATAGTACCAAACTAAAGTTTAAATTATTATGATTTTGTTAAAATAAATTATATAAATATAATTTATTAAAATAATTTTAGAAAAATTAAGAAAAAATAAATTTTATAAATGAATAATTCTAGTGGTCGATTCTTGCTAGCAGTGAGAGTTTTAAATTTGCAAAACATAGATTTATAATTTAATTTTACCTATGCGATATGTGTTTTGCTAAATTTTAAAAGGAATTTTTGCTAAAACCAGCTTAGTTTCAGAAATTTAGCTCAATTATTCTTTGTAAATTTTTGATGTTTTCTTTGATGTTGCTATCTTTGTAGATCGCTGAGATGACGGCGATGAGATCAGGTTTTACGTGAGAGAGCGAGCCGATATTTGTCTCATTTATGCCGCCGATCACGCAAACAGGTAGGTTTAAAATTCGCTTTGCCTCTTTAACTACTTCAAGCCCACATTTTGGAGCATTTGGCTTTGTAGGGCTTACAAAAACAGAGCCAAAAGCAACGTAGCTAGCGCCGTTTTTAGCGGCATTTATGGCTAAATTTATATCGTTATAGCAGCTAACGCCCACATATGCGTCTTTTCCCAAAATTTCAAACGCCTCTTTTATGCACTCATCGTCTTTGCCCAGATGAACAGCCTTTGCACCTATCTTTTTAGCAAATTTGACATCGTCATTTACGATAAAATTTGCACCAAATTTCTCACATAAATTTAAAATTTCACTTGCAAGCTTCTCATTTTTGACCGCTTTTTTTGACCTAAACTGAAAAAAATTAACCCCACACTCTAAAATTTCTCTAGTGTAGTCCAAAGCCAAATTTTCAGGCATTAAAATATCATCGCTAATAGCGTAAATTTCAGCCATTAAGCCCCGCTTTATGATCTATAAGCCGTGCTCCAAATTTACTTTTATGAGCATTTTTTATCCCATTTGCCACAAATTTTTTAGCCATTTTTATGGCGCTTATTAGATCGTTTTGCTGCGCTAAAATGGCCGCTAGCGAGCTTGAGAAGCTACAACCAGCCCCGTGCATCACCTTTGGTTCAAAAAGCTCCTCGCTAAATTTCTTCACGTCACCATTTTTTAGATAGAGCGTATCCTCACAAATTTCATCAACCTTCGTTCGCTTTAGCACCATATCGCAAGGCAAATTTGTAAAATTAATACCCAAAATCCTTGCCTCATCTACATTTGGCGTGGCAACACTTGCAAGGTTTAAAAGCTCTTTTAGCGCCTCTATCGCACCATCTTCTAGCAATTTTGCCCCTGACTTTGCCACGCAAACTGGGTCTATCACAACTGGCACATTTTTAGCCCTAAATTCTTTTAAAAACGCGCTTACAACGGCTATTATCTCCTCGTTAAAGAGCATACCAACCTTCACAGCGTCTATATCAAGCTCAGCTAGCACCATCTCAAACTGAGCTTTCACCATACTTGCTGGCATCGCAAGCACGCTGCTAACGCCATTTGTATTTTGCGCGGTCACGGCTGTGATGACGCTTGCGCTAAAGCAGCCAAACGCCTCGCAACTTTTTATATCCGCCTGAACGCCTGCACCGCCGACGCTGTCGCTTCCAGCAACTATCAAAACATTTTTTTTATTCACCCACACACCCACTTATCTCTTTTACGTCAAAAGGGTCTTTGACCTGCCATGAAAGTGCGTATTTCTCGATACTTTTTTTTATCGCACTCACCAAATAATCAACATCCTCAAAGGTATGCGTATAGTGCAGGCTAACCCTTACCCAGCCTGGCTTGTGGGTGAAATTTGGATCCTCTTTTAGCCCCAAAAGGTCGTGTCCGTACGAGCCTGCGCATGAGCAGCCAGCACGTGTTTGTATGCCATACTCTTTGCTTAAAATTTTTGAAAGCTCGTATGGAGCTACGTTTTTTACATTAAATGAAAATATCGCAAGGCGCTTTAAATTTGCCGGGCAGTAGCTAACTAGCTCTGGAATTTCTCTTAACCTTTGACAAAAGTATTCGCTAAGCTCGCTCTCGTTTTCGTAGATAGTCGCAAGCCCTATCTCTTCTCTTAGCTTGTAAGCCAAATTTGCCCGTATAAGCCCCAAAATAGGCGGCGTGCCAGCCTCTTCAAGTGCCTCTTGATCCTTTAAAAATATATGGTAGTTTTTGCTCACATAGCTTACCGTGCCACCACCTGCAAAGCTTGGTACATCGTCATTTGCTAGCACTTTTTTGATTGCCAGTAGCCCACAGCTGCCAACTCCGCCAAGAAGCTTGTGCGGCGAGATAAAGAGCGCGTCAAAGTAGTCGCAGTCTAAATTTGCATAGGCACTAAGGCTCGCCACGTCAAATGCCACTATGCCGCCAAATTTCTTAACCATCGTGTAAATTTGCTTGTAGTCGCTTATAACGCCTGTGACGTTTGAGGCTGCACTAAAGCTAGCGATGATCTCACGCCCTTGGTTTATCTTTAAAATTTGCTCCAAATGCCCAAAATTTATACCACCGTCTTTTGCAAGTCTGATGCGCTCAACCTCGCAAAGCGCCTCTTTAAAGCTGATCTCATTTGAGTGGTGCTCATAAGGGCCAAGCACGACTAGTGGCGAGCTATCATCAACCTTTAGGTTATATCTTCTTTTGGTAGCTGGAGGCACGTAAAGTCCCAAAAGCTCTTGAAATTTCTTGATCGCACCAGTGGCGCCGTATCCAGTAGCTATGAGATAAAAGCTATCATCAAGCCCTAAAAATCGCTTTAGCTCGCTTCTAGCGCTATCATACAAAAGCTGCGTTTTATAGGCATTTGAGGATGTTAGCGAGTGGGTGTTGGCGTAGGTTTTTAAGATATCAGCGACCTCGTCCTCGATAGGCTTATACGCAAGTCCTGAGGCGGTGTAGTCGAAGTAATGTATCCCTTTTTTTAAAATAATATCTCTTCTAATGTGCTCTAAATTTACCAACTTTAGCCTTTTAGTTTTTGCGTGATTATAATTAAAATTTTCTAAAAATATGCTACAATCCGCCACACAAAGGATACGAAATTTTAGCCATAAAATCGACATTTGAGCGGATGAAGCACCTTGGTATTGCTGAAGTTATAAAATTTCATCTTGTTTTTGATGACTTTTTATTAAAGGGCTCATACTACGATGTTTTTGAGGCGATCAGGGCTGAAATTTTAGATGATTATAAAAATTTGATGGCTAGGTTTTACTTTGACGAGGATAGCGACGAGGCCATCAAAATGGCTCTCATTAAGCTTGCTAGAAGCGATAGAAAGAAATTTAGTGTAAATAAAATTTTGCCCCAAAGCATGACAAATAGGGTCTATGCAAAGCTTTTTAGCAAGGATTTTTTAGTGCTTGAAAAGAGCCAAGAAAAGCCACGAGTAAAAAACAAGCGCCAAATTTTAAAAAAGAGCGAGCGAGCTTATAAGATAGAGGATAAAATTCATTTTAATAGCCATTTTTCAAGGTTTTGGTTTAGATTTATCGAGCCAAATTTAAGCCTTTTAAAAGAGGGCAGGAGTGAAGAAATTTTAGAGCTTATAAGAAGAGAATTTGACGAGTATGCAAGCCTTGGCTTTGAGCTTTTAAGCGGCGAGCTAATGGCTAAAAAGCTTGGGCTTGATGGCATTTTGTTAAGCTCATTTTGGAGTAAAAATATAGAGCTAGACATGCTTTTTAGCATAAATGGCAAGATAATCGTTGGCGAAGCAAAGTATAAAGAGCGAAAAATTTGCAAAAATGTCTTAAATTTAGTCCTTCACAAGTGCGAAAGGCTAGGCATAAAGCCTGATATCGTGGCGCTTTTTTCAAAAAGTGGCTTTAGCAACGAGCTTTTGGGCTTAAAAGATGAGCGGCTTAGGCTTTATGAGATAAAAGATTATGAGGAGTTGCTGTGAGTGATATCGATATACAAAATGGCCTAAAAAGCCTGATAGAGCAGACCTATCTGATAGAGCGTGAGTATAAAAATTTGACCGCTTCTTACATGAGCTTGCAAGGTTTTATAAAAGATATCGTAGAAATTTTGCCAAATGCCATTTGGGTACTTGATGAAAATGATGAAATTTTCTTGCAAAACTCAGAGGCGCAAAAGCTTGGCAAAGCGCTAAATTTCATCCCAAAAGATGAGGGCGAGCTAAATTTTGGCTCACAAATTTATCTAGTAAAAAAGGTGGTAAAAGATGATAAAAAGATCATCTCAGCTACCGACATAACGCAGGAAAAACGCACCGAGCGCCTAGCCTCGATGGGTCAAGTAGCAGCGCACCTAGCTCACGAGATAAGAAACCCCATAGGCTCTATCTCGCTACTAAACTCCACACTTCTAAAAAGAGCTGAGCCAAAAATTTTGCCTATCGTCGAGCAGATACAAAAGGGTATCTGGCGGGTTGAGCGCATCATCAAAGCCACACTTCTTTTTACAAAAGGGCTTAGCATCACGCCAAAGGAATTTAACTTCTTAGATATCAAAAGTGAGTGCGAAGAGGCGCTTAAATTTTATGAGTATTCAAAAGATATAACTTTTGAGCTAAATTTTCCTGACGCCCTTTATTGTGGCGACTTTGACCTCATCGCGATGGTCTTTCAAAACATTTTATTTAACGCGATCGATGCTATCGAAGAGGACGAAAATGACGAAGGTGTAGTAAGACTAAGCTACGAAAAGACGCCAAATGAACATAAATTTATCGTCTATGACAGCGGCGTTTCTATAAAAAATGAAAATATCGTCTTTGAGCCGTTTAAGACGAGCAAGCTAAAGGGCAATGGCCTAGGGCTGCACCTTTGCTTGCAGATCATCGAGGCGCACAAGGGCAGCATAGAGATAACGCTTGAACCAAAGACATTTTGTATAAATTTACCTATAAAGGAGAAGTAATGAGAGAAATTTTAGATGAGCTAAATGCGTGGCAAAATGGCCTAAAGGCGCTTAAATTTAGCGAAATTTTTAAAAATGGCAGCGAAAAAGTGGCCTTTATAAGCGTTGATATGATAAATGGCTTTTGCTCTGAAGGCGCGCTAGCTAGCAAGCGTGTAGGCGAGCTAGCTAGCCCTATAGCAGATACTTTTAAGATCGCAAGAGAGAAATTTGACCTTAAAAACTACATCCTCATCCAAGATGCGCATGAGCCAAATTCAGCTGAGTTTGCGAGCTTTCCAGCTCATGCTTTAAAAGGGCAAGATGAGGCAGAGGCAGTTGATGAGCTGCGAAATTTAGACTTTTATGATGAGATGAAAATTTTTTACAAAAACTCACTTAGCATCGCTTACTCGCAGGAGTTTAATAAATTTATAAGTAAATTTGATAGCTTTGTCATCATGGGTGACTGCACCGATATGTGCGTCTATCAGCTTGTCTCTCACCTAAGGCTTAGCGCAAATGAGCAAAATTTAAAGCGAGAGATCATCGTGCCTGCAAATTTGGTGCAAACATACGACGCACCAGGGCATAGTGGGGATTTTTACCAAAATGTATTTTTACACCACATGCAAATGACACTAAATGCACGTGTAGTAAAAGAGCTAGAAATTTAGCCATATATTTATATTAAAAACAATTATCAAGTTATAAAATTTAGCGCTTATCTATCGTATTAATATAATTAATAACGCAGATTTGCGCTAATCTTCAGATCTGTTCTTTTTAAATTTCTCTTCTTATAAAATATTTTTAGATTACATTTTTACAATGTATTTGACATTAACTATCAATATAGTTATAATCACGCTCAAATTTTAAAAATAAGAGGCATTATGGAACTTTTAAAACACAACATTGACTATATAATCATCGGTATTTTGGGCGTCATGAGCTTTTTTGTGCTTTGGTATACGATAGAGCGTATCATTTTTTACTCACGCGTCGATATAAATAGCTACAAAAACATTGAAGAGCTCGATGGGGCGCTGACAAAAAATTTAACCACACTTTATATCATCTACTCAAATGCCCCATATATCGGACTTCTTGGCACGGTTGCTGGCATAATGATCACATTTTATGACATGGGTATGGCTGGCGGCATTGATACAAAAAGTATCATGATCGGCCTATCTTTAGCGCTAAAAGCGACCGCATTTGGCCTACTTGTGGCGATCCCGACGCTCATGATCTACAATGGCTTTGTTAGAAAAGTCGATGTCATGATAAACAGATACAAGGCCAAAAATGCGTCTAAATAAAAAAGATGGGCTAAATATCGTCCCATTTATCGATATCATGCTCGTTTTGCTAGCCATCGTGCTAAGCAT
>CAUUZE010000059.1:0-11714 GCA_963549665.1 Campylobacter concisus | reverse complement strand
TTATTTTCTAAGTTCGCGGATCTTAGCTGCCTTACCGCGTAGTTCGCGTAGATAGAATAACTTAGCTCTTCTAACACGACCTTTTCTAAGAACCTTTATCTCTTCGATAGAATCGCTAAATATCGGGAAAATTCTCTCAACACCAACACTGTTGGCGCCGATTTTTCTGATGATAAATGTTTCACCAGTGCCGCTACCACGTCTAGCTATACAAATACCTTCAAAATTTTGAATTCTCGTTTTGTCTCCCTCGTGAATACGAGTAGCCACACGCAATGTATCTCCTGCACGGAAGTCAGGGATATTCTTACCAGCAATTTGAGCATTTTCAAACGCTTCAATGTATTTATTTCTCATGTTTTTCCTTATTTATGTGGCTTTAGCTTTTGATATAAATCAGGGCGAAAGTACCTTGTTTTGCAGTGAGCCATCTTGTTTTTTAAGTTGTGGATTTTAGCATGATTACCCTTTAAAAACTCTGAAACCACAAAGAGAGATTTAAAATTATCAGGTTTTGTAAAAGATGGGGCTTCAAGCAAATTATCCTCAAAACTCTCCACTTCAAGGCTCATGTCGTTTCCCAAAACCCCAGGCACATTTCTTGATATCGCGTCGCTCATACAAAGTGCAGGCAGCTCTCCGCCAGTTAAAATAAAATCACCTATACAAAAAACTTCGTCTGCCCAAAGCTCAACAACTCTCTCATCAAGACCTTCATATCTACTGCAGACAAAACAAATATGATCTTTTTTAGAGAGCCTTTTAGCGTCATTTTGACTAAATTTTTTACCAGCCGGTGTCAAAAATATCACATGGGCATTTTTATCTTTTTCTTTTAGAAATTTGATCGACTCATCTAAAGGCTGCGGAAACATCAAAAGCCCTGCTCCGCCTCCTATCATATAATCATCAACTTTATTGTGCTTATTCTTGGTAAAATTTCTTGGATTTATAAAATCAATTTCTATAATTTTACTGCTAATCGCACGTTTTAAAATAGAGTCACAAAAGTAAGGTTTGACTAAATTTTCAAAAAGTGTAATAAACGTAAATTTCATGAATTTTCTAAGATGTCTCTAGCGCCTTTTACTAAAATCTCTCCACTATTCAAATTTACGCTTTCGATAAAGCGCTCCAAATATGGAATGTAGAAATTCTTTGGTTTACCACCTGAGATAAGCTCTTCATCAGTTTTTATGTATAAAAGTGAATTTGCAAAATTATCTTGGATATCTTCTATGATACCTAAAATTTCGCCATTTTCTACAACCTTTAATCCAATGATATCAAACTGAAAAAATTCATCTTTTTTTAGTTTGCAGTTTTTTCTAGTGAGCTCTTTTGTGGTATAAATAGTTTTGTTTACAAGTGTTTTAGCAAGGTCTAAGTCATCAAATTTTTCAAACAAAACCAGCTCTTTTTGTCTGTTATAGTCTTTTATTGTGAGCTGATCATTGTTTTTATCAAAAAAGGTCGCGCCTTTTTTGAATTGCTCTGGGAAGTCGCTCTTGTTGTGAAGCTTTAAATAGCCCTTTAAACCAACACATCTACCGATGGTAGCGACTTCAACAATATCACTATTCAATAGCTTTTACCGTTACTCTATAACTTGTATTGTCTTTGGCTTTACAGCCAATAATAACGGTCTTTATAGCATTTATCATTTTGCCGTCTTTACCGATAAGCTTTCCAGTATCAACCTTATCAGCATTTATAATGATCTCGACAAAATTTTCACCAAGCTCTTGACGCTCAATAGTCACCTTTTCAGGAAAATCAGCTATCAGCTTGGCGTATTCGTATAAAAAATTTTCAACCATTATTTTGTAATTTGTGCAACTCTATCACTAAGTTTAGCACCGACGCTTTTCCAGTAGTCCAATCTCTCTTTGTCGAAATTTATAACATTTGGCTCAACCATAGGATTGTAATAACCAATGCTCTCTATCCAACCGCTGTCGCGTCTTTTTCTGCTATCTGTAACAACTATACGATAAAAAGGTCTTTTTTTGCGTCCCATTCTTGTTAGTCTTACTACTGTTGCCATATTATATTCTCCTCTTGTTTTTAAATAAAGCTTAAATTTAGATAACAAATATCCAAATTTAAACCCTTTTATCAAACAGGTCTTTTTAAATTTGCTTGTGAAAGCATATTTGCAAGTCCTTTTGCTCCGCCCTTTCCTGAAAATTTCTTAGCAAGCTTTGAGGCATTTTCGAACTGCTTTAAAAAGCGATTTACCTCTACTTGAGATAGCCCAGAGCCAGCTGCCAAACGCCTTTTTCTGCTATTGTTTAAAAGGTCTGGATTTTCACGCTCTTTTTGTGTCATAGAGTTTATCATAGCCTTAATATGCAAAATTTCTTTTGAATTATCAAGATCTATATCTTTTATCTGATTTGCAATATTTGAAAGACCAGGTATCATCCCCATCAAAGATTTCATGCTGCCAAGCTTTTTAACGCTTTCCATTTGATCCAAAAAATCATTAAAGTTAAACTGACCTTTTTTTATCTTTTGATTTAGACGCTTCGCCTCTTTTTCATCGATAATGGTCGATGTTTTTTCGACCAAAGTAGCTAAGTCGCCCTCGCCCATTATGCGGCTTACGATACGATCTGGTATAAAGCTCTCGATATCAGCTACTTTCTCGCCAGTACCGACAAATCTAAGTGGGATATTTAGCTGTTTTGCGATACTAATAGCTACGCCACCCTTTGAGTCAGAGTCAAATTTAGAAAGGATAACTCCAGAAATTCCCAAAATTTCATTAAAACTTGTAGCTGTTTTTACAGCATCTTGTCCGCTCATAGCATCAGCTACATAGAAAATTTCATGTGGATTTATCGCATTTTTTACATCTTTTATCTCTTGCATCAACTTTTCATCGATCGCAAGACGACCAGCGGTATCCACCAAAAGCACGTCATAAAGACCGCTTTTTGCTTTTTCTAGTGCTTCTTTTGCTACTTTTATAGGGTTATTTTCATTTTCTATATAAAAAAGATCGATCTCATTTGCAACGCAGAGCTGTCTTAGTTGCTCAACCGCTGCTAATCTTTGCAAATCACAAGCCGCAACTAAAACTTTTTTCTTTCTTAGTTTTAGATAGTTTGCAAGCTTGATAGTTGTTGTTGTTTTACCGCTACCTTGCAAACCAGCCATCAAAACAATGGTCGGTGCAACTGGTGCATAGACAAAGCCTTGGTTACCAGGAGCTGTTAAGATAGTCGTTAAATTTGACTTGATCGCATCTAGGAAATTCTTTTGGCCTACGCCAGTTTGTTTTAGTTCGCTTTCGATAGACGCGAGTAGATCTTTAGTGACTTTGTGGTGAACATCAGCTTTTAAAAGAGCTTTTTTTAACACGTCAAGTGCGTTTTTTAGAGCTTTTTCATCATCTACAAAACGTATCTTGCTAACGGCTAATCTAAAAGACTCGCTAATTTGTTCGAACACTAATCACCTTTCTAAGTTGTTATTAAAGGGCGTATATTACTAAATAATTTCTTTATTGCTCTTTAAATTTCAAATTTATTAGATAGCTCAAATCCAAGAGAGTTAAATTCTCTTGGGATCGGCGCTTTAAATTTATAGTTTAAAAGAGCGATAGAATAGGCATGCAAAAACATTCTATTTGCCCTATTTTTACCGTATTTCTCATCGCCAACGATAGGTAAATTTAAACTAGCCAAATGCACTCTTATCTGATGCGTCCTGCCTGTTTTTATGGCAACTTTTACCAGCGTTTTTTTACCCACAACCATGAGTGGTGAAATTTCACTGATCGCCTCTTTGCCATCTTTTGATATCTTTGAAAAGGCACCATTTTTATTTTTTATCGTTAAGATCGGCTCATTTACGACCACTTCCTCGCTCATGATGCCCCTAACTGCGGCCACGTAAATTTTCTCAACCTTCATCTTTTTAAACTCATTTATGGCAAGGCTCGCAAATTCGTCATTTTTTACAAGAAGCAGCACGCCGCTTGTGTCTTTATCGAGCCTGTGAAGGAGTGGAAATTTATAAATTTGACTGATTTTTTCGCTAGTTATGGCAGCTGGTTTATTAATGGCTATTAAATTTTCATCTTCAAAGATAACGCTTGGCTTTGGCATCTCTTCGACGCTAAATTTAGTATTTTCACTCATTAGCGCACGAGCGATCATCACCTTTTGCCCCTTGGCATAGACTAGCCCGCTGTCGATTAGCTCCTTTGCCTCGTTGTTTGAGATGTTTTTTTGCTTGGCTAAAATTTTATACGCTTTTTCTTCACTCATAAAGTGCTCCTTATATCTTCTATGATCGCATCAGCGCTTGCTTGCACGGCGATCTTGCTCTTTTTGGCGTCACTACCCATTATGCCGCCGATCTCGCTAGCCTTTGCGATGTAGATGTTTTCAACTAGGCCAAATAACGCCTTTTGGTTAAATATAAACTCACCGCTAATTATCACTGGGTTAAATTGTGCGCACTCGATTGGATTGTGCCCACCGATATTTGGCACAAAACTGCCGCCAAGTACGACTACATCGCTAATAGCATAGACATTTACAAGCTCGCCTAAAGTATCAAGCAAATTTACCCTTGCTTCAAATTTATGTGTTTGGCTAAATTTAGCAAAGCTAAAGCCATACTTTTTAGCATACTCGTTAGCTAGCTTTTCCACTTCAGCAAATCTCTCAGGGTGGCGTGGTGCGATGATTAAAAGATCGTTTTCTTTTAAATTTAAATTATCTAAAATCATCTCTTCTTCGCCTGCATGCGTGCTTGCCAGCACGATCACTCTAGCTTTTGGTTTTTCATAAACTCTACTCACACTTGGTAAAAACGCAGCTTTTATGTTGCCAACGACCTCTATTTCACCTGCTCCTAGCGTTTTTAGCCGCTCTTTATCAAGCTCGCTTTGGGCATAAATTTTATCTATAAATTTAAAAAGATATTTGTAAAAAAAGCCAAATTTTAAGTAGCTTTTATAGCTTCTATCTGAAATTCTAGCGTTTATCAGTATCACGCGGCTGCCTTTTAGCTTTGCCATAAAAACTAGCATAAGCCAGAGCTCAGCCTCAAAAATGACTAAAATTTTGCTCTTTTTTAGCCAAAATGGCAAGAAAATTTCAAATGGCAAAAATCTTGTGTTAGAACAAATTTTCTTCGCCGCTTCAAAGCCAGTATTTGTCACAACGCTTATGGCCTTGCTGTCAAATTTTTGCATCAAAGGCTTAAGCGCTTGCACCTCGCCAAATGAGCAAGCGTGAAAATGCACATCTGCATCTTGAAATTTAGGATTATTAAAGAGAAAAAAACGTGCTGGGATTGATCTAAGGTATTTTTTTTTGAAACTTAATAAAAGTAGAAAAATAGCCCCAAAAATATAGAGTATTGAGGCTAAAAAATAATATATTATTATCACGAAACGTGTTATTGCTCTTGTTTATATAAAATTCTGCCACAGTGCGGGCAAGTAACGATATCTTCGCCTTTTACAACCGCAGAGAAAGTTTTATCATTTATCTGCATGAAGCAGCCATAACAAGCTTGTTTTTTAACAGGCACAACGGCTGTGTTGTGAGCCCATTTTCTTATTTTTTCGTAAAATGCTAGGATTTTTTGGTTCATCGCAGCGACAAGTTTATCTTTTTTAGCATAAACCTCTTTGCGCTCTTTTTCGATCTTTTCAAGCTCAGATGAAACCTCGCTTTTTATCTTTTCTAAATTTCCTTCAAGCTCTGTTTTTTTGGCATTTAGCTCGTCTTTTTGAGCATTTTTATTGTCTATTAGTTTTTCAAGTCTAGCGATCTCTTCGTTTGCTGCTTCAAGCTGCTCTTTTGCGATATCTTCTTCAAGACCTAGCGCTTTTATCTCTTTTTCGCTTTTTGCGCTTGAGCTTTTTTTAGCTACATCTTTGATCTTAGCGCTAAATTCTGCGATATGAGCGTTTGTGCCTGATTTTTGTGATTTTAGATCATTTACCTCTTCGTCAAGTCTTTCTACATTAACCGCTATAGTTTCACACTCTTCTTCTATGCTTTTATAGGCTTTCTCGACTTCTTGTATGCGTGGCGTAAAACCATCTATTTGTTTGTCAAGATCAGATAATTCAACTAATTGTTGCAAATATTTATTCATAATGTTTCCTTTTTTGTTAGCAATATGTAAATGGGTTTTTAGAATTGCTTATTATAACTTCAATTTTTAGATTTTGCAAATATTTTGCTAAAAAATCACTAAAATAACGCTCGCTTTCATAGTGGTTTATGTCGATCAAATTTAGTCCATTTTCCTTTGCATAAAGGGCTTGGTGATACTTTAGATCACCTGTTAAAAAGGCCTCTGCTTTGACATCTTGCATGAGATCTGCGCCGCTTCCAGTGCAGATGCAAATTTTAGAAATTTCATCTTTTGCATGAACGGCTCTTAAATTTTCTAATCCAAGTTTTTCTTTTACAAATTTGCAAAGCTCACTAAATTTCATCTTCACATCAGCGTAGATCAAAAAGCCCTCTTTGCTTGAAATTTCAAGCCCCAAAACATGCGTCACAAATTTTTCATTTAAAAATGCAAGGTCAGCATTTGTATGAAGCGAGATGAGCGAGATATTTTTTATCATCATCTCTCTTATGAGCGAGCTTGGATAGAGGCTGTAGTCTAAGCTTTTTAGCCCTTTAAAAATGAGCGGATGGTGGGTGATGATGAGCGAGTTTGGCAAGACATTTTGTAAAAGCTCGCTATCTAGATCAAGGCTTAGATAAATTCGCTCAAATTCGCTATCAAATGAGCCAACTTGCAGGCCGCTATTATCCCAAGACTCTTGGCTCGTAAATGGGCAAATTTCATCTAAATTTTTATAAATTTCAGCTATTTTCATCAAATTTTACTTTTGCTCTAAGCTCTCTTTATATGTTAGCGCGCACTCTTTTGCAAGCTCGCGAATTTTTAAGATGTAGTCTTGCCTTTGTGTAACGCTGATCGCTCCACGCGCGTCAAGGACGTTAAATGTATGAGCTGCAAGCATACAGTAATCATACGCTGGCAGTGAAATTTTAGCCTCCAAGCAACGCTTGCACTCATTAAATGCGTTTTCAAACTGGTTAAAAAGCATATCAACGTTTGCCACTTCAAAGTTGTATTTACTCCACTCATACTCGCCTTGTTTATGCACGTCGGCGTAGGTTACGATGTTGCCATTAGAGTCGTCCCAAACAATGTCGTAGACGCTATTTACGTCTTGTAGATACATAGCTAAACGCTCAAGTCCGTATGTTATCTCGCCAGATATGAGCTCACATGCGATGCCGCCCACTTGTTGAAAATATGTAAACTGCGTCACTTCCATGCCATCTAGCCAGACCTCCCAGCCAAGCCCCCAAGCGCCAAGTGTAGGGCTCTCCCAGTTGTCTTCGACAAAGCGGATGTCGTGATTTTTCAAATTTAGACCAAGTCTTTCAAGGCTTTTTAGGTAAAGCTCCTGGATATTTTCTGGGCTTGGTTTTATGAGCACTTGAAACTGATAGTAAGCGCCAAGGCGGTTTGGGTTTTCGCCGTATCTGCCATCAGTCGGACGGCGGCTTGGGGCTACGTATGCGGTCGCCCATGGCTTTGGTCCAAGGCTTCTTAAAAATGTTGCTTGGTGATATGTGCCCGCACCTGCTGGCATGTCGTATGGCTGAAGTATGACGCAGCCTTGCTCTTGCCAATAGTTTTGAAGCGTTAGTATTATTTGTGAAAATGTCATTTTTTGCCTTTTATTTTATTGATATATAAATTTCTATTTTATCTTTTAGGTATTTTTCAAAGTCTGTTTTATAGGTTCTTTCTAGCTCGCTACTTTCAAAATATCTCCAAATTTCATCCCAAAATTTTGCAACATTTTGTGGCTCATTTGCAAAGCTAAAAAGAGCGTACTTTCCGCTTTGTATATTTAAATTTTCACTATCTTTTTGGCGTGATATTGTGCCGATGAAGTTATCGTAATGTCCATTAAAATCACTTTCGTAGTTACAGTAAACACTATAAATTTCACTCTTGCCATCATAGTATTCACTCATAAATTTGGACCATAAAGCTGGAATTTTGCCGTTGCCGTCCATTTCATCTTCATTTTTAGTGCGAGTTTTTACTCCATAAATTTCAAAGCTATTTTCTAAATTTATAATCTTCATAAACTACTTTTGTCCGTTAAAATTTTCAACCGCTTGGTTCCACATGAGCTTGTATTTTCGCTTTAGAAATTCAACTTCATCTTGTGAAATTTTAAGCTGTTTTGTAAGCGTCTCGACCGTTTTTCTATCCTCGTCATAGAGCTCTTGCATCGAAATGAGCGCCTCTTTTAAAAATTTATTCTCATTTCTTAAGGTCTCAAGCGTCTCATCTTTTGCGTCAAGCACCTTTTCGTGTAAATTTAGTATCGTGCCGATCGTCTTTTCAACAAAGGTAAAACCATCTTGGGTTTGCGGCTGCAAAGATAAATTTTGCGAAACACTAGGCACCACGCTCATCGTTCCCTCGCTCGCTTCTATCAAAATTTCTCCATTTTCCTCTTTGGTTTTTAAAACGCCACGATTTATCATATCCTCGATAACTTCGCGCTCCAAGTGCACAAGTTTGCAAAATTCATCAACTCCAAGATAGGTCTGCACCGCTTCTCCTTTTATAGTATCACTTCAACCTTTGAAGAGTCTTCCTCTAAAGCCTTTATCTTTGCCTCTCTATCGGCCTTTAGCGCACTTGCTAGCCCCTCATCTTCAAGGGCTAAAATTTGCACCGCAAGATAGGCTGCATTTATTGCGCCAGCCTTGCCGATAGCTAAGGTTGCCACTGGCATACCACTTGGCATTTGCACAGTTGAGTAAAGTGCATCAACGCCGCTAAGAGCCGAGCCAGCCATTGGTATACCGATCACTGGCTTTGTTGTATTTGCAGCGATTGCACCAGCTAGGTGGGCTGCCATGCCAGCAGCTGCGATGAAGACTTTTGCGCCCTTTTTCTCGGCATTTGCGACGTACTCGCTAGTTCTTTTTGGGCTTCTGTGGGCTGAGCTGATTATCAGTTCATATTTTATGCCAAATTTCTCCAGAGTCTTTGCCGTCTCGCTAACGATCTCATAGTCGCTTTTACTTCCCATTATAATAGAAACAAATTTCATATTTTCTCCCTTAAAAAACTAAATTTTGGCAGCTTAACGCCAAGGTTTATCTCATTTTCATTGCCACTGTGAATTTCGCTCATGACCTTGCCTTTTTTGGTGATGAGCTGCTTAAATTTGATAAATTTCTTGCCATCTTGCGAATAGACCTTAGAGATTTCATTTTCACTATCAACTATATGCGAGCCAGTAGGTGCTACGATCTCATAGCTATTGCCTGGGAAAATTTTATACTTGCACTTAAAAAACTCGCCGTCTTCACTTATAGCATTTACCTGATGAGTGCCCTCTTCTAGGCTGCTCGTATGGTTTTGCGTATCGGTTCGCTCATAAGGTCTATGCACTAAGTAGCCGTCAGTAAAACCGCGATTTTTCAGCGTATTTATCTCATTTTCATAAATTTGCGCGTCAAATTTATCATTTAAGGCATCATCTATCGCCATTTTATAGGCTCTTGCTGTGCAAGCTGCGTAGTACTCGCTCTTTGTGCGGCCCTCTATCTTAAAGCTATCAATGACACCGCTATCAACGATCTCTTTGATGTGTGAGATGAGGCAAAGATCCTTTGAGTTCATGATGTGAGTGCCGTTTTCGTCCTCTTCTAATCGGAAAAGCACGCCGCTCTCTTCGTTTTTGGCGTAGAGTTCATATTTAAACCTGCAGTCATTTGCGCAGCTGCCGCGGTTTGACATACGTCCGCTTTGCACTGAGCTTACCAAGCACCTGCCAGAGTAGGCAAAGCACATCGAGCCATGGACGAAAATTTCGATATCAAGGGTTGGAATTTCCTCTTTTATCTTTATAACATCTTTTAAATTCATTTCACGTGCCACGACGATGCGTTTTGCGCCCATATCGTGATAAATTTTAGCGTCTAGCACGTTCATAACGTTTGCCTGAGTTGATAGGTGTATCTCGATATCTGGAGCGATCTCTTTTGCTAGGCTCATAACGCCCGGAGTTGCGATGATAAAGGCATCTGGCTTCATCGCTGAGATGGTTTGCAAGTGCCTTTTTAGCGGCTCTATCTGAGAGTTGAAAGGAAAGGCATTTATGGTCGCATAAAATTTCTTTCCCTTTTCGTGCGTGTAGTCTATCGCCTCTTTGAATGTTTCAAGGTTAAACTCCCTTGCCGATCTAGTCCTTAGCGAAAAGCTAGCCACCGAGCCATAAACAGCGTCGGCTCCGTATTCAAGGGCGATTTTAAGTTTTGTTAAATTTCCAGCTGGAGATAAAAGCTCAGGCCTTTTTAGCACTATTTTTTACCTAGACTTTCTATCAAGGCTTCGATGTCGTCGTTGCTGACAAGGTTTTCAGTCGTTGTATCACCAGCGATATGAACAGCTGAACCAACACGCTTATCATCATCGATACGACCTTCAAACAATGTATTCATATATTTGCTAAGTGCTCTCATAACGTTGATAACGCGCTCGATCTTTTGTCTGTGGATGTCTTGATACTGCATCATATCCATAGCCATCATGATCTCATCTTGTCCCATTTGTAAATTTGAGATGATATTATCGATCGTGCCAAGAAGTGCGTTGTTTTTCTCCAAAGCTTCGCTAAATGCGGCGATATTTGGAAATTTTTCACTTAGCGTCGTAAATAGCTCAACGTTTGAGTTTATCGCGTCTTTTAGGCTATTTGAGTCGCTCTCAGCGTCCATAAAAAAGTTATTTATCGTCTCAAGCTTGTCAAACATCTGAGTAGCTTTCTCTTCGCTATCTCTTGTCACATCGTCAAGCTGATGCACCATTTTATGGTCTTCAGTCGGTGGTGGTGGTGGCCAAACGCCGTCCGCGCTCACTCTGTAGTTTTCGCTCTGTTTTGAGCTACTCTCTGACTTTGCTTGTGGCTCATCTGCTTTAGCACTCATTGCCTCTGCAACTTCTGCTACCTCGTCTGTTTCCTCTTTGACGTCCGCGACCTCTTGGCTGGCATCTTTAGTATCACCTAAATCATCCTCTAATCCGCCCGCCATAAGCGCGTCAAGTTCCTCTTGGGTCATAAAAGCTCCTAATAAAATTTGCCTTGATTATATAGGATTTAAATAAAAAGAAAGTTTAAAAAGTATGCGTTTATCTTTAAATTTATCAAATTTTAGGTAGCATTTTTGAAAAATAAACGACTTTAAAAGGCTAAAAATGACCGTCGATCTTCACAACCACACACCTCTTTGCAACCACGCAGTTGGTGAACCGCTAGAATTTGTGAGATGCGCCATAAAAGCTGGCACAAAATACTTTGGCTTTAGCGATCACGCGCCGATGAACTACGATGAAGCTTATAGGATGAAATTTGAGGAGATGCAAAGCTACGAAGACGAAATTTTACGTTTAAGAGATGAATTTAGCAGTGAGATAGAAATTTTACTTGGTTATGAGATGGACTTTTTAGATTGCTTTATGGATGAGCGAGTTTTTGCTAGAAAGGTTGATTATCTAATAGGCTCTGTCCATTTTTTTAACGGCTGGGCGTTTGACAACCCTGAATTTATCGGCGGCTACGAGGGCAAAAACTTGGATCAAATTTGGCAGGAGTATTTTGACCACATAGAAAGATC
>CAUUZE010000058.1:0-11841 GCA_963549665.1 Campylobacter concisus | reverse complement strand
AGTAGCTTTAGAGACAAACGGTTAAGATGCCTAATAAAGTTAAATTTCCAACGCTAAGTTCATTTTTTGTAGCGTTAAGTATTTACATTGCTATTGTTCTTGTTTTGTTTATAAAGCTTACATTTTTTACAGAGCCAGCCAAAAAATATACTGACGACAAAGACGCTATCATGGATATCGTTATGGTTGATCGCGAGATCGATCAAACGATAAAAGCTCCAAAACAAGCAAAAGAGGTCGTAAAAGAGACAAAGCCAGAGCCCAAAAAAGAGTCTGAAGAAGACAAACAAGAGACTACGAATAAGCCAGTTGTGCCAGATGAGCCGCTGCCAACTCCAAGCTTACCAACTCCTCCAAAGGACGAGCCTAAGCCAGAACCCAAACCTGAACCAAAGCCTGAAATTTTAAAGCCAAGTGAAGAGCCTAAAGAGGAGGTCAAGCCAGAGCCAAAACCTGAGCCTAAACCTACGCCAAAGCCAGTTGAAAAGCCAAAACCAAAAGAGCCAAATATAAAAGATCTCTTTAGTGATATAGACTCGACTAAACTTAAAAAAGATGATGGTATAAAAAAGGCTGAAAATAAAGTGCAAAGCCGCAAAAAAAGCGAGGCTTCTAGCTCAAAAGCTGCAAAAGAGGCTAGCGATATTATAAAGAGCCTAAAAATAGATCAAAATCCAACCGCACCAAAATCGCAAATGACTGGCACTTATGATCCATTAAAGGGAGCCATAACAAAGCAAATTCAAAGAAGATGGCAAAGCTATAGAGCTGACTCTGCAAATATAGCTAAGGTGAAATTCATGATAGATCAAAGTGGAAATTTCAGCTATGAAATTTTAGAGCTATCATATAATGAAGAGTTTAATGCAAAGGTTAGAGAGTGTCTGGAAAAGCTTACTACAGAGAAATTTCCATTTAATCCAGACAAAAGTACTACTTTTGATTTAGATTTAGAAGATAGAATAGACAAAAAATTATAAATTTACGGAGTAGAGATGAAGAAAATTTTTCTTTTTTTATGCGTTGCTCTAGGGCTTTATGCTGCTGATGCGACCATATCTGTTGTAAACCAAGGTGTTGCTTTGCCAAAGATAGCTTTGCAAGATGCAACTACGGCTGTTAGTGATGCAGGCTTTAAAGATAAATTCTTTAAGATCATGCTAGGTGACTTGAAAGTTAGCTCAGACTTTGAGGTTATCGAAGATCACGTGCCTTCAACCTATGAGGGAACAGCAGCTACAAATACAATGAGCGACAAAGGTGTTGAGCTTATCTTTAGATATGCTCTTGAAGGCTCTATGGGCTCACCTCTTACTTTGAGAGTAAAACTCATCGATGCAAAAACTGCAACTACAAGGTATGAGAGAGTCTATAATATGCCAGATGGCGCAAAGTATCCGTTTTTGGCACACAAAAGTATAGTTGAGCTAACAAATGAGCTAAATTTACCACCAGTTGGCTGGATGGAGAAATTTATCATCCTAGCAAAATACACTTCGGCTCGCCAAAGCTCTATTATAGTGGCTGATTACACACTTACATATCAAAAGACAATAGTAAGTGGCGGTCTAAATATCTTCCCTAAATGGGCAGGCGCTGATCAGAGTAAATTTTACTATACATCTTATGTAAATAACAGACCTACTTTGTTTAGATATGACCTAAATTCAGGCACAAAAACGAAGATAATAGATAGTATGGGTATGCTTATAGCATCTGATGTTAGTAAAGATGGAAGTAAAATTCTGTTAACTATGGCGCCAAAAGATCAGCCAGATATTTTCATTTATAATACAGGTAGCAAAAAATTAACTCAGATCACAAACTATCCAGGCATTGATGTAAATGGAAATTTCGTAGATAATGACAGCAGAATAGTTTTTGTCTCAGATAGACTTGGATATCCAAACATCTTTGCAACACCTGCAACTTCAGGCGGAAGCGTTGAGCAAATGGTATTTCATGGCAAAAATAACAACTCAGTAAGCACTTTTGAAAACTATGTAGTTTATTCAAGTAGAGAGGCTAGTGGTGGCTTTAATATCTATCTAATCTCAACTCAAACAGATTTTATTCGCCAGCTTACAGCAAATGGTAAAAATAACTATCCAAGATTTTCAAGTGATGGTCAAAGTGTTGTTTTTATCAAAGAACTTGGCGGTCAAAGCTCGCTTGGCGTTGTTAGATTAAATGAGAACAGAAGTTTCCAATTTCCACTAAAAGTAGGTAAAATTCAATCTATTGATTGGTAATATTCTGATAATATTTAAAAAAAATATGTTATAATTCGACCAAATTTTTCAAAAAGGATATGGAATGAAAAAAGTAGTTCTAGCAAGTGTTGCAGTTGCAACTTTATTGTTGAGCGGTTGTAGCTCTAAAAACCCTGAAGTTGATATGAATGCAAATTCAAATCAATCTGCAGATAACTCAGGTAGCATGAGTGATGCTGATAGATTAGCAGCTCTTATTGCTAACATCGAGAGCCAAGTTAAAAGTGTATACTTTGACTTTGATAAATTTAATATCAAAGCTGACCAACAAGGTGTTGTTAGCTCAAATGCATCAGTATTTAACCAAGCTGACGCTCAAGCTCTTTCTATAAAAGTAGAAGGTAACTGCGACGAGTGGGGTACAGATGAGTATAACTATGCTCTTGGTCTAAAACGTGCTAAAAGTGCTAAAGACGCTCTTGTAAGAAATGGCGTTAGCGCTGATAGAATCGCTGTAGTAAGCTTTGGCGAAAGCAACCCAGTTTGTACAGACAAAACAAAAGCTTGCGACGCTCAAAACAGACGTGCAGATTTCAAAGTACTTCCTTAATCTGTAAGCAATAATGAATAAAAAAATAATCATTGCGGCTCTTCTTGGAGCCGCTTTTTCTATAAGTTCAGCTCAAGAAGTTTCAGCATTTGACGCAGGCAATATGGATAGCGCAAATCCATATGGGCTAACAGATGATGAAAAGGCAACTCTAAGTAACAAAAGAAGTGTTCAAAATATCGAAGAAAACATGGATAATGTTTCAGAACAACTTCAAGGCTTGCAAAGCTTGATCGAGAGTATGAGTGCTAGGATGAACAAGCTTGAGCAAAGAATGAACGATATCGAAACCAAAGTCAATGGCGGTATAAGCGATTCTGGTATAAGTTTGACATCATTAAAAGCTTATGTTGATGAGACTAGGGATATACAAGATAAAAACTATAAAAATATTACTGCTGCCTTAAATAAATTAGGCGCGATAATGGATAAAAACGCTGCTCAACCAAAGCAAAATGCAAATCCAAAACAACAAAATAAGCCAACTTCAAATTTTAGTGGCAAAAGCGATAAAGACATTTTAGCTGATGGCATTAAGCTTTTAAATTCTGGCAATAGCACAGAAGCAGCTGAATATTTTGAATACTTAAATAAAAAAGGCTATAAAACTGGTGCTTCAAATTATTATCTAGGTGAAGTTGCTTATAGTCAAAAATCATACAGCACAGCCATACAATACTATAAAAAAAGTATACAAAGTGAAGATAAGGCTGACTACACTCCAAAACTTTTGTATCACACAGCTATAAGCTTTGATAAGATCGGTGATACTCAAAGTGCCAACAGGTTTTATAAGGCTTTAAAAGTAGGCTATCCAGATAGCAAAGAAGCCAAAGCCGCTCCTAACAGAAACTAAAATTTACTCTTTTTTAGATATAATCTCACATTAATCAAAACTAAATTCCAAGGAGATTATTGTGAGTAAAAATCAAGTTATAACAATGTTTTATGAGCTAAAAGACGCTAATACTGGCGAAATTTTAGAGTCAAATATGCAAGAAGGTGGTCAAATTTCTTTTATTACAGGACATGGCCACATTATAGAAAAGCTTGAAGAAGAAGTTAGCAAATTGAAATCAGGCGACAAGGCTACTATAAACATTAAAGCTGCTGAGGGTTGTGGGGAATACAATAAAGATGCCATCCAGTCACTTCCAAAAGAGCAATTTGCTGGCATAGACCTACATGAGGGCATGGAGCTTTTTGGTCAAAATGAAGATGGCTCAAGCGTTCGTGTCATCGTTAAAGAGATCAAAGATGACGAAGTAACAGTTGATTTTAATCACCCATACGCTGGTAAAGACTTGCTATTTAATGTTGAAATTTTAGAAGTTAGAGACGCAACTGAAGATGAAAAAGCAACTGGCATGGTAGCAGGCGCTCATACTTGCGGTTGTGGCGGACATGATCATGATCACGAACATGAGTGCTGCGGCGGCCACGGACATGGCGAAGGTGGTTGCGGTTGTGGCGGTCACGGACATCACCACCACTAAGAAGCCAAAATGAAGAAATTTGCTTTTATTTTTGCGGGTCAAGGCTCGCAAAGTGTTGGCATGGGGAAAGATTTTTATGAAAATTTCTCTTCGGCAAAACTTCTATTAAATGACGCTTGCAACGACACAGGCATTGATTTTGAAGAGCTTTTATTTGCTCAAAACGACAAGCTAGATAAGACAGAATTTACTCAGCCTGCCATCGTTTTAAACTCGCTTATGAGCTATCTAGCTTTTAGTGAGCGCATAAAAGCTAAGCCAGAGTTTAGCCTAGGTCACTCGCTAGGAGAATTTACAGCCCTTGCGGTTAGTGGTGCATTTAGCTTTGTTGAAGCGATTAGACTTGTAAATTTACGTGGTAAATTTATGCAAGAAGCCTGCGTTGGCAAAGATGCTGGCATGATGGTGGTGCTTGGACTTAGTGATGAAGTCGTTGAGGGGATTTATAAAGAAGCTCAGGATGAGGGCTTGCAAATTTACGCTGCAAATTACAACTGCGATGGTCAGATAGTTGTAGCTGGCGTGAGGGCTGATCTTGCTAAATATGAGGCAAAATTTAAAGAAGCAGGTGCAAAAAGAGCGATGCTTTTAAATATGTCAGTAGCTAGCCACTGCCCGATACTTGAGCCTGCTAGCGTCAAACTGGCAAGTGAGCTTGAGGGAGTTGTGGCTGAGAATTTTGCCCCAGTCGTTTCAAACGTAAATGCAAAAATTTACACTGATAAAAACGAAGCGTTAGTGCTTTTAAAAGAGCAGCTAACGCATCCAGTTCGCTACAAGCAAAGCATCAAAAACTACGAAAACGAGGTTGATTGCTTTATCGAGCTAGGTGCTGCGACACTAAAAGGCATAAACAAAAAGATCACCGAGAGGCCGACATATAGCATCACTGACATGGCGAGCCTTGAAGATGTTGTGAAGATATTGGAGGAGAGATGATAGCGATACTTGGAGCGATGCAAGAGGAGATAACGCCGATCCTTGAGATGGTTGGCGAGTATAAAATTACCGAATATGCAAATAATAAATTTTATGAGGCAAACTACAAAGGCAAAGACCTAGTCATCGCCTACTCGAAGATCGGCAAGGTAAATGCGGCGATCACTGCGACCTTGATGATAGAGAAATTTAAGGCTTCAAAGCTGCTTTTTACTGGTGTTGCTGGCTCACTTGATGAGAGCTTAAAGATAGGCGATATGCTATATGCTACTAGCCTTGTGCAGCACGACCTTGACATCACGGCTTTTGGACATCCATACGGCTTTGTGCCAGGGACTAGCATATTTGTCAAGAGTGATGAAAGCTTAAACGAGCTAGCTAAAAATGTCGCTAGCAAAAAGGGCATGAGCTTAAATTCAGGCATCATCGCAACTGGCGATCAGTTCATCTGCGACAACGAGAAAAAAGAGTGGATCAAAAAGATATTTAACGCAAGCGCTACCGAGATGGAGGGTGCGAGCGTTGCGCTAGTTTGCGAGACGCTTGGTGTGCCATTTTTCATCCTTAGAGCCATCAGCGACGGAGCTGGCAATGAGGCTGAATTTGACTTTGATAAATTCTTGCAAGACTCAGCAAACGTGAGCGCTAAATTTATCCTAGAAATGGTGGAGAGCTTATGATAGAGCTTAGCAAGAGACTGCTTAGGCAGGTTGGCCAGACAAATGCTAGATACAAGATGATAGAGGGCGGAGATAAGATCTTGCTTGGCCTTAGCGGCGGCAAAGATAGCCTCGCACTCGCTCACGTGCTAAAGCACATCCAAAATGTCACGCCTGAGAAATTTGAGTTTAAGGCGGTGACGCTAAGCTACGGCATGGGCGAAGACTACGCATATCTTACCAAGCACTGCAACGAGCATGGCATAGAGCACGAGGTGATCGATAGCTCGATATTTGAGATATCAAAGGAGAAGATACGCAAAAATTCTAGCTTTTGCAGCTTTTTCTCGCGCATGAGAAGGGGTTATCTCTACACCTACGCGCTAAAGCATGGCTTTAACAAGCTCGCGATCGCTCACCACTTGGATGACGCGGCGGAGAGTTTTTTTATGAATTTCACCTACAATGGCGCGCTTAGGACGCTTGCTCCAAAATATAGAGCAAAAAATGGCATCGTCGTGATCAGGCCATTTATCTTTGTGCGTGAGAGACAGCTTCGCGAAAATGCGATCAAAAATGAGCTAAGAGTTGTTGGCGATGAGGCGTGTCCTGCGATGAGATTTGACGTGAAGATGCCGCACGCTAGATATGAGACCAAGCAGCTTCTAGCAAATTTAGAAAAAGAAAATCCAAAGCTTTTTACATCGCTTAAAGCAGCATTTGAAAACATCCACACAGATACATTTTTTGGCATCAACGAAGGCAGTGAAGAGTAAATTTAACTCTTCATTTTTGCCCTTAAAGTTAAATTTAAAACCAAATTTCTTACAACCACCCAAAAAGTAAAACTCATTTTTAAGTAGGAACGTCCTTTGCTTACTAAATATAAATTTGATAAGCAAGGATGAAAAATGAGCATTTTTAGTGTTAGCACGCAAAAGTATAGCTCAGTAGCTACTGAGGCAAAAGCAAGGAAACTTCAAAAAGAGCAGGCTGAAAGTGCCAAATTTCAAAACGCTCTTGCAAATAATGAAAAAACAAAAGACATTGCACAAAATTTACAAAGACTTGAGCTTACAAAAGATACACAGCAAAGCATTTATAGCGTGAAATTTAAAGATAAAAATGAGCTTGGCTATCAAAGCGACAAGGCTGGCTTTATGGATGCTAGCTTTAATAAAGCAGCTGGCTTGCCACAGGACTTTAAGCTTCACAAAAGCACGATAAAAGAATTTCTAAACTTCGCAACAAAGCAAAATAACATAAATAGCGTCCTTTACAGCAACGCAAGTGGCAAGCTTTTTGACAATGACGTCTTTGAAAATATCGACATTGCAAACACGATAGGTCAGTATTACGCCATTTTTTCTCAGGTAATGGGCAAGAGTTTAAACAAAGATAGTTTTACAGATAGCGACCTAGCAAATCTACCAAAAGGCTACATCTCACAAGGTATGAAAGGCATTGATTTTAACGCAGATTTGAGCGATAGATCAAATATTGATTTTTTAAATAGTCGCAAAAACGAGGTCGTGACAAACATCTTTAGTAGCGAAGATGAGATGAAGCTCGCATCAAATTTAAGCGAAGATCTAGCAAAGCTAGGCATAAAAACGAACCTTAAAAAGCTAAATTTTGCAAATTTAGAGCAGGAAAACACTGGTGGCTTTAGCCCAGACCTCTCTTACTATAAAATGGAGTCTGGTTACAAAAAAGAGGCTTTGTTTATTAGCTTTTTAAAGTCTGAAAACCCTGTGATCCTAGAAGGCGGAGAGACTACGCTAAAGCCTGAGGTCTTGCTAAATAACGCTTTTATCGCCGCCCAGACCAAAGATCATAGAAACAAAAGCTTAAGCGATGTGGCTAGTCTTAAAAAATTAGCAGAAGATAGAGAAAATTTTAAAAATTTAGTGCTTGAGCTACTAAAAAACAGCGCCCTAAAGCCAAGCGAAGATAATATAAATTTAGCTTTTAACAAGCTAAATCAAATTTATGCCCTAGGCAGGCAAAAGTAGCTAAATTTACTAGGTAAATCTTTTCACAAAAAAGACGATATCTTTAGCATGAAGCTAAAAGGATATTAGATGATAAACGCACTTGGTAGCTACCCCTTAAATTTAGAGCAGAACATAAAGGTATCAACCAAAGTTGCCACCAAACAAACCAGCTCAGAGCCTTTAGGCTACAAGGTAGATAAGGATGGCTACTTTACAGATGAGTTTAATAAACAAGCTGGCATACCAAGTAATTATAAAATTCACTCAAGCACGTTGGAGTCGTTAGTCAGATCAAACGACATAATGGATCCAGACATCAAGAATTTTAAAAGTATCGATATAGCTAAAACTGTTGGCAACGCTTATAGATTACTAGCTCAAGTGGTTGGCGAAGATACACTAAGCTCAAAGGACAGCTTTAGCGCAGAAGATATAAGAAATTTCCCTCAAGGCTTTTCTTATGATCGTCAAAGTCTGCAAGTAGATCAAAGATATGCTAGTGCTAGTGAGTATTCTGCGGTAGAAGATAGCTTTGTGCATACGCCAACAAAGACCATAAGCACGCTCTTTTATAATGGCTCTTTGTCTATTGCGGCAGACAAGCAGATACATCCAAAAAATGTAACATACATCTTTAACAACGCAAATGGCGGTAAAGAAAACACAGTCATTGGTATATTTATGGATCCACACGGAGAGAAATACACTAATCAAGATGGCTCCGTAACCAAAGGTGGTCTTATAGCTGGCGTGCTAAATCACAACCTAGACATATACGAGGGCGAAACCACTGCGATAGGCAAATATGGCGGCTATGATAAAAACATCAACACAAAAGAATTTCAAAGGTCATTTAACGCCTTTAATGCTATGTGGCAAATGGCTTATGGGGTAAATTTCTCAAAAGCAGATGATGGAGCTGCCTCTATGCTGCCTGACTATATGCAAGATTATGTGAGACACAGACAAAGTCTTGATAAATTTAGCGACCAAGAAGACGAACTCTCGTTTAAAAAGATGATGGAGCATAATCTAAAAATGTTAAAGCTTCTTTTTGGTGAAATAGACAAAGATGGCAAAAAGAGCAAGGACTTTATGGATAGCTTTTTGAAATTTAGTATGCCACCTTTAAATTTAGTAAAAGAGTTAAATGAAAACCCAGCTGGAAAATATCTAGTAGATATGCTTGGTGTAAAAAGAGATGTTGATATAAAGGCATAAGGGGGAGCTGAAATGATAAGCATAAACGGACTTAGCAACACATCGATACAAGATAACACTATTCAAAAAGAAAATACAATAGAAAATGTAGCCAAAGAAGGCAAGCAAGACAAAAGCGTCAGCGAAGAAAAATTTGACTACTCAAAGAATCTTTTTAAACCCTGGAGCGAAACTATAAAAGAATTTATAGATATAGACAAAAGCAAAGAGGGTTGGATAGCAGATACTATAAATCGAATTGATAATATGCTGTCTGACTACACCATTCAAGAAAGACGAGCTTTATCAGCAAAAAGAGAGCCAGAAAATATGGAAGAATTTAGAGTTCGCGAACTCCAAGATTACATGGACTGGTTGCTTTCTAACTCAGTAGATGGCAAGCCAACAATTTCTGGACTGATGGTTGGTATCGGCACAGCAGAACAAGAGGCTGAGCTAGAAGATTTTATGAACTCGTTTCCTGAAGATACAATGATGAGTAATGATGGTGCTAGATTGTTTGCTAGAGCAGATTTAAGCATAGAAGAGTTTAAGAAGCTTTATAGAGAAGATGTAGAAAAAACTACAAAAGAGCATAAAGAATTTCTAGCCAAACTACATAAAGAAGAACAAGAATACAATGCAAATTTTGCCAAAGAGCAAAATGAGAAGAAATTTAAACCTATGCAGGTTAAAAAGAAGTATGAGACCTATGATATAAACAAGGATCAAAAATTTCTCTATGCAAGAGAGCTTTTAAATTTCAAAGAAAAAAGAGGCATAGACGTCTTAGAGCTTATGCAAAAGATAGATAAGAAGCAAATTTTAAATAAGATGGCTTGATGGATAAAGCAGAACGAGGATCATCCTCTATCTTGTTATAGGATGACTTAGTAGCGACTTGCGCTAAATACAAAGATAAATTTAAACCTTTTTATCGACAACCTTTTTACCATTTTCTTCAAGTTTTTGCATGATACGAAGCACATCGATACCTCGTTCTCTCTCAAGTTCTTGAAGCTTGAGTAAATATGAAAATTTCTCATCCTTAGTAATGTCATAAGTTTCAGTGTTTTTGCTTTCAGCTTGGATGGGAGTAAATTTTTTCTCTTTGGTGTCGTCTTTTTCTTCTTCAACGCTCTCTATATCCTGAAGACCTTTTTCATTCATCTCTTTTAGTATATTGACAGCATTTTTAGTATCTTCGCCAGATAAAGTTATGTTAAACCGCTCTTTTAATGCATATTTAGCCCACTCCTCTTTAAACTCATCAACGCTCATATCGCTATCAAGCAGATCAACAGTCCTTGAGTTTTGCATAAATAGCAGTTGTCGATCGCCACTATATTCATTTAAAAATTCATTTACAGTGTATGGGATATCTCTTAAAATTTTTGGCTTATCACTGTCTGGTTTTGCTTGCTGACCTTGTATGTATTCTACAAATAAACCCTTGCTTTCATTTATGAAATTTTTAAGATCTGATAGCTGCTCACTTGTAAAGTCAGGATCATAGCCTCTGAGCCTTCCTATGATAGTGACTTTTGCTTCATCGCCTTTTGTAAAGCCAGATAGTGGATATATATGTCTATCATAAGCTGCAGCTTGAGCTTTTCTATCAAGCCTTGCATATTTAGGAAAGCTCATACCATATCCCATATCGTTACTAAGTATTTCGTTTATATCGTTAAATTTAAACCCCATCTCACTAGCTATATGCTCTCTAGACAGATAAGGATATGGCGAGCTAGAAATTTGCATTTTACTATCCTTAGTAAATTTTAAATTACTCAACGATTTTTCAAAATTTTGAGTGAAATTTTCTTAGTTGGTAAATCGTCTTTTAAATAATTTAGTTTATATATGGCATATCTCTACACAAAATGCTCCCCCTGTTGATAAAAATTTTCGGCACAACTTTTGCTTACTCTTTGAAGCTAAATTTCAAGGAGTAAGCTATGAAAGTCTCTTATAACTCCATCTTAACAAAACAGCACTACCAAAAACATACAAAAAGCGAAGGCTTTGTAAATTTCTTGCCTAACACTCCAAGTATAAATTCGATCAGCCAAGTCACTACTCCTAAAAATGACTTTGTTTCATCTAGTAGTATCGACTCTCTTTATCAGGCCAAATTTACTTCACAAGAGGGCTATGGGTATAGTGTAGATACTAAAGGATTTATGGGTGCTGACTTTAACAAAGCTGCAGGTTTGCCACAGGACTTTAAAATCCACAAAAGCACACTTGATGCGATAGTGCTGCACAATCAAAAGCACCCAAATAGTATAAATTTTTCAATGGAAACAAAAAAAGATAACCAGCTCTTTGGAGAGGATAGCTTTGCAAATATCGATCTAGCAAATACCATCAAACAATACTATAAAATTTTTGATCAAATTTCAGCTGGAGTTATTAGTAAGGGTAAAGAGTTTTACTCAAACGAAGATCTAGCAAAGATGCCAAAGGGCTACTTTTCAAAAGATAAAAAAATGGATCATTTCGAATATCTAATGGGTAGGATGACTAGCGACGGGCTAGATGGACTAACTGATAGGAGCAATGAAAAGATAACTCATGTCTTCAGGACAGCACAAGACGCAGACGACGCACATAGGCTGTGGGATGATCTAAGCGATATAAATGTAGAAGTTAATGGAAATTTTCTTGATTTTTCTCCAGAAGTGATGACAACTGAGCATACTATCCCTTATATGTGGGTTAGTA
>CAUUZE010000057.1:0-11927 GCA_963549665.1 Campylobacter concisus | reverse complement strand
CTTTTTGCTGTTTGATTTAAATTTAATATAGTATCATTTGTGCGACTAAACTTTCAGGGGAGAAAATGAGGCAAAAGCACTTTGAAGTGGCAATTGTTGGAGCGGGCATTAGCGGGACGGCACTCTTTTACGAGTTGGCTGCATTTAGCGATATAAAAAAGGTCGCGCTTTTAGAAAAATATGACGGCGTAGCGACACTAAATTCAAGTGGTAAGGGCAACTCGCAGACCATCCACTGCGGCGATATCGAGACAAACTACACGCTAGAAAAGGCAAAAAAGGTCTCACAAGTGGCAAATATGCCAGTAAGATACGCCCTAAAATACAACTTAGAGGGCAAATATATGTTTGCTCATCAAAAGATGACGCTAGCTATCGGAGATGCCGAAGTAGAGCGCATCAAGGAGCGATATGAGAGCTTTAAAGAGCTGTTTGCTTATCTTGAAATTTATGACAAAGAGAAGCTAAAGCAGATCGAGCCAAACGTCGTTTTTGACGCAAATGGCAATGAACGTCCTGAAAATATCATCGCAATCGGCACGCAAAATGGGCAATTTACGACGATGGACTTTGGCGGCGTGGCAAATTCGCTCGTGCAAAATGCGCTAAATTTAGGCGGAGATGGCTATGAGATCAGCCTAAGTTCAGAAGTGACCGATATGAAAAAGGTGGGCGATACCTTTCACATCAAGATAAATGACGGCGAAGTGATCACTGCAAACTACGTCGTAGTCGATGCTGGAGCGCACTCACTATTTCTAGCTCACAAGATGGGTTATGGGCTACATCTTAGCACGCTTCCAGTTGCTGGAAGCTTTTACTTTGCTAACAAGCGCCTACTAAATGGCAAAGTCTATATGGTGCAAAACGACAAGCTGCCATTTGCCGCACTTCACGGCGATCCAGACATCCTAGCTAATGGCAACACTCGCTTTGGCCCAACTGCCCTTGTCATACCAAAGCTTGAGAGATTTCACGGCTGTTCTAGCTTTTTTGACTTCTTAAAGTGTCTAAAATTTGACAAAAACGTCCTTGAAGTCTTTACAAATTTACTAAAAGACGAGGATATAAGGTCCTATATACTAAGAAATTTCTTATTTGAAGTGCCACTTATCAACAAAAAAGAATTTGTTAAAGACGCTAGAAAGATCGTGCCAAGCCTAAGCGAAAACGACCTAAGCTACGCTGTAAATTTTGGTGGTGTAAGGCCACAGGTGATCGACCGCAATAAAAAAAGACTAGAGCTTGGCGAGGGCAAGATCAGCACAGGCGAGGGCATAAGCTTTAATATGACGCCAAGCCCGGGGGCTACTAGCTGTTTTGAAACGGCGAGGGCCGATATGGAGGAAATTTGCAAATTTTTGGGCAAAAATTTCGACGAAGAGAAATTTAACACCGAGTTTTTTGGGTAGGAAATGGGAGTGTTTGATATTTTTAAAGGAGGTGCAGATATGCCAAAAACAGCACAACAAAGAAAAGATGAGAGCATAAAAATTTTAAAAAAAGAGGGCGTGGCGGTGCTTGAGAGCTTGCCGCTTCGCTATGAAAATAGTGAGGTTACGCCAAGAGATATTGACGAGATAATAAAGCGCGCAGTTTGCTCATTTACGGCGATCATGTGTGCTTGCACGATCCGTGATGAAGGCTCTTTGGGCAAAGAAAATATGGCGTGGGCAAAGAGCTTTTTAGGTGAAGCCTATGATGGGCTAAGCGTAAAAGAAAAAGAGGTCGTTGAGGACAGAGCCGATATGGACACGGCTGTGAATATGGGCTGGAAATATGAGTCGCTTTGGATCTTGCTTTGGGCGCTTGGCATAGCTGAAGATATCGGCCAGATGGATAAAATTTGCGACTGCGAGTTTGTGATGAATGTCTTTAAAGAGGGTGGGCTAAAAAGTCGCTCAAAGCTTCGCAGCATGGATGAAATTTTAAGTAAGCTCGATCTAGTTTATCGCTACCACTGGGCGTGCGTAAATGCAAGAGTAAATGGCACAAAGGCGGCTGGACTTGACGAAGAGGTTGTTATGGAGAGGCGAGCGGGGCTTGAGTGGCTATGCTGCAAAGGGCAAGAAAATGACGACTTGAGCGCTGAGTTTAACTGCTGGGACTATCCTGATCTAAACACTTGATGTAAGAAATTTTAAGCTCAAATGAGCTTAAAATTTATCTTAACGTAAATGCTATAGGAAAGCGAAGATAGCTTGCTTTTTACTCGCCTTTAATAAGTGGCTAAAAGCTTGTATATGTCGCAATAAGCATTAAGCAAATTTAACTAGCTTAGCGCGGTTTAAACGGTAAAAAACTAACTCTCAAGTCCTAAATTTGCTCTGTATTCTTCATACGTGCCTTTAAAATCAACGACTTCGCCACTACCTTTTAGGTGTAAAATTCTATTTGCAAAGGCATCTATCAGCTCCCTGTCGTGGCTCACGCAGATGACTGAGCCATTAAAGTTGTAAAATGCCTCGCCAAGTGCGATGATAGCCTCAAGATCGAGGTGGTTGTTTGGCTCGTCCATGACAAGTAAATTTGGCCTATGAAGCATGAGCTGAGCTAGCCTTACTCGGTGTTTTTCACCACCGCTTAGCGCGCCAACTGCTTTTTCTTGCTCAGCACCACTAAAAAGCATCCTGCCAAGGCACTTTCTGATCTCGTCGATGTCCTTGTTTTTGGCATCTTGCAAATATTCATATAGCTTTAGCTCGCCCTCTATCTTATTTACCGTATCTTGCGCAAAATATCCTAGCTCGATGGTCGCGCCTATATGCACCTCACCCGCGTCAGGCTTTATCTCACCCATTATGATCTTACAAAGTGTGCTTTTACCAACGCCGTTATGACCGATGATAGCTAGTTTGTCGCCCTTTTCGAGCTTAAAGTTAAAGTTTTCAAATATCACTTTGTCATCAAATTTCTTACTTACGTTTTTAAGCTCTATTAGCTCATTGCCTATCTCGCGGTTTGCACGAAATAGTATGCTAGGATCACGCCTGCTTGATACTGCGATCTCTGCTATGTCGAGCTTTTCAAGCTGTTTTGCACGAGAGGTTGCTTGCTTTGCCTTGCTCGCATTTGCTGAAAATCTCGCGATAAATTTCTCCAGCTCCTCTTTCTCTTTTAGCTTCTTATCGCGCTCCATCTCATGCTGCTTTGCGATCAAATTTGCAGCCATATACCAATCATCATAGTTGCCTGAAAACTCGCGAATTTTCTTAAAATCCACATCCAAAATATTTGTGCAAACTCTATTTAAAAAGTGCCTGTCGTGACTGATAACCACAAGTGTGCCCTCGTGGCGGTTTAGCTCGTTTTCTAGCCATGCTATCGCGTCTATATCAAGGTTGTTTGTCGGCTCGTCTAAGAACAAGATGTCTGGCTTTGGAAAGAGCACCTGAGCTAGCAAAACTTTAACTTTATCTGAGTTTTCAACCTCGCTCATCAGCTTATCAAATTCATTTAGCCCTAGCGAGCTTAAAATTTTTTCTATCCTAGTCTCATACTCGTAGCTTGGGTCCTCCTCAGCACTTATCATCTCAAGCTCGCTTAAGCGCTCATTTATCTCATCAGTAAATTCCTCGCTCATATAGAGCTTCTCTTTCTCTTTTACAGCGTCGTATAGGCGTTTGTTACCATAAAGCACCGCATCTTTTAGTGTGAAATTTTCAAACGCAAACTGATCTTGCCCAAGCACGCCAACCTTTAGTCCATTTTCTATGATGATCTCGCCGCTAGTTGGCTCGATAGCTCCGCTTAAAATTTTTAAAAATGTCGATTTACCAGCGCCATTTGCGCCGATAAGCCCGTATCTGTTGTGGCGATTTAGCTTTAAATTTACATCCTCAAATAGCAAACTACTTGCAAATCTTTGAGTAAGTCCCCTAACTTCTAACATTATTTTTCCTTGAATTTATTTTTTGCGATTTTGCCTAAAATTTGATTAAAAAGCCATTTTGCTACTTTAGCCTAAAATGCCCCGTGATCTTGTAGCTATAAAGTATGTTTTCTTCTTGCACACCAGAGCCGATATTGTGAATGACAAGCGGTATTTTGGCGTAAAATTTATCTGAGATCACGCCGATGTGAGGCAAATTTCCTGGTAGCATCCAAGTGACGATATCGCCTGGTAAAAATTTATCATCGCTCACCTCAAAACCTTTTCTTTTTAGATAGGTAGCGATGTTTAAAACACGCCTGTGATCGATGTTTTTATCAGCCTTTTTAAGTCCCCACTTTTTAGGATAGCTTGCGAAATTTCTACTCATATCTTCAAAAATGAGCCTTTGCAGATCCATATCCTGATGCCGCAAAGCCCTTACTACAACGTCGGTGCAAACACCCTTTTTGATATCCACGTCACCCATAGGATAGGCTAGCTTTTCGTAGCTTGGGTCGTAGCTTAGCGTCACGCCGATCTGCGACCTAGCGTCATTTACAAATTGACTCGCCGAAAAGGCAAAAATTTGCGTGGCAAAAAGAGCCAAAAGTAGAAATTTCTTCATTTTCTACTTTAAAAGCATTGTTTTTAAGATACGCTTTCCTATCTCAACGCCTGGCTGATCGTAGGTGTTGATGCCTAGCATGATACCAGTGGCCGAGGTTAGTAGCTCGTAGTAAAAAATGAGCCAGCCAGCGTGAAACTCATCAAGTCTCTCAAGTGTGATCGTATCGACACTTATGCCCTCTTGCACCAGCGCCATAGCCGTCGCGTCGCACTGCAAATTTATAAGCTCATTTAGGCTTAGACCCGCCACAAAATCGCACTCTTCAAGCCCCTTTAGGCTAAAGCTCGGGATAGTCTTGTCGCTTGCGTGATCTTTTATCTTTATAAATGTCACACTCTTATCTTTTACGCCGTCCATGATAAGCTGCAAAAAGCTGTGCTGGTCGCGGCTACCAACAAGTCCAACTGGCGTAAGGCCGACCCTTTTATAGCCTCTTTTTTTACCAAGGCTCTCCGCCCAAAGCTGCACGTACCAGTCGTTAAATTCAAAAAATCTATCGCAATAGCTAAAAATGACATTTATACTGGCACTTCTGCTAGTGGCGTAGTGGTAGGCTTTTGCGATGATGGAGCTATCTTTTTGCTCGATGTATTGCTTTTTGCAAGCAAGCGCCCCTTCCAAAAGTGCCTTTATATCGTAGCCGCAGATACCAAGAGGCACAAGGCCGATCGCACTTAGCACGCTAAATCTCCCGCCAACATTCTTTGGGATATTAAAAAATTTAATGCCATTTTCTTTGGCAAAATTTTCTAAATTTGTGCCTGGATCAGTTATGATGAGGAAATTTTTGCCTAAATTTTGAGGCTTAAAGTCATCAAGCAAGCACTTAAAAATAGTGATCGTCTCGATCGTGTTGCCTGATTTTGAGCTTATTATAAAAAGCGTCTCGTTAAAATTTAGCCCACTAAGCGTGCTTTTGTAGCTACAAGGATCGACGTTATCTAAAAACAAAAGCTCTCTTTTTATCCCTTTTGTGCCTTCAAGCATTGATTTTAGCGCCTTTACGCCAAGACTGCTGCCGCCAATGCCAACAAGTACTACATTTTTGATATGAGCTAGCCCTTTTTCATACTCCTGGATCTCGCCAAGCAAATTTTGCCCAAGAGCTGGCAGGTGGTAGTAGCCTATCTCGCCGCTTTCGTACTCATCGTTTATGCGTTTGGCGTAGGAGTCGATGACCTCGCTGCTTGCAAAGTTAAATTTAAATGAAGTCTCTATCATTTACTGCGCTCGTAAAAGAAATTTGTAGCCTCGACAAAGCCATCGATGCTGCCGCAGTCAAACCTCTTGCCCTTAAATTTATAAGCTAGCACCATGCCATCTTTTGCCTGCGTTTTTAGTGCGTCCGTGATCTGGATTTCGCCGTTTTTGCCTGGTTTTGTTCGCTCTAAGATGTTAAAAATATCTGGCGTTAGGATGTAGCGGCCAATTATCGCTAAATTTGTCGGAGCCTCGGCAGGATCAGGCTTTTCAACCATATCATCAACCATTATAAGATCATCTTCTATAAACCTACCGCTTACGACGCCATAAGACTTGGTCTGCTCTTTTGGCACCTCCATCACAGCTACGACGCTGCAGCGGTATTTCTCATAAATTTTAACCATCTGTGAAAGCACGCCCTCGCCATTTTCATTTATGCATAGATCATCTGCCAAAATGACCCCAAAAGCCTCGTCACGAACTAATGTTTTGCCCGTATAAATAGCGTGTCCAAGCCCTTTCATGGCATTTTGCCTAGTAAATGAAAATGTGCATGAGCTCATTAAATTTCTAACTTCGCTAAGTAGTGACTCTTTTGAGCTGCCTGCGATCTCTTTTTCTAGCTCGTAGCTGATGTCAAAATAGTCCTCAAGCGCCCTTTTTCCGCGTCCTGTGACAAAGGCCATATTGTCCATGCCAGCCTCAAGCGCCTCATCAACGCCGTAGTGAATGAGCGGTTTTGTAAGGATCGGCAACATCTCTTTTGGGAGCGATTTTGTAGCTGGCAAAAACCTCGTTCCATATCCAGCCGCTGGAAATAGGCAAGTTTGTATCATTTTAGTCCTTCGTGAAAAATTGCAAAATTCTACTATCTTTTCCTTAATAATATAAATTTGTTTGAATTTACAAGGCTTTAATTAGCAAATTGATAAGATTTTTAAAATTTTTAAAAAAGAGCAAAATTGCAGACGATTGATAGGATTTTCAAAGCCCAGCTTGATATAAAAAAGTCAAATTTCTTAGCATTTTTGTGCCCGATAAGCTCGTTTAAAAGCTTGCACGAACACCTAAAAGAGGAGCATTTTAAGGCTGTTCACGTAGTTTGGGCGACAAGGGAGCTAAACAAATATGGACAAATCGTTGAAAATCAAAGCGATGATGGCGAGCCAAAGGGCACTAGCGGCCAGCCAAGCCTAAATGCCCTGCGTGGTGCCGAGCTTATAAATGTTGGGGTCTTGATAGTTCGCTACTTTGGCGGGATAAAGCTTGGCACTGGAGGGCTTGTTAGAGCCTACTCTGGGGCTGTGAATGAAGCGATAAACGAGGCTATAAAAGATGGTGGCGTGATGAAATTTGAGTTAAAAGATGAGGTTAAATTTTTTACGCCATTTTCGTTGATGAGCCGCTTTGAGCACTATTTTGCCACTAAAAATTTAAGTGAGTTTGAAAGAGAATTTAATGATGCTGGAGCGATCTGGAGCGTAAATTTAAACGAAGCCGAGTTTGCCGAGCTATTTAAATTTTGCAAAGAATTTGAAGCAAGCGAGTTTAAATTTCTAGCCTTGCCACTTGGCAGCAAAGCGCTGTTTATTCATTAAAGCTAAATCATTGTAAAATCGCGCAAATTTAAAAAGAAAGTAAAAAATGGAAATTTGGAACGACATTTATAACCACTTCAACCCAGTCGCCTTTAGCCTCTTTGGCTTTAGCGTGCACTGGTATGGGCTTATGTATATTTTAGCCCTTGTTTTGGCGCTTGCCATGGCAAAGTATCTCGTTAAAAAAGATGATATCCCTATCTCAAATCAACTTTTAGATAACTACTTTTTTTGGGTAGAGATAGCCGTCATTTTAGGCGCTAGACTTGGCTGGGTTTTAGTTTATTCTGGCGAAGCGGGATATTATCTAACGCAGCCTTGGCAAATTTTTAATCCGATCCACAACGGCGAGTTTATAGGAATTCGCGGCATGAGCTATCATGGAGCTGTGGTTGGCTTTTTGCTAGCGACAATTTTATTTTGCAAAAGATATAAGCAAAACGCATGGCAGCTACTTGATCTTTGCGCCATCTGCATACCTTTTGGCTACACCTTTGGCAGGATAGGAAATTTCTTAAATCAAGAGCTTTTTGGACGAGTCACAGACGTGCCTTGGGCGATAAATGTCTTTGGTCAGCCAAGACATCCAAGCCAGCTTTATGAAGCATTCTTAGAAGGTTTAGTTATTTTTGTCGTTTTATTTTTATATAGAAAATATAAGAAATTTAATGGCGAGCTCATAGCACTTTACGCCATTTTATACACATTTGCAAGATTTATTTGTGAATTTTACAGAGAGCCTGATTCTGGACTTGGATTTATTATTTTTGGTCTATCAATGGGGCAAATTTTATCACTTATTATGTGCGGGTTGGGAATTTTTGTCTATATTAAACTCTATAAGAGATTTACGAAAATTTAATGTCAATATTTAAAATTTATTAAAGTAAAGTTCTGATAACATTAGCTTTATCAATTAATGCTAATGTTTAAATTAGTATTAAGAAATGATAACTTATTTCAAATTTCTTAGGAGGGCTCATGACTGGGCTTATAGAAGGTTTTTTGGGGAAACGGTCGGACGGCAAAAAAAGCCGCACTCCAGCCGCTTGGGATAGATGGCAAAGTATTACGGGATTTATTCTAGCCTGTTTCATATTGTGCCATATGGTTTTTACTTCTACTATACTACTTGGCAAAGACGCATTTAACGCTGTCGTAGGATTTGCAGAGGCTAAATTTTTATTTGGCGAGGCTACTTGGTGGATCACAAATGTTATAGCTGCTGTTATCTTTGTAGTTTTTGTAACTCACGCCTTCTTGGCAATGAGAAAATTTCCTGCAAATTACAGACAATATTTAATGTTTAGAGGCCACAAAGACCGCATGAAGCACCTTGATACCACACTTTGGTGGTTCCAGTTTTTAACAGGCTTTGCTCTATTTTTTGCAGCAAGCGCCCACCTTATAGATATTATCTTTGGCGGACACATCACTGCTGACAAATCAGCTGCTGCTTTTCACAAACTAGAAATTTTCTACTTCGCACTACTTGTTTTCATGGTCGTTCACGCTAGCGTTGGCATGTACCGCTTATATGTCAAATGGGTAAGCATTGATGGCGTAAATAAACACGAAATGTTTGCTAAAAGAAATAAGGCAAAGACAGTTGTATTTGTCATTTATGGCATACTTGCTGTGATCGCGCTAATCGCCGATTTCGTGTGGATCAGCCATTAAAAAGGAGCTAGAAGATGAATGTAAAATATTATGACGCATTGGTAATTGGTGGCGGTCTAGCTGGTCTTAGAGCTGCTGTGGCTGCTGGAGAAAAGGGCTTAAGCACCGTAGTCTTGAGCCTCATCCCTGTAAAACGCTCTCACTCTGCTGCTGCACAAGGCGGCATGCAAGCAAGCCTTGGTAACTCTAAAATGAGTGAAGGCGATAACGAAGATGTACACTTTGCTGACACAGTAAAAGGTAGCGACTGGGGTTGCGATCAACAAGTTGCACGTATGTTTTGTCAAACTGCTCCAAAAGCTATTAGAGAGCTTGCAGCTTGGGGTGTGCCTTGGACTAGGATCACAAAAGGCGAAAGAAGCGCTATCATCAACGCTCAAAAGACAACTATCGTTGAAAAAGAAGAGGTTCATGGCCTTATCCACTCACGTGACTTCGGTGGTACAAAAAAGTGGAGAACTTGTTACACAGCTGACGCAACTGGTCACACCATGCTTTTTGCTGTTGCAAACGAAGCGCTTAAACACAATGTAGAAATTCACGACCGCAAAGAGGCGATCGCTTTGATACACCAAAATAATCGCTGTTACGGCGCGATCGTTCGTGACCTAGTTAATGGCGAGATCACAGCTTATGTTTCAAAAGGCACACTTATAGCAACTGGCGGTTATGGTAGAGTTTATAAACACACTACAAACGCTGTTGTTTGCGAAGGTATCGGCGCTGCGATCGCGCTTGAGACTGGTGTAGCTCAGCTTGGCAACATGGAAGCTGTTCAGTTTCACCCAACTCCGATCGTCCCATCTGGCATTCTTTTAACAGAAGGTTGCCGCGGTGATGGTGGAATTTTACGTGATGTTGATGGATACCGCTTTATGCCTGATTATGAACCGGAGAAAAAAGAGTTAGCTAGCCGTGACGTCGTTAGCCGCCGTATCATGGAGCACATCCGCGCAGGCAAAGGTGTGCCTAGCCCTTATGGCTATCACGTTTGGCTTGATATCTCTATCCTTGGACGTGAGCACATCGAGAAAAATTTACGTGACGTTCAAGAAATTTGCGAAATTTTTAACGGCATCGATCCTGCTGACACTGAAGTATATACTGACGAGACAGGACATCAGCGTGGCAAAGGTTGGGCGCCGATCCTACCTATGCAGCACTATTCAATGGGCGGCATCAAGACAAAACCAACTGGCGAGAGCCCAACACTAGCTGGCCTATTTAGCGCTGGTGAGGCTGCTTGCTGGGATATGCACGGCTTTAACCGCCTTGGTGGTAACTCAGTTTCTGAGACAGTCGTCGCTGGTATGATCGTTGGTGATTATTTTGCAGATTATTGCGCTAGCCACGAGATCGAGATAAACACAGCTGATATCGAGAAATTTGTTAAAAAACAAGAAGACTATCTAAATAGCCTCGTCACAAAAGAGGGTAAATTTAACGTCTTTGATATCAAAAACAAGATGAAAGAGGTAATGTGGGAGCACGTTGCGATATTTAGAACAGGTAAAGGTCTAGAGCTTGCTGTTAAAGAACTTGAAGCACTCTATAAAGAGTCACTTGATGTAAAAGTAAGCAACAAAGCACTATTTGGCAACCCAGAGCTTGAAGAGGCTTACCGCGTGCCAAAGATGCTAAAACTAGCACTTTGTATCGCAAAAGGTGCGCTTGATAGAACAGAGAGCCGTGGTGCTCACTGCCGTGAAGACTATCCAAAGAGAGATGACCTTAACTGGCTAAACAGAACGCTTACAAGCTGGAAAGAAGGCGACACTATGCCAACTATCACTTATGAGCCACTTGATATCATGAAGATGGAGATGCCGCCAGCATTTAGAGGTTATGGTGCAAAAGGAAATATCATCGAGCATCCAAACAGCGCTATCCGCCAAAAAGAGGTCGATGAAATTCGCGAGAAAATGCAAGCAGAAGGCAAGAGCAGACAAGAAATTCAAGAGGCTTTGATGCACTATGACCTTCAACCAAAATATAAAGCACCAAATGAAAGAGCAGGTATAGGAAATGAGTAGAAAAATAACCATAAAAGCTTTTAAATACAATCCTTTAAGCAAAGTTTCAAAGCCTCATTTTGCGACTTATGAGCTTGAAGAGACCGATGGTATGACGCTATTTATCGCGTTAAATCAAATTCGTGAGAAATTTGATCCAGATCTTAGCTTTGACTTTGTTTGTCGTGCGGGAATTTGCGGAAGTTGTGGCATGCTAGTAAATGGCAAACCAAGCCTAGCTTGCAGAACTCTAACAAAAGACTTTGAAAGCGGTGTCATCGAGCTTATGCCTTTGCCAGTCTTTAAACTACTAAAAGATCTAAGCGTAGATACTGGTAACTGGATGAACGCTATGAGTAAGCGTGTCGAGAGCTGGATACACACAGATCATGAGACAGATATCTCTAAGCTTGAAGAGAAGGTTGAGCCAGAAGTCGCCCAAGAAGTTTTCGAGCTTGATCGCTGTATAGAGTGCGGAATTTGTGTCGCATCTTGTGGAACAGCTATCATGAGACCTGATTTCATCGGCGCTGTTGGTCTAAATAGGGTTGCTAGATTTAAGATAGACGCACTTGATAAGAGAACTGACGAGGACTTTTACGAGCTAATCGGCGATGATGATGGTGTATTTGGTTGTATGACTTTGCTTGGCTGCGAAGACAACTGCCCAAAACACTTACCACTTCAAAGCCGCATAGCTTATATGCGTAGAAAAATGGCTGCTATAAAGTAGCAAAGGGGCTGTAAAAAGCCCCAAATTTATTTAAAAACTCTACAAACTGACGCCAAGATACAGATACAAATATCTAGCGCTGCAAATACTAAAAACACAAATATTAAAAGCGGAAACGATAAGACTATGCCCATTATATAGCCAAGCGGCAAGGTAATAAAAAATAAAAGACCAAAGCCAACACTAAAGCAAAAAAATA
>CAUUZE010000056.1:0-12144 GCA_963549665.1 Campylobacter concisus | reverse complement strand
GATATCAAGAGCGCAAAAGTGACAAAGCAGCCTTGGATAAAGGATGAGTACCTAAGAGTGAGCGAGTTTTGCGTGGACGGCGGCAAGCTTGTGGTGATAGATCAAAGCAGGGGCTACGCTATTGATCTAAAAAACGGCAACGCGATGGCGGAATTTACGCTAGATCATGTCGTGAAAAGCTGCGAGGCTAAATTTATAGATGGCAAGCTCGCAGTTAGAACGGACTACGGTTGCTTTAGTCTTTATGAAATTTAAGGGAGAATATGTTTTATACACTTTTATTTATCTATATTTTTTATGTGATTTTTAAGCTTTTTTTGGCGAATTTGCAGATCGGCTTTGTAAGGACTGAAGCCAAAAAAGAGCCAGTCGTGCTTGAAGCGAGTGAATACAAAAACGCTGCAGTTGCCGCCGTGACAAATCTAAAATTTGAAATTTTTAGCCTCATCTATCACGCCGTTATCTTCTTTGCGTGGATAAGCTTTGGGTTAAAAATGCTCTCAAACGCTTGCCTAAAAGATGGCACTACGCTTGAAAATATCATATTTGTGATGAGCTTTTTGCTGATCTCGTCGCTGCTTGATCTACCGCTAAATATCTACGAGAGCTTTGTAAAAGACAAAAAGCTTGGCTTTTCAAATATGAGCGCAAAGATATTTTTGATTGATACTATAAAGTCGCTAGCGCTAATGCTCGTTTTTGGCTCGGCTTTCGTCTGGCTCGTGCTTTTATGTATAAATTTCCTTGGGGAATTTTGGTGGTTTTGGGCATTTTTACTAAGTTTTGGCATCGCTTTAATTATAAATTTAATATATCCAACGCTCATCGCGCCTATCTTTAACAAGATGTCGCCGCTTGAAGATGGCGAGCTAAAGGGCTCGATAGAGGGTTTGCTTAAAAAATGTGGCTTTAAAAGTAGCGGCGTTTTTACGATAGACGCTAGCAAGCGCGATAACCGCTTAAATGCCTATTTTGGCGGGCTTGGAGCGACAAAGCGAGTGGTGCTTTTTGACACGCTGATAAAAAAGCTAAGCACCGCAGAGATCGTGGCAGTTTTGGGGCATGAGCTTGGGCACTTTAAGCATAAAGATATCCTAAAGATGATAGCGCTAAGTGCGGTAATGCTATTTTGTCTATTTTTTATCTTTGGAAACGTGGGCGCAAGCGCATACGAGGCGATAGGACTTGGGCAAAATGGCGCTAGCATCATCATCTTTTTGGTGCTTTTCTCGCCTATTTTTAGCTTTCTTTTCTCGCCGATCGTCTCGCACTTTAGCCGTAAAAATGAATTTGGCGCAGATAGGTTTTCAAAAGAAATTTCAAACAAAACTGACATGATAAGCGCCCTAACCAAGCTTGGTAGCGAAAACAAAGCATTTCCAAAGTCGCACTGGCTTTACTCATTTGTCTATCACTCGCACCCAAGTCTTTTTGAGCGGATAAATGAGCTAGAAAATGAGAGTTGAAGAGGCTCTAAAAGAGGCAAATTTAAGGCTAAAGCCGCTTTGTGAGAACCCAAGCAGGGTGGCTAAAATTTTGCTCATGAGCTACCTTGATGTGAGCATCGAGTGGATATTTTTAAACCAAAAGAGTGAATTTGACGATATCGGCTACTTTGCCCTTGTAAAGCGCTTTGAAAACTGCGAGCCGCTTGAGTACATTACCGGCAAGGCTGGCTTTTATGGACTGGAGTTTGAGGTAGAAAGTGGCGTTTTGATACCGCGCCCTGAGACTGAAATTTTAGTTGATAAAGTGCTGGAGATAGCAAGCAGCTATAAAGCACCAAAGATCGCTGAGATCGGCACTGGTAGCGGGATAATAAGTGTCATGCTTGCCCTTAAAACAAACGCCAAAATAGTAGCCACCGATATAAACGAAAAGGCTCTAAAACTAGCTAAAAAAAATGCGCTTAAATTTAATGTAAGCGAGAAGATCGACTTTGTAAAATGCTCATATATCGATGAAATTTCAGGTGATATCGACATCTTGGTCTCAAACCCGCCATATATCGCGCGAGGCTATAAGCTTGATAAATTTGTGATAAACGAACCGTATGAGGCGCTATTTGGCGGCGAGGTTGGAGATGAAATTTTAAAAAACATCATCCTTATCGCTAGAAATCGCAGCATAAAAAATATCGCCTGCGAGATAGGCTATGATCAAAGAGCGAGCATGGAGATGGCGCTAAAATTTAATGGCTTCAAAAGCACGTTTTACAAGGACTTGGCGGGCTTTGACAGGGGCTTTTGCGCGAGTTTAAAACTATAAAGGAGAGAGATTGAGAAGTATCTATTTTTTACTATTAGCAGCGGTGATCGGCACTGAGCTAACGCTTGGAATTTTGGTCGCGCCAGTCATATTTTTCCCACAAAGCATCATAGGCGAGGGGGTGCTTACGCATTTTATGAGCGGACAGATGATGACAAAGATATTTTTAAAATTTAACTATGTTTTGCTATTTGTAAGCGTATTTGTAGCAGTTGGCGAGCTCTTTGATCTAAGAAAAAAGCTTGCATTTTCACTAAAATTTAGCACATTTATGCTCTCATTTTTAAACTTAGCCCTAGCGCTAAGCTTTGTCTTTATCTTTACGCCTTTTATCGTGCAGGCTCAAAGTCTAGGTGCTGATGCGACGCAGACAGCGGAGTTTGTCAAGATGCATAGCGCAAGCGAATATGTGATGAAAGTGATGCTTGTTTTGCAGCTCATTTTGTTTTTTGTGAAATTTAAGATCAGTCAAAATGAACGCCAAGCCTGATATCCAAATCTTAACAAATTTCCTCGCCGAATACACGACAGCGATGGTGAGCGCTGGCACATACACTGCGCGCGTAGAAAAGTGCGTCGACCGCATTGCTAATCACTACGGCTACGACGTTAGCGTGACCATTTTTGTGAAGTATTTTACCATTAGCGTCATGGACTCACAGGACAACTCCTTGCGCCGAACTTATGTGAGAAAGATCCCTCTAGGGCAGGTTAGTTTTAACAGAATTTCCGAGCTATCCTCGCTTAGCTGGCAAATTTTAGATGAGGGTTTAAGTTTAGATGAAGCTAAAGAGAGTTTTGAGGGCGTGATTAGTGTCAGTGCAAATAAATTTGCTAGCTCGCTTATCTTGATAAGCCTTGCAAATGCAGCATTTTGCAGACTTTTTGGAGGCGATGCTGGCTCAGTTGTTTGCATATTTTTTGCAACGCTTGTTGGCTACACTCTTAAATTTGCCCTTGCGAAAATGGGCGTAAATTTAAAGGTTCAATACGTCCTGACATCCTTTGTCGTCTCATTTATCGCCTATCTTGGCGTATCTTACGGACTTACGCACACAAGCGACGTGGCGATAGGCTCGTCTGTGCTCTTTATGATGCCTGGCGTTTTTCTCATAAATTCAGTCTTTGACATCCTAAATGACAACACCCTTGTTGGCATCAGTAGAGCCATAAGCACAGGCATCCTCATACTTTGCATGGCTGTTGGCGTCTATATCACGCTAACGCTTAGCAGCGCGGAGATACTAAATGTTTGAGCTTTTAAGTGAAACGCTTGTAGATGCTGGCTTTGCTGCGGTGGCTGGACTTGGCTTTGCCTATGCTAGCTCGCCTCCAAAAAGAACTCTCATCTTTTGCGCTTTGCTCGCTGCATTTGCGCATGCTAGCCGCTTTTGGATCATGCAGATGGGATTTTTTAACATCAGTGTCGCAACGCTCATCGTCTCTTTTATGAGCGGAATTTTAGGCATGCTCTTTGCCAAACGGCTAAAGGTGCCAGCTGAGATCATCGCATTTCCAGCACTTTTGCCGATGGTGCCAGGAGTTTTTGCGTATAAAGGCATTTTGGCACTCTTTTCATTTTTAAATGAGACAAGTATCGCTAAGAAAAATGAGTATTTGATCATATTTTTTGATAACGCTATCACGACTACGACGGTCTCACTAGCCTTAGGTGTGGGCGTTTCAGTGGTGCTTATTTTATTTTATGATCAGTCGCTTACGATAACTAGAGGTGCTAAAGGCAAGCCTAGTAAGAACAAATGAAAATTTAAAGGAGCTTTGCTGTGAAGATAAGAATTTATTACGAAGATACCGATGCAGGCGGCATCGTCTATCATACAAACTATATTAAATATTGCGAGCGAGCCAGAAGTGAGGCATTTTTTGAAGCTGGGCTAAATTTCACAAAAGAGAGCGGATACTTTGTCGTTTCGGCACTTGAGGCCAAATTTCTCGCTTCAGCCGTGCTTGGCGATGAGGTTTTTGTGAGAACAAAGCTCATAGAGCTTAAAAAGGCAAGCCTTATTTTAGAGCAAGAAATTTATAAATTTGGTGAAAAAGATGCCGAAAAAGTGCTCTTTAAAGCGACTATCACGCTAGCTTTTATGAAAGAGGGCAGGCTAGCAAAGATAGATGAGAGCATGAAAGCTTTTATAAATGGGGTTAAATTTTAGCAAGTAAAACTACTAAATTCCGTTTGTGCTATTTTGCTCCTGCGAATTTGCCTCATTAAAGTGATCGCTTTTTGTATCATAAATTTTTACATCATATAAAACTTGCGAGCCCTCAACTCTCTCTGTGAAAATTTTGCTGGCACTTTTGTTTATGAAATTTGTATAGATATACTCCACTCCCAAGGCACTTGAGTAGCCGATCTGTGAGTATCTAAAATCAACTCCAAAAAGATCTCCAAGCCCTAAAAAACTCTCATCAAGTAAATTTAGCGAATTTGCCACAAAGAGGTTTTGTCTATCTCTTTGTATGATGGCACTAAAGATATTTGGCAAGAAATTTATCTGTGTGCTTAATAGCGCGTAAGGCTTTATCTCAAAGCCTCTCATCTGCGTTGCTACAAGCGATGCTTTGACGATTGGGATGTTTAAAAAGACGCTTGCGTTATCAAATTTAGACTTTTTGCTTAAAGTGTTGTTTAAATTTATATCTTTGCCAGTGATCGAGCTCTCGTAGTAATCGCTACTTTGCATGCGTACATACTCATTTAGCTTTTGTGCTAGAGCGCTACCATCGTCAAAGGCTACTATTTTTTCGTTGGCAAAAGCTAGCAGGGCTGAAATTTGCGCTTTGTAATCAACTCCGCCAAAGATCAAATTTGGCTTTGGAGCTGTCACAAAAGAGCTATGAACGCTTGGTATATAGATGAGTTCGTTTGGCAAGATGAGAGAATTTACTGTGTTTGCGCCATTTTGAGTAAGGGCTGCTATGAAGTAGATAAATCCCTCATTTCTAGCGTTTTGAAGCGCATTTTGAAGGCTAGGCAAACTCTCGTCGCTGCTATTTATAAATTTCACTTCGACATTTGCATCTTGTTTTAAGATATAGCTTAGAATCGCGTTTGATACGACATTTGCGTATGATTTTATGATCTTTTGAGGGATGATGACTGCTATCTTGTCGCTTTGCGCAAGCTTTAAAACCATCTCTCCGCCAAGCGAAGTATAAAGGTCTAAAAGTGTCTTATCATCTATCTTTGCTGGCTCAAATCTCGCCATAAAGCTAGCTAGCATATCGCTCTTAATAAGCTCATTTAAGCAAGAGCTATCACAAAATTCTGGCTCTAAATTTATGTAAGTGATCTTTGCTGGCGGTATGCTTGAGAGGCTTTGATTTTTAGTGATGTTGCTTTCAAATTTTGCCTCAGTGATCTCGTCTTGCATTTCGCTTGAGGCTTCATTTTGCGCTGCAAAAAGGCTTACTAATATAACTAAAAAAAGAAAAATTCTTTTCATATCACTCCCTTGATTTTTTTCAAATCATCTATAAAATTTTCTTCAAAACTTGGATTTTTGCTGATCCATTCTGGTGAAAAAGTTGGCATTATAAACCTATCATCATCTTTTAAAATGCTCCCTCTTATGCTTGAAAATCCGCCCTTTGAGAGCAAATTTGGATAAAGATGCATGAAAGCTTCCTCTCCTAAAGTGATGATAATTTTTGGTTTAATAAGCCTTATCTCTTCTAAAAGATATGGCCTACAAAGCTCAAACGAGCTCTTTAACGCTGGATTTTTCGCGTCACTATTTGAAATTTCACAGCGCAAAAGCAAGCTTATATAGACACTATCTTTTTCTAAATTTAAGCCATTGTTTATAGCATTTTCTAAAATTTTGCCGCTTGTGCCTTCAAAATAATCATCTTTTTTGCAAAGTAAGACAAACATTATCTTGCTATTTTTATAGCCAAAACCAGTAAAAACGCACTTTGAGCTATTTCTCAAAAAGCAAAGAGAGCACTTTTTTATCTCACTATTTAGCTCGTCTATGCTGTTATAATCTTGATATTTACTTAAATTAAGAAAATTTTCATCTATAAAATTGTAACCGATCGCTTTTAAAAAAAGTAATTTTTCTAAGAGATCTTTGTTTTTATGAAATTTCATTTTTGGATTATAACTTGATTTACTTAAAGTTTAAATTATAGTTTTTTCGGGCTGATTTATTCAAAGGAATTTAAGTATTGCTTTGATAAAATCCCACTTTTTATATTAACTTTAAGGATAGAAATGAAAAGGACTTATCAACCTCATAAAACCCCTAAAAAACGCACTCATGGCTTTCGTTTAAGAATGAAAACTAAAAATGGCCGCAAGGTTATCAACGCTAGACGTGCTAAAGGTAGAAAAAGATTGGCTGCTTAGCTGGTTTTGAGTCACTAAGTGACTCGAGAGAATTTTCTCAGGTTTATAAAGAGGCCAGCAAATGGCATTGCGACGCTTGCGTAGTTTTTTATAAGCCTACAATTGAAAAAAAATTAGCAGTTGTTGCTAGCAAAAAAGTGGGAAAGGCAGTAGTTAGAAATAGAGCAAAGAGGCTTTTAAGAGCTGCTTTTTTTTCTATTTCTAATGAGCTAAAAGATGGCACTTACATTATGGTCGCAAAAAATGGAATTACAGAAATTTCATTTGACAAAATTTGTAAAAATTTGAGCTGGTCTACAAAAAAAATGGGATGTCTAAAATGAAAAAATTTGCGATTAAATTTATCGCTTTTTATCAAAAATATATTTCCATACTTCTGCCAAAAAGCTGTCGCTACTATCCGACTTGCTCACAATACGCCATTTGGGAATTTCAAACAAATAGCTTTTTCTCTGCTTTTTTTGCAACATTTATGCGAATTTTAAGATGCAATCAACTTTTCAAAGGCGGTATCAACTACCCAATCATCCGCAAAAAATTTAACTCATGTTTTATATTTCAAAAAAGCGATACCAAAAATGTAAATTTCTGGTTTATCCCTTGTCAAAATAGTAAATTTTATGTCGTAAAAGTATTAGATAAATTAAAGGAAAAAAATTAAATGGAACAGATGTCTATGCAAAAAAGACTGCTTCTTGCAGCACTTTTGTCTATCGTATTTTTTATAGTATATGACTTTTTTATGCCAAAAAGAGCTCCACTAGAGCAAAACCAGACAACGATCTCTCAAACAATGGATCAAAGCAAAGCTCCAGCCTCTGCTAACGATACTCCAAAATCAAATGAAAATTTAGCTTCAAACGAGATAATCGCTACCATCAAAGGTCAAAGCTACGAAGCAAAGATAGATAAGCTAGGCAGGATTGCGAAATTTTATCTCACCGAAGATAAGTACAAAACAGAAGATGGTAACAAAATCGAGCTTGTTTCACAAAATCCATTACCGCTTGAGCTTAGATTTAACGATAGCACTTTAAATGCTGATGCTTTTAAGGTTGCATATAGCAGTGACGTTAGCGAGATAGATGCTAGCAGTGAGCCTAAAACCATAAAACTTACTCAAAATTTAGATGGCGTTACAGTCACAAAAAATATCAAATTTTATCCAAATGGTCGTTACGAGGTTGAAGTAAATTTAAGTAAAAGTGTTGATTATTTCATTACTCCTGGCTTTAGGCCAAACATCGCGATAGATAGCTACACAGTTCATGGTGTCATGCTTAGAAATACAGACGATAGCCTAAACATCATAGAAGATGGCGATGCAAAAGAGGTTAAAAACTACGCAAATACAACTATAGCGGCTGCATCTGATAGATACTACACAGCACTATTTTACTCGTTTAATAAGCCATTTGAAGCAGTTGTAGATAAAGATGCAAATAACAATCCTATCGTCTTTGTAAAGACAAACGATAGTCTAAAACTAGGCGCTTATATCGGACCAAAAGAGCATAAAATTTTAAGCTCGATGGATGAGAGACTAAACGACGTTATTGAGTATGGTTGGTTTACATTTATCGCAAAGCCGATGTTTGCATTCTTAAATTTCTTGCATAACTACATCGGCAACTGGGGCTGGGCGATAGTCGTGCTAACGCTTGTTATAAGGATAGTTTTATTCCCGCTTACATATAAGGGTATGCTATCGATGAATAAGCTAAAAGAGCTTGCTCCAAAGGTAAAAGAGATCCAAACAAAATATAAAGACGATAAACAAAAGATGCAAGTTCATATGATGGAGCTATACAAAAAACATGGCGCAAACCCGATGGGTGGCTGCTTGCCGATCTTGCTTCAAATTCCGGTATTTTTTGCGATCTACCGCGTTTTACTAAATGCGATCGAGCTAAAAGGTGCTCCTTGGATACTTTGGATACACGATCTTTCAGTGATGGATCCATACTTTGTGCTACCTATCTTAATGGGTTTAACGATGTTTTTACAACAAAAACTTACACCAACGACATTTACTGATCCTATGCAAGAAAAGGTTATGAAATTCTTGCCTTTGATCTTCACATTTTTCTTTGTGACATTCCCAGCAGGTCTTACGCTTTACTGGTTTGTAAATAACGTTTGTTCGGTCGTTCAACAAGTCTTTGTAAATAAACTTTTTGAAAAACATAAAAAAGCTGCGGAGGTAAAGGCTTAATGAAAATAGAAGCAAATACTCTCCAAGAGGCATTTCAAAAGGCAGCCGAGCAGCTTAACTGTTCGGTCACAGAGCTTGATATAAAGGTCTTGCAACACCCAAGCGGTGGAATTTTTGGATTTTTTAAAAAGACAGCGATCATTGAGGCAAATTTAGAAAATCAGCCAAAACCACAGCAAAAACCAAAAAATGATAGAAATTTTGCTAAAAAAAGCGATGAAAACGAGCCTGTAAAAGAAGAGAAAAAACAGAGCAAAAAACACGATCATAATGATAAAAAGCGAAATCCTAAAAAGCATAAAGATGAGAAAAATGAGGCTAAGCCTGAGCAAAAAGAGCATAAAAATGAAAAGCAAAATTTAAGCGAGAAAAACTCAGCTCTTGCAAAAGATGCCTTTGCTGAAAAGGGCGAAAAAGAGGCTGAAGAGCCAGGATATGTTATAAAAAGGCTTGATGAGCCAAAGGCGCCTAAAGAACAAAGAGAGCAAAAAGAAGCAAAAGAGCCACAAGCTAGCAAAAGTGCTCATAAAAACATCCTAGATACTTCAATCATCGAAAATTTCAACCATACAGATGAAGAGAGTGCACCTCAAGCTTTGCCAAAAGAGAAAAAAGAGAAAGTTGCAATCGACTTTGATAAAATTTTGCCTGAGATAAAAGAGGGCATGACACGTCTCTTTAAAGCAAGCTGCTTTGAGATAGATAAGGTAGAGGTTAGTAAATTTAACGATGAGACCGTGCTTATCGAGCTAGACGGAGCTGATGCGGCGCTACTTATCGGTAAAGAGGGCTATAGATATAAAGCGATATCTTATATGCTTTACAACTGGCTAAATTCAAAGTACAACCTTGCTATCCGCCTAGAGATCGCGCAATTTTTGCAAAATCAAGAAGCTATGATGGATCAATATCTAAATGGTGTGATTGAGCGCGTACAAAATAGCGGTAGAGCCCAAACAAAGCCACTTGATGGGGTTTTGGTTAAGATCGCGCTTGAGAAACTTCGCGAGAAATTTCCAGATAAATATGTCGGCATAAAAAGTGGCAATGACGGCAAATTCGTCGTCGTAAATGACTTTTTCAAAAAATGAGTGAAACTATCGCAGCCCTTGCCACAGCTTATGGCATCGGCTCAGTTTCTATCGTAAGGCTTAGCGGCAAGGACGCCCTAGCCACCTCTTTAAAACTTCTTAAACTTTCAAATTTAGAGCCAAGATACGCAAAACTAGCCAAAATTTACTCCATTGATGATGAAATTTTAGACGAGGGCATAGTTATATATTTTAAAGCCCCAGCAAGCTTTACTGGTGAGGATATCGTCGAGTTTCAAACTCATGGCGGCGTTATGGTGAGCGAGAGAATTTTAAATGAGCTAATAAGAGCTGGTGCTAGGCTTGCTATGCCAGGTGAGTTTAGTAAGCGAGCATTTTTAAATGGCAAGATGGATCTAGCCAAGGCCGAGGCGATGCAAGGGCTCATCACTTCAAAAAGTGAGATCGCTGCTAAAATTTTGACCCGCCAAATGCAAGGTGATCTTAGTAAATTTGTAGGCGAGATCAGGGGTGAAGTGGTCAAAACTCTTGCTTTTGTCGAGACTATGATTGACTATGCTGATGATGATCTGCCTGCAAATTTGCTAGAGCAGACTAAGCTGATGCTTTTAAAAAATAGCGAGAAACTAGAGCGCATAGCAACTCTTAGCGAGCAAAGAAGAGGGCTCATAGATGGCTTTAAGATAGCTATCGTTGGTAAGCCAAATGTTGGCAAAAGCTCCATTTTAAACTCATTTTTGGCTTATGAGCGCGCGATCGTCAGCGACGAGGCTGGCACGACTAGAGATAGGATAGAAGAAAATTTCAAGATCGGCTCACATCTAGTTCGCATTATAGACACCGCGGGCATCAGAAAAGATGCTGGAAAGATCGAGCAAATCGGCATAAACTACTCAATCTCAGCCATAAACGAGGCCGACATCATCCTAGCTGTATTTGACGGCTCTTGCCCAAGCGACGAGCAAGATAAGGAGATAATTAGGCTCATTTCTAACTCAAATAAAAAAGCCTTTTTTATCCTAAATAAAAGCGATCTGGCGTTTAAATTTGACATAGAGTTAGATGGCGCTATCAAAATTTCAGCAAAAAATGATTCGAGCGTAGTTTTAAAAGAGCTTGAGGGTTATCTCAAGACGCAAGACACCGACGAGATCATGCTAAGCTCAAACCGCCAAATTTTAAGCTGCAAAGAGGCGAGCGAGGCTTTAAAAAGAGCATTTTTAAGACTAAATGAAGAGGAGCTAGAAATTTTTGCTTATGAGCTAAATAGTGCGATAAAGGCACTTGCAAGTATCACAAAGCCATTTGAGAGAAGTGAAATTTTAGACGAGATGTTTAGCCATTTTTGTTTAGGAAAATGATACTTTTTTGGTTAAAATTTGTGCTTTTTAAAGGAGAGAATATGAAAATTTTACTTTTAAATGGTGGCAAAAAATTTGGCCATTCAGATGGCAGGCTCAATCAAACACTTCACGATCTTGCATGCGAAAAACTAGCGAAAATGGGTCACGAGGTAAAGCAAACCGTGATAGATCAAGGCTATGATATTGAGGCTGAAGTTGAGAAATTTCTTTGGATGGATGCGGTAGTTTGGCAGATGCCAGCTTGGTGGATGGGCGAGCCTTGGATAGTGAAAAAATATATCGACGAGGTCTTTACAGCAGGACACGGCAAGCTTTATACGAGTGATGGCAGGCACAGGATAGATCCAGCCAAAAACTACGGCAAAGGCGGCTTGCTAAATGGCAAGAAATTTATGCTAAGTCTTACTTGGAATGCCCCAGCCGAGGCATTTAGCGATCCAAACGAGTTTTTTGAGGCGCGCGGAGTTGATGGGGTTTATTTTCATTTTAGAAAGGCAAATGAATTTATGGGCTTAAAGTCGCTTCCGCACTTTATCTGCTGCGATGTTATCAAGATGCCAGACGTGCCAAGATACCTAAAAGAGTATGAGGCGCATCTTGAAAAAGTTTTCAAAGCGTAAAACATTTCTACCGCTCTCTAGCCACTTGCACTAGAGGGCATTTAAATTTATATCTATCTTGGTTGGGGAAAATGAGGGCAAAATTTCTATTTTTAGCTGCTGTTATCTTTTTTGCTGGGTGTGCTAGCAAGCAAATTCTAAAGCCAAGCGATAAGGCAAATTTACTCTACCTTGAAAATAACGAAACCTTGCATGAGATGAAATTTTATAAGCTGCAAAACAGCCTAAATGACTTTAATAAATTTGCAAA
>CAUUZE010000055.1:0-12230 GCA_963549665.1 Campylobacter concisus | reverse complement strand
CGGCGGACGCTCAGCACTTTGCAGCCGAGCTAACTGGCAGATATAAAAGCGAGCGTCAGCCACTACCAGGCATCGCGCTAACCACCGACACTTCGGCACTTACAGCCATTGGCAACGACTACGGCTTTGACTACGTTTTCTCACGCCAGTTTGAGGCTTTAGCCCAGTCTGGCGACTTACTCGTGGCGATCTCAACGAGTGGCAACAGCAAAAACGTCCTTGAAGCTATAAAAAGTGCCAAGAAAATGGGTGTATCGGTGCTCGGACTTAGTGGTAAAGGCGGTGGCGCGATGAATGAAGGATGTGATCTAAATTTAGTCGTTGGCTCAAGCGATACAGCAAGAATTCAAGAGTCGCATATCTTTTTTATACACACGATCTGCCAGGCCGTAGATGAGGCTTTTAGGGGCTAAAATGCAAGAAGCGATGGATAAATTTTTAAGTGATCCTAGCCAGAAAAATGAGATAAATTTGATATCGGCTTTAAAAAAGGCTACTTTTTTTGCTCCAGTGCTTTTAAACCAAGCGCTTGCAAAGCCTGATGGCGGCGTCGTTTATGAGGAGGAAGGCTCAAATATCAAATTTATCCTGCTTGAAGATGAGGGCGAGAAGCTTAGCTATTTTCCAGCATTTACAAGCAAAGAGGCGATGAAGCTTTGGCGAAACGACAGCGAGCAAGAGAGCATTGAGATAGGACTAAAGGAGTATCTTGCGATGCTAAAAGAGAGCAGTTATGCTGGCGTCGTGGTGGATGCTTTTAGCTATGACTTTGTGCTAAAAAGAGAGCTTATAGAGAAAATCCTCGCCTAGTGCGTAATAAAATTTATAAAATTTTACGCATTATTTTATGTAAATGGCTTTGATGAGGTAAATTTTGAATTGCTGGTCTGTTTAAATTTGTTTTATGGGCTAGCTTTTTGTTATGTTCGACGCTTTTTTTATAAATTTGACTTTTTGGACGCGTTTATTAAATTTGATATTGTAGATGAGCTAAATTTAGTAAGCCACAAATTTTACTATCTCGTTTATAAAATTTGGTTTTATATATTAAATTTACGCTTTTATTGTTGGTAGCAAAATTAAATTTAATATACGATTTTAAGCTACAAGAGCGCTAAGAATTTTAAATTTTAGGCTAAAAATCGGGCAGCTATCATGTGGTAAAGATATGTGGATAAATTTTACCGATAGAAATTTTAAATTTTGCAGACTTAACGCTATAGTGTGATGATCGTAAGGGTAAAATTTAGCGCTAGAAACTTTAAATTTGCTCTTTTGTGGGTCAAATTTGTAGCCTTTATACTCTAAATTTAAACGCAAAGCAGTTTATGTTAGAGAAAAATATCCAAAATCAAATTCGCAGTTTTTCTCTAAATAGTAATGTTAGCGGGAGCTTTAGTTTAGAGTTGAAGCAAATTTTAGTTTTAAATTTGACCTTTGTAGATTAAATTTGCAGATAGAAATTTAAATTTTTACAGACTTGTTAAGATTGTTGTAGAAAATTTGGTGATAAAAAGTTTAAATTAACCTTTAGTGGATCAAATTTATAGCCTAAAATGCTCTATCTACTAAAAAATTTAGAAAGGTTTTCTATTTGAACGCCATTTGCAAATAAATAGCCTCTATTTATCGCTGGTAGCTTTAAAATTCTAGCCTTTTCTTTAAATATTTTTGGCATTACGGCTTTGCAAAATGGCGTTACCAAAACAAATTCATCAGCGTAGCCAACGGCGATCTTGCCACTTAGCACCACGCTTGTTTGCTTTGCTAAATTTGCACTTAGCTCATCTTTTTGAGCCTTGCTTAAAAGCACATTTAGCTCTTTTGCCGCCATATCGACACCTCGAACCACGTTACTATCATTTTTTATAATGAAAATTTTATCATCTATCTTTGTAATATTTGGCAGTAAATTTTGCCTATCAGCCTCCAAAAACTCAAAGCTTTTTTTCACGCCGCCAAAATACTCGTCCAAAAATGGCTCGCTAAAATTTAGTCTCACAAAACTTCTTTTAAGCTTGCCATCTAAATTTGTCTCATCGACAAAGTAGCGCAAACCTCGCTCGTCAAGGTAGTTTTGAAGCTCTTTTTTGCGTAAATTTAAAAGTGGTCTAACCAGCCAAAAGTGCTCTCTCCTCTCAAGCTCGCTCATACCAAAGAGCTCTTTTAGCCCAGCGCCTTTGCCAAGTTGCATCAAAAACCACTCAAATTTATCATCAAACTGATGCGCTAGGATCAAATTTTCATAACCAAATTTTTGGCAAATCTCACCAAAAAACTCATACCTCGCCTCACGCGCATTTTTTTCAAAATTTGACCCAGCTAAATTTACGCTTTTTATGTAGATCTTTTTGCCAAATTTGCTGACAAGCTCTTTGGCGCTTTCAACTTCAAATTTACTCTGCTCTCTGGCGTTGTGATCGACTATGGCTAGATCAAATTTGACCCCAGCCTCGTGTAAAATGTAAAAAAGTGCAGTGCTATCGATGCCGTGCGAGAAGGCAAGCAGGTTTGCGCCAGCGCTTAGCCTATCAAGCACATTTTGGCTTATCATTTTGCTTTTTTGACGATGGTAGCGACTAGTTTTTGATCGACCACGTCGCTAACCTCACAAAGGTAGAGCGAACCGATCTCAAGCTCTTTTACGTCGCTTTCATTGATCAAAATTTCGCCGTCTATATCTTTGTCCCAGATATCTTTTTTGGCAGCGTAAAACATCTCGCCCTCGCTGCTAATGCCCTCAAGTGAGGCATAAATTTGCTTGCCAAGCTCTTTTTGCAAGCTCTCATTTATCGCTTTTTTGGTGATCTTTTCTATCTTGCCTAGCCTTTTTGAGATGATTTTTGCTGGGATTTGCTCCATTTCAAAAGAGGCTGTGTCCTCTTCTTTTGAGTAGGCAAAGGCGGAAATTCTATCAAATTTAAACTCTTCTAAAAACTCGCAAAGCTCTTCAAAATCCTCCTCGCTCTCGCCTGGATGTCCCACGATGACGCCAGTTCGCAAGAATGAATTTTGGGCATTTCTCATCAAATTTAAAAGCTCTTTTATCTTTTTAGCACCACTTCCACGCTTCATTATCTTTAGCATATTTTCGCTGATGTGCTGGATCGGCATGTCAAAATAGTTGTGAAAGATAGGCGAGGCGATGATGCGCGAAATGAGCTCCTTGCTAGTCGTGCTTGGGTATAGGTAAAGTATCCTAGCGCTTCTTACGCCTTTTATCTTTTCTATCTCGTCTATTAAATTTATTAGTCCGTCGCTAACGCCGTGATCACGCATATATGAGCTTGAGTCTTGGGATAAAAAGCTAAAGTCGTAGTAGCCTTTTTTGACTAGATTTTTGACCTCATTTACGATGTTTTCAAGCGAGCGTGATTTTAGCTTGCCCTTAAATGTCGGTATCGCACAAAAGCTACATTTTTGGTTACAGCCCTCTGAAATTTTGATGTAGGCGTGGTAGTTTGAGCCAGTTATCACGCGCTCTTCATTTGCCTGCAGATAAGTTTCTGGGCTAAATAAATTTTGCTTTTTTAAGATGATCTCATCGATCTTGTCATAATCAGCCACGCCGGTAAAGAGATCGACTTCAGGTAGCTCTTTTATAAGCTCATCTTTGTAGCGCTGCATAAGACAGCCAGTCACTACTAGCAAAGAGCCATTTTTGCGAGCTTCGTGCATCTCAAGTATGGTTTGGATACTCTCTTCTTTGGCGGATTTGATAAAGCCGCAGGTATTTACGATGATGACGTCAGCGTCGCTGATATCGTCTGTGATATCGTAGTTTTGCAAGCGTCCTAGCATGATCTCTGAATCAACTAAATTTTTATTACAACCAAGCGAGATTAGATGAAGTTTTGGCATTTTTAGATCCAGATGTTGTCTATTAGTCTAGTTTTGCCTACATAGGCGGCTACTAAGATTATTGTATTGCCTTTTTCTACCTTTGAAATTTCATTTAAATTTCTATCCGTAACCGCGACGTAATCAACTTTTAGTGGCTCTAAAACTTCAAGCATATTTGCCTTGATCTCACTCGCGTCTTCTTCGCCGTTTTGGATTAAATTTAGCGCTTTATTTAGCGATCTTGAAAGCCTTAGTGCGTTGCACTTATCTTCGTCGCAGATATAGACGTTTCTGCTTGAAAGTGCTAGGCCGTCTGGCTCTCTAACGATATCGCAAGCTACTAGCTCGATGTTTAAGAAAAATGTCTTTATCATATTTTGCACGATGATTAGTTGTTGTGTGTCTTTTTTGCCCATATAGACGCTATTTGCACGAGTTAGGCGAAATAGCTTGTTTAGCACTCTTAAGACGCCATCAAAATGCCCAGGCCTAGTTTTGCCCTCTAAAATGGTCGAAAGCTTCTTTGGAGCGACGATGAGCGGCTCGTCTTCAAAGTAAAGCTCATTAGCGTCTGGGATAAATATAGCGCTAACGCCGTTTTGCTCGCAAATTTGGATGTCGCTTTGCTCTTTTCTTGGGTATTTGTCCAGATCTTCGCCTGGTAAAAATTGAGTTGGATTTACAAACGTTGAGACGATGCTTGTCTCATTTTCGCTCACGCATTTTTTTATAAGGCTAACGTGTCCGTCGTGAAGTGCGCCCATAGTCGGCACAAAACCGATCTTGCCGCTTGCATTTTGGACAAAATTTTCAAGCTCTTTTATAGTTCTTATGATCTGCATATTTGACTCTTTTTATCTAAATTTTAACTTGGCATTGTAACAAAAAAGGATTAAAAGGGCGTAAATTTAAAAATGTAAGCAACTTTTGGCTAAAATCGGCAAAAATTTATGGAGAAAAACTTGGATAGTTACGAATACAACGAGCTTTTAAAGAAGCTACAAACAAAAGTTGAAAACATAGGCTCTATCGTAAAGCCTGACGAGATAAAGGCTAGGCTAAAAGAGATCGAGGCGACCGAGCAAGACCCTGACTTTTGGCAAGATATCGCAAGAGCTGGGGCGCTAAATAAAGAAAAGACAAAAATTTCAAACATGCTTGCTAAGTTTAGTGACGCCAACCAAGCAGTTAGCGACGCAAAAGAGCTCTTTGAGCTAGCAAATTCTGAAAATGACGAGGAGACTATAAATTCTCTCTTTGAAGATGCTAAAAATTTAGATGAAAAGATAGTAAATTTAGAAATTTCTATGCTTTTAAGTGGCGAAGATGACGGCAAAAACGCGATCGTATCGATCCACCCTGGAGCTGGTGGCACTGAGAGCAACGACTGGGCGAGCATGCTTTATAGGATGTATCTTAGATTTTGCGAGCGTGAGGGCTTTAAGGTCGAGACTCTGGACTTTCAAGAGGGCGAAGAGGCGGGACTAAAGGATGTGAGCTTTATCGTAAAAGGCGAAAATGCTTATGGTTACTTCAAAGCAGAAAATGGCATCCACAGGCTCGTTCGCACAAGCCCATTTGACAGCGCAGGACGCCGTCACACGAGCTTTTCTAGTGTCATGGTAAGCCCTGAAGTAGATGATGATATAGAGATCGAGATCGAAGAGAAAGACCTAAAAATAGACACTTATAGAGCTAGTGGCGCAGGCGGTCAGCACGTAAATAAGACTGAATCAGCCATCCGCATCACGCACATACCAACTGGCATCGTCGTACAGTGCCAAAATGACCGCAGTCAGCACAAAAACAGAGCCACAGCGATGAAGATGCTAAAGTCGCGCCTTTACGAGCTTGAGCTGATGAAGCAGCAAGAGGCGAGCAATAGCGTCGAAAAGAGTGAGATCGGTTGGGGACATCAGATAAGATCATACGTGCTTTTCCCGTATCAACAAGTAAAAGACAACCGCAGCGGCGAGGCATACTCACAAACTGATGCGATACTTGATGGGGATATAAAAAAGATGATAGAGGGCGTCTTGATCGCTCAAAAGGCTGAGGCGTAGTAAATTTTAAAGAGATGAGAGCTAAAATTTCATCTCTTTTAGCTTCGTGCAGGCCTCTTCTTTGCCGTGATAGCAAGCCTCATCAAGATAAATTCTAGCTTTTTTATAGTCATTTTTACCTAGGTAGATAAGCCCTAGATCGTAGCTAGCCTCGCTTGAGCCAAGACTAGTGGCTTTTTCATAAAAATATATCGCTTTTTCTAAATTTTTATTGACCCCAAGACCGTATTCGTAGATGTATCCAGCGCTTCTTAGTCCGTCTATGTTGCCGTATCTGCCAGCTGTCTCAAACCAAAAAAGTGCCCTTAAGATATCTTTGCTAAAGCCTTTGCCGTCACGAAAACAAACGCCAGTTTGCTGCATGGCTAGGACATTGCCATCTTTTGCGTAGTCGTAAAATCTCTTGCAAGCCTTTGGGTAGTTGCCCTCGTTATATAGATAGATGGCGTCTGCTATCTGCTCGACTTCAGGATCAAGTGGTGGCTCGCTAAGACCTAAATTTTGCGAAATTTGCTCTGCTGAACAGCCCCAAAATAGCAAAATGTTAAATAGAAAAATGATAAATTTTTTCATATTTGTCCTTGAAAATTTAGGCTATTTTATCGAATTTTATCTTATAATGATCGCAAATTTAAGCAAAAAGGAACGATATGGATCATAACGCACTTTTGACACAGCTTGGCTACAACATAGATGAAACGACCACTGAGCATATGCGTAGAATTTTAAATAACACTGACGGCCTTTTGCCAAAGAGTGTGATCGAGCTAAACGATCATCTAAAGCCACACCTTTGCTTTGTAGCGATGAGCGGGAGTGAGGATAGGCTAAAGATAAAAAACGTCGCAACCGTCAAAGAGATAAAAGAGCGTGTTGATGAGATCATCAAAAGCTGGGCAAATAAATACAAAATGGATATCAAAAAGATAAACGAAACTACATACTACATAATAGGAAAAATTAAATGAAATATGACATTGTTATTATTGGATTTGGTAAGGCTGGCAAGACGCTAGCTGTAAAGGCTGCTGCGCTTGGCAAAAAGGTCGCGCTAATCGAGAGATCGCCAAAGATGTATGGAGGCACTTGCATAAACGTGGGCTGCATACCGACAAAACGCCTAATCACAGCTGCAAAAGAGGCGATATATGCAGATAATAGCGTTGAAAACGAGTATTACACGCTTAGCATCGAAAACAAAAATAAGCTAATCTCAGCTTTAAATTCTAAAAACTATGCGATGCTAAATGATAAAGAAAATATCGATGTGATCGATGGCGTTGGCTCGTTTAAAGATAAAAATAGCGTCCTAGTTACAACCTCAAGTGGTGAGCAAAAAGTTGTTGAAGGCGAGTTTATCATCATAAATACCGGCTCAAAAGAGGCGTATGCGCCATTTGAGATAACAAACTCAAACGTCTTTTCAAGTAAAACTTTGCTTGATCTAAAAACTATGCCAAAGCATCTTGTCATCGTTGGCAGCGGCTTCATCGGCATCGAGTTTGCATCGATGTTTGCAAATTTTGGCTCAAAAGTGACCATCGTTGGACGCTCAAAACTGCTAAAAAACGAAGATGAAGACATAGCTAAAAGCGTAAAAGATGCGCTAAACGTGCAAGGCATCGAAATTTTAGAGGGCTGCGAGATAGAGAGCCTAAAAGACAATGCGCTAAATTTCAAACAAGATAATGAAGATAGGCTCATCAAAGCTGATGCGTTCTTAGTAGCGCTTGGCAGAGTGGCAAATTTAGATGATCTAAATTTAAAAGCAGCTGGCGTCGAGCTAAATGAAAAAGGCTTTATAAAGACAAATGAGCGCCTTCAAACAAATGTGTCAAACATCTACGCAGTGGGCGACGTGCGCGGCGGAGAGCTTTTTACCTACACTAGTTTGGATGATTTTAGGATAGTTTTCTCGCAAATTTTTGGCGACAAAAAACGCACCACACAAAACAGAAGCATCCATGCAAATGTGCTATTTACCGACACTCCACTAGCAAGAGTTGGCGTAAATGCAAAAGAAGCTAGCAAGCTTGGGCTAAATTTCAAAGAGCTAAAGCTTAGCATGGCAGCAGTGCCAGGAGCAAAGGTGCTAAATCACGATGTGGGCATGCTAAAAGCGATCGTTGAAGCTAGTAGCGGCGAAATTTTGGGGGCTAGCTTTCACTGCATCTACGCAAATGAGATCATAAACGAGATCGCGATCGCGATGAATTTAAAAGCAGATGCAAATTTCTTTAAAAACCAAATTTTCACTCACCCAAGCATCAGCGAAGCCCTAAATGACTTGTTTGGACAATACTAAAAGGACAAAAATGAAAAAATATCTACTACTTTTAACTGCTCTATTTTTCACAGGCTGCTTAAACGTGATTGGCATCGGAGAGACGCCAAAGCAAGATGACTCATGGCAGCAACCAAAGGACGAAAAGGTGGTGCAAAACAAAGAGCAAATTTCAAAAAACGCCATTGATCTTTTAACACCAAAGTGCGAGAGCGGCGATGCTGAAGCTTGCAATGACTTGGGTGTAAATTTTGAGCTTATGAAAGAGTATGACAATGCCTATGCAAACTACAAAAAGGCTTGCGATGCGAAAGTGCAGCTTGCTTGCTCAAATCTTGGCACGCTCTATGAAAACGGCCTTGGTGTGAAAAAAGATCCAAAAAAAGCGGTCGAAATTTACAAAGATAGCTGCAATAGTGGCGGTGTGCAAGCTTGCTATCATCTAGGCAACGCCTACCGCAAGGGCGAGATCGTAAAACAAGACTACTATCTAGCGATGCAGGCTTATACAAACGCTTGCAACGCTGGAGATCTGCCAAGCTGCGCAAATATCGGCGCTATGTATGAGCTAGGCCTTGGCATGAACAAGGACGAAAAGAGAGCTTATGGGATTTATAAAGTCGCTTGCTTTCGTGGCCTAAACAAGGCGTGCCCACAGATGAAAAGACTAGGCGCAAAGCTTGGCATGTAAGCAGGAAAATAAGTGAAAAAAGTTTTAAATTTTGGACTTATTGTAGTTGCTAGCTTTATGCTAAGTGGCTGCTGGTCGTGGCAAAAGATGGTGAGCTTTGGCTTTTGGCAAAGTGATGAGGAGGCTAGGGCGGAGCGTCTTGAGCTTGAAAAAGAGAAGATGGTGCAAAACTGCGAGAGCGGAAATAGCATCGACTGCAACAACCTAGCTGTAAATTTTAGCAACGAAAAGGATTTCGTAAAGGCAAAAGGCTACTACGAAAAGGCTTGCAACGCTGGGCTTGCGACTGCTTGCTCAAATTTAGGTCAAATTTACGAGCAAGGGCTAGTTGATGAGCAAAAAGATATCGAAAAGGCTCTAAAGCTTTATAAACTAGCTTGCGATAGTGGCGACGGCGTTGGCTGCTACAACGAGGCAATGGGGCTAAAGTCATACATCGAAAGCGAAAATTTAAAAACTCATAAGATAGATAGAACCAAGGCTGAGGCTAGAGTTTTAAAGCTTTTGGCAAAGAGCTGCGAGCTTGAGTATGCGCAGTCGTGCTTCTTGCTTGCAAAGCTAAGCGGCGATGAAACAAAGGCAGACACACTTTATAAAAGAGCCTGCCAACTTGGCAAATGCGTGGATAAAAAGTAAGGGTTAAGTTTGCTTTTTAACTCATATGCCTTTATATTTGTTTTTTTACCGCTTGTATTTTTTGTATATTTTTTTCTAAATAAAAAGAGACTAAGCACTCTTGCAAAAGCTTTTTTGGTGAGTGCTAGTTTATTTTTTTATGCTTATTGGAGTGTTTATTATCTGCCGATTTTGTTAGGAAGTATTGTTTTCAACTTCCTTGTTTCAAAATTTCTCGCAAAACATCAAAGTAAAACTATTTTGATTTTTGGTATAGTTTGCAACCTTGCTTTACTTGGATATTTTAAATATGCTGATTTTTTAATTTCAAATTTAAACGCTATAGCAAATACAAATTTGGGTCTGCTTCATATTGCTTTGCCGCTTGCACTTAGTTTTGTCACATTTCAGCAAATAGCATATCTAGTAGATAGCTACAATAAACAAACAAAAGAGAATAGTTTTTTAAACTACTGCCTTTTTATAACATTTTTTCCACAGCTCATAGCTGGTCCGATAGTGCATCACAAAGAGATGATGCCACAGTTTGCAAATAAATTTAATCTTATAAAAAACTATAAATTTATAGCTCTTGGACTTTTTGTTTTTAGTATGGGGCTATTTAAGAAGAGCGTGGTTGCTGATACTTTTTCGATCTTTGCAAATGCTGGATTTGATGTGGAGAGAAATTTGACTTTTCTACAAGCATGGGCAACGTCGCTTTCGTACACTTTTCAGCTTTATTTTGATTTTAGTGGTTATTGCGATATGGCGATAGGTCTTGCGCTGCTTTTTAATATAAGGCTTCCTATAAATTTTAACTCCCCGTATAAGGCTTTAAATATTCAAGATTTTTGGCACAGATGGCATATTACGCTATCGCGTTTTTTAAGAGATTATATCTATATCCCGCTTGGAGGAAATAGAAAAGGTCAATGTCATACCTATATAAATTTGTTTTTAGTATTTTTAATAGGCGGTCTTTGGCATGGGGCTGCTTGGACATTTGTTGTTTGGGGAGCTTTACATGGTGTTGCTATTGTTATTCACAGATGTTGGAAAAAGTTAAATTTTAAGCTAAATAAAATCATTGCTTGGATTATTACCTTTAACTTTGTAAATTTTACATGGATATTTTTTAGGGCAAAAAGCTTTGAAGATGCCATGAAAGTGATCCGAGGGATGTTTTTTGTTGAGTTTAAAATAGACGTTAATTATCTTGAGATGTTTTTTATCGTTTTGGCTTTTTTGGTTGTTTTGCTTTTTAAAAACTCTATGCAAATGGCATTTGATAAGAAATTTAAATTTACTATCTGGCAAATTTTTGCAACATCTTTCTTTTTGTTTATATCAATCTTAGCAATTAGGCTTAATAATGCGAGCGAATTTTTATACTTTAGATTTTAAGAAAAAAATATTTCTATGCCTGTTTTTAGTGGTTTTTGCTATGGTTGGGCTTGATGTTGTGCTTTATATTTTTTCAGATATTAGCACAAGCAAAACTAATTTCGTGAATTCTTCAAAAGTTTCAAAGGCTAAGCATTTTGAATTAAATGACATCGATAAAAAAGATCTTATTTTTGTTGGGAGTAGTAGAACTCTTCATCATATATCAACAAATTTTTTTGCTAAAAATAATATCAGTATTTATAACTTTGGCGTATCTGGCAATTTTATAGGCGATTATCCTTTTATTACAAAAGTTATTAAAAAAGTTAATGTAAAAAAAGTTATTTTTAGTATAAAAATTAGTGATCTTTTTGAGGACTATGCAGAAAGAGGTATTAAAATTTATACTAATGATGAACTTGTAGCAAATTTTGGCACAAGTAAATTAATGTTTTTTAGAACATTGCCAAAGTATTTTACAAGCTTTCATTTATTTTTAAGATACTCTGAAGCTATCTATAATAGATTAAATGTTTTTTATAATATCTTTGAGTCTAAAAATAAAATAATTGATTTGGTTGCAAATAATGAAAGGCATCCATTATTTAATGTTGAAACAGATAGTGATTGTAATGTAAATAATATTCTTGAATTAGACTCAAAATTTACCATAAACAAAAAGCTTATTGTTGCAAAGTGTACAAATGGCGATAGTATACTTTTTGCAAATGCATTGCCGAGAGAGAATTATGGTAAGGTACTTGACTTAAAAGAGCTAAAATTAAACACATTAAAATACATGCAAAATTATATAATAGATCCATTGGCTAAAAATGGTGTGAAAGTAGTTGTTTTATTTGAGCCAATATTTGATGGAACAAGACTTCAATATAACATAAACGAAATAACATCAGCCATCAAAAATGCCAAAATTGTTGATCTTACAAATTTAAAATTTAGTGATGAAGAATTATCTGATCCGGAGCATTTAAACTATCTTGGTAGAAAAAGATATAGCGAATTTTTGGTTAAACTCTATCTTGATGGTAAACTTTAAGTTCTTACTTCAACCCAAAAACTTTTATGTTAAAGGTTGTGTGAATCTTGTCGTTTTCGCCCTTCATAACGATAGGAAATTCGGCTTTTATGATGCTATCATAGCTGCTAAGTGCGTCTAAAAAGTCATAAAATTTTTGCGGGGTTTTAAGTGAGCTAGTGACATTTAGGCGGTATCTAAAGAACTTTTCAGTTGCGTTATTCTCGCCTTCTTCTATCTTGCTAAGGCTCACTTCGCTAAAAAATTGCGATGCGAAATTTATAAATTTATCCTTATCAAAAGCTGTAT
>CAUUZE010000054.1:0-12263 GCA_963549665.1 Campylobacter concisus | reverse complement strand
GTGTAGCGTCCAAAAAGAACCATCGCTTGATGAAGCTTGCCAAGATCAGTTTTAAAGGCAAGAGTTAGATCCTCTTCAGTCGCTTCTGGCGTCTTTGCACTGCTTAAGCCAAGTCTATGCGATACTCTAAAAACATGCGTATCAACTGCCATTACGTTTGCGTTTGTCGCCTCTAAAAGCACGACGTGAGCGGTCTTTTGCCCAACTCCAGCAAGGGCTTTTAGCTTCTCTTCATCAAGCGGAATTTCTCCGTTATAAAGCTCAACCACGCTGTTTGCCATCTTGATCAAATTCAGAGCCTTATTGTTAAAAAAGCTGCATGAGTTTATCATGAGTTTTAGACTGGCTAAATTTGCGCTAGCTAGCTCAAAAACATCTTTATATGCCTCAAATAGGGCAGGTGTGATCAAATTTACCCTTTTGTCTGTGCACTGAGCTGAGAGCATGACGCAGACAAGAAGTTCATATAAATTTCTAAATTTAAGCTCGCTTTTGGCGTCTTTAAACTCTTCTAAAAGCCTTTTTTTTATCTCTAAAATATCTTTTTTTGTTCTCATTTGGCTATTTTACCTAAAATTGCAAGTTAAACGAAAAGTTACCGCATTATTTGATATAATCCTGCCCATAAAATCAATTTTTTAAAGGATTTATATGAAAAAATTTTTGTTTCCAGCAGTTTTAAGTTTAGCTGCAGCTGTCACTCTAAACGCAGCAGTAGTTGCAACAGTTGATGGCGATGCTATAAATGATAGCGATATCTCAGCACTTTTATCAGCGGCTATGCCAGGTTTTGACGCAAGCAAGCTTCAACCAAATGAGAAAAAACGTATAATCGACGATCTAATCAACAGAAAACTTCTTTTAAAAGACGCAAAAGCGACAGGCATTGAAAAAGATGTTGATTACATCAAGGCTGTAAAAGCTGCACAAGAAGGCATCGCAGTTGAGCTTTATATGAGAAAACTATTTGACGGCATAAAAGTAAGCGATAGCGATTTAAGAGATTTTTACAACAAAAACAAAGCTAGCATGAACCAACCAGCTCAAGCAAGAGCAAGACATATCTTAGTTGAAGATGAAAAAACAGCAAACGACATCATCGCTCAACTTAAAAATTTAAAAGGCGAGGCGCTAACTAAGAAATTTGCAGAGCTAGCAAGCCAAAAATCAATCGACAAAGGCTCAGCAGCACATGGTGGCGAGCTTGGCTGGTTTGGTCAAAGCCAAATGGTAAAACCTTTTGCAGACGCAGCATTTTCAATGGCTAACGGCACAGTTTCAACTAAGCCAGTTAAAACTCAGTTTGGCTACCATGTTATCTTAAAAGAAGATGGCAAGGCAGCTGGCACTGTAAGCTTTGAACAAGCAAAACCAGAGATCGAGCAAGCTGTAAAAATGGAGAAATTCCAAGCTGCTGTTAGACAAAAAAGTGAAGCTCTACGCCAAAAAGCAAAGATAGAATACAAATAAAATTTGGAGGATAAAATGGGCGTTTTAGATATCGTAAAACCTGGTGTTTTAAGCGGAGATGATGTAACAAAACTTTATGCTTATGCCAAAGAGCAAGGTTTTGCAATACCTGCTGTAAATGTCGTAGGCAGCGACTCAGTAAATGCTGTTTTAGAAGCGGCAAAGGTTGCTAACTCGCCTGTTATCGTTCAGTTTAGTAATGGCGGTGCAGGTTTTTACGCTGGTAAAGCCTGCGAAAATGCAGCCGTTCTTGGTGCGATCGCTGGAGCAAAGCATGTTCATCTGCTTGCCAAGGCTTACGGCGTGCCAGTCATTTTACACACTGACCACGCTGCTAGAAAGCTTTTGCCTTGGATAGATGAGCTAGTAAAAGCAAGTCATGAGTATAAAAAAACTCACGGCGTGCCACTTTTTAGCTCTCACATGCTTGATCTTAGTGAAGAGAATATCAACGAAAATTTAAGCACGTGCGAGAAGTATCTAAAAGAGCTTAGCGAGCTTGGCATCAGCCTAGAGATCGAGCTAGGCGTCACTGGCGGCGAAGAAGATGGCGTAGATAACACAAGCGTTGATAACGCACTTCTTTACACTCAGCCAGAGGACGTCGCGCTTGCTTATGAAAGACTAAGCAAGATAAGCGATAAATTTAGCATCGCAGCTAGTTTTGGCAACGTTCACGGCGTTTATAAACCGGGCAATGTCGTGCTAAGACCAGAAATTCTTAAAAACTCACAAGCCTATGTCGCTAAGAAATTTAACACAAAAAGCGACAAGCCAGTAAATTTTGTATTTCACGGCGGAAGCGGCAGCGAGCTAAAAGATATCAAAAATGCTGTAAGCTACGGCGTTATCAAGATGAACATCGATACCGATACACAGTGGGCTTTCTGGGACGGCGTGCGTGAGTATGAGGCCAAAAATAGAGCATACTTGCAAGGTCAGATCGGCAACCCAGAGGGCGATGATAAGCCAAATAAAAAATACTACGATCCAAGGAAATGGCTAAGAAGTGGCGAGGAGAGCATGGTTAAGCGTCTTCAGACTGCTTTTAGCGACTTAAATTGCCTAAATAGGAACTAATCCTATGCAAAATCAAAATGATTTTAGTGAGCTAAGCGTGCCAAAGGAGCACCAAGCTCACTCTTTCTTTGTCTTTTTTAAAGTTATCTTTATCCCTTTAGCTATCTACATCTTGGCGATACTAGCGTATCTTGGCGTTATAAATTTTCAGATAAAGCTTCACACCATCGTGATGATGGGCGTTATACTCTTTGTCGCTTTTGTATTTTCTCGCCATAGCGCCTTGGTTGCTTACTCAAATTTCTTAGCAAATGCCAAAGACTACAAGATAAGGCTAAAAGAATTTATCATCGCTCATCTTTTTGAAATTTCAAATGTCAAAAAGGCAAACGCTAAATTTGAAGATTTTTTTGAGAGCTATACAAGAAATTTTAGAAATGACAACCTAGCAAACATCGGTCAAGCAGTCTTTCCTATGCTTGGAATTTTGGGTACATTTATCAGTATCGCTATCTCTATGCCAAGCTTTAGCTCAAGCACTGCAAACGGCCTTGAAAAAGAGATCGCTATACTGCTAAACGGCGTGGCTACGGCATTTTATGTATCGATTTACGGCATATTTTTAGCGCTTTGGTGGATGTTTTTTGAAAAGATCGGCATTAGTAAATTTGAGAGATTTTACAGCGAGCAAAAAGAGCTAAGCCGTGAGTTTTTCTGGCAGGAAAATGAGCTAAATGCAAATTTCATGAAAGCAAGTGTAGGCTACTTTAAAGATAGTCACGACGCCTTTAAAATAGTGCTTGATGATAAATTTGTAAAAGAGCTAAGCGAGCAGACAAATGAGAAATTTAACAGCCTAAAAGAGCTTTGCGAGGTTGAGAAAAATATCATCAATCAAAGCAAGGCAGAGCTTAGCGCAAGTTTAAAAATGCTAAATGAATCTGGACTAAAACAAGATGAATTTGTAAAAATCCACTCCGATATATTAAAGGCGGTTGGTGCGTTTTCTAATGCCTTTAAAGACATGGAGGTTAAAATTTTAACCGAGCATGCAAAGCTTGGCGAAATTTTTAGTAGAAATTTAAATGCCACAAAAGAGAGCCAGCTTAAATTTGAGCAGACTATCAAGAGTTTTGATGCCATTTTAAAAGAATTTTCTCTCTCTTTGATGAAAGAGCAAAACGAGGCGTTAAAGGCATTTAGAACCTCGCTCGTGGAGAGTGCGACGATATTTAAGGCAGCGTATGAGCAAGAGGGCAGGAGCTTGGAGCGTGAAAAAGAGCGCGAGAGCCTCATCGCTGAGCTTAAGAAGAACATAGACGAGATCGATAAAGAAGCAAATTCTGTAATAGAAAAAATCGAAAATCTAGTGCAATGAAAATAGACAAAAATAACGAAGATCAATCGAGCTTTTGGGTTTCGTACGCAGACTTGATGGCGGGTCTGCTCTTTGTTTTTATGCTGCTAATCGGCGCTGTCGTCGTAAAATACGTCCTAACTCAAAACACCCTTGAAAATAAAGAGCAAGCCATCATCACAGCTTTAGCAAATTTAAAAGACGCCCAGGGCAGAAATTTTACCCTTGAAGAGCTAAATGATGCCCTAAAAAGCGAGCTTTCAAAGATAAGCGACGAAAACATAAATTTAAAAAAATCAAATGAAATTTTTGTCATCCAAATAGACGCCCTAAAAGAAAAACTAGCCCAGCTCATAGATGAAAACAAAGACGCAAATGCGAGTATAAAAGAGCTAAACGCTAGCATTTTTGATCTAAACCAAAAAATGATCGTGCTAAATGATGAAATTTCATCAAAAGATAAAGCGCTTAGCGATGCAAATGCAAGTAGCGAGAAAAATTTAGCCAAGATCGCCTTTTTACTCGAGCAAGTAAGCAAAAAAGAGGCTAGATATGACGAGCTTTTAAGGGATCTAAACGTCACTCGTGACAGGGTCAAAAACCTAACTGGCATAAGGGTAAAAGTGATCTCCGCCCTAAAAGATAGGCTAGGATCTAGCATCGAGATCGATCCAAACTCAGGCGCGCTAAAGCTTAGCTCATCAGTGCTTTTTGATAAGGGTAGTGCGGTCTTAAAAGAAGAGGTCAAAGAGGAGCTAAAGGCCACGCTTAGTAAGTATTTTGACGTGCTTTTAAATGATAAAGAGATCGCCTCAAATATCGATCAGATTGTCATAGAGGGCTTTACAGATAGCGATGGAAGCTACATTTATAACCTAGAGCTTTCGCAAAAAAGAGCCTACGCGGTGATGGAGTTTATAAACTCATTTAGTGACGATGCACGCCTTAGAAAGCTGCTTGTCGCAAGTGGGCGAAGCTACAACGAGCTAGTTTTTAAAGACGGAGCCGAGGACAAGGACGCTTCAAGGCGTATAGAGATCAAATTTTCACTCTCAAACAAAGAGGCTATCAACGAGATAGAGAAATTTTTGGAGTTTAAGGGTGATTGATAAAATTCGCTTAAGAGGGCGAGAATTTTGGCTTTTAAGGGATGATCTGCTAGGTGAGTTTAACGGCAACAAAGCAAGAAAGCTAGAGTATTTTCTAAAGGCCGATCTTGGCGGCATCAAAGCCATCGTATCTCACGGCTCAAGCCAGTCAAATGCGATGTATAGCCTAAGTCTTTTTGCCAAGCTAAAAGGGCTTAAATTCTACTACGTCGTCTCTCATCTTAGCTCAAATTTAGAGCAAGATCCAGTTGGAAATTTCAAATTTGCACTTGAAAATGGCATGGAAATTTTTGTAAAAGAGGAGCGTGAGAAATTTGCTAAAGAGCTAGCAAAGAGCCAAAATGCGCTATTTATAAACGAGGGCGTGGCGCAGAGTGAGGCTGAGCTTGGCTTTATCACGCAGGCACGTGAGATAAATGAGTGGAGCAAAAAAAGTGGCATAAGGCCTGATATCTTTTTGCCATCAGGCACAGGCACAAGCGCATGCTATCTAGCAAAGCACACCGATCTTAGGGTTTTTACAGCCCCTTGCGTAGGAGATAGCGGCTATCTAAAAAAGCAAATTTACGAGCTAGATAAAGATAGCAAAGTGCAAATTTTAAATCCGCCAAAGAAGTATCATTTTGGAAATTTATACAAAGAGCTTTATGAAATTTGGCTTGAGGTTTGCAAAAGTGGTGTTGAATTTGAGCTTATTTACGACCCGGTGGGCTTTATGACGCTTTTTGCAAATTTAGATAAGCTTGGGAGCGAAATTTTATATATCCACCAGGGCGGAATTTTGGGTAACATTACACAAAAGCAAAGATATGAGAGAAAACTAAAAATAAAGGATCATAAATGAAGTTTTTACACAGCAGCGACGCTGACTTTGAGAGTAAATTTTCACAGCTTGTTAGACGAAGTGACAATGACATGAGTGCCGTGATGCCAGTGGTTACAGGCATCATAGACGAGATAAGAAAAGATGGCGATAGCGCGCTTTTCGCACAGATAAGTAAATTTGATAAATTTAATGTCACAGGCAAAAACGACATAATAATCGACGTAAAAGAGATGGAAGCGGCCTACAACTCGCTAGATAACGCCCTAAGAGTGGCTCTAAATTTAGCTCACGACAGGATAAAAAGCTATCACGAGCGCACAAAACCAAGCGACTGGACCTATAAGGACGAGCACGACATCTTACTAGGTGCAAAATACACCCCAGTTGATCGCGCTGGCCTTTATATCCCAGGCGGCAAGGCGGCATATCCTAGCTCACTTCTTATGAATGCTATCCCAGCAATCGTTGCTGGCGTAAAAGAGATCGTGGTTTGCACACCAGCACCAGGTGGCAAGGTAAATCCTCTACTTCTTGCTGCGATGCATCTATGTGGCATCAAAACAGCCTTTAAAATAGGCGGTGCAAGCGCTATTGCAGCGATGGCTTACGGCACAGCGACCGTGCCAAAGGTCGATGTCATCACAGGACCTGGCAACATCTACGTAGCGACTGCTAAAAAGCTAGTTTATGGCGACGTAAATATCGATATGATCGCAGGTCCAAGCGAAATAGGCGTGATCGCTGATGATAGCGCGGATCCTCGCCATATAGCGATCGATCTACTCTCACAAGCCGAGCACGACGAGATCGCAAGTGCCTTTTTGATAACACCAGTGGAGGCCTTTGCAAGGGCAGTGCAAAGGCACATAGAGGACGAGCTAAAAACTCTAAAACGCGAACCAATTGCAAGTGCTAGCATGAGAAATAAAGCCGCTATCATCGTCGCAAAAGACCTAGAGGAGTGCTTTAAACTGATGAACGAGCTTGCTGTGGAGCACCTAGAGATCGCTACAAACGACGCTTTGAGCTATATGGACGAGGTAAAACACGCTGGGGCGATATTTTTTGGACACTTCACGCCTGAAGCGATGGGCGACTACATCGCTGGACCAAATCACACCTTGCCAACTGGCGGAAGTGCGAGATTTTACTCGCCGCTTGGAGTTGAAAATTTCATGAAGCGAAGCTCTATCATCTCAGTTAGCAGAAAAGGCATCATCCACCTTGGCAAACCATGCATGCAACTAGCCGAAGCCGAAGGGCTAACAGCTCATAAAAGATCAATAGCCGTGAGATTAGAAGATTAAAAATGAAATTTGATTTTAGAAAATTTAAAATTTTCTAAAATCTTTTTAAAAATATTTTTTGCTTTAAGAAATATTTTTGCAACTTTTTATGAAATTTATAGTAAAATCTGTCTCAAAACTACTAAAAAGGAGTTGATATGAAGTTAGGAACTTATGCTGCAAACCAGGCTTCAGGAAACTATTATTTAGATCAAGCTAAAAATAGCGAGAAAAAGGCGTTAAACGCCATCTCTGCAAATAGTGAGATCAAAGCATCAGGTGCAAATTTGCAAATCGCAGAGAGCTTACTTTCACAAACAAATGTCCTAAATGAGGGCATGGCAAATGCAAACGATATGATCGGTATGCTTCAGATCGCCGACTCAACGCTTTTAAATTTAAGTGAGAGTGCGGACAAGATCGGCGAGCTATCAAGCAAGCTTTCAAACCCAGCTCTTTCAGCGAACGAGCAAAAGGGTATAAAAGGCGAGATAAATGCGCTTAAAAATGCGATGAGTGACAGCGTAAAAGAGGCTAAATTTAACGGCAAAAACGTTTTTGACGCCGAGCTTGGCTTTTTCACAGGTGAGGGCACAAAAAATATAAATTTAAGCACAAATGCTCTTTTAAATGTTAAAGAGGATGGCTCAAATTCTGGCGATATCTTGAAAAACATAAATTCACTTCGCTCAGAGATCGGCTCGACACAAAATGCTGTATTTAAGGGCATGAACGCTCTAGCTGCTAGAAGCGTAGCAAATGCTAATAGCGTAGAAAATCTTGACAGCAGCGACATCGCAAAGAGCTTGGAAGAAAATTTACAAGCAAATTTAAAGCTACATGTTGCCTCTTTGGCTAAAGCTCACGACACTACGAGCTTGGCTGCAAAACTAGATAAACTTCTAGGCGAATAAATTTTTACCGGTCTTGTGCCGGTAAAACTCTCTTTTTATTTTTGATGCTTTACTTTTTGGTTTTAAAATATATGTTCAAATCAAAAATTTGATATTTCTCGTTTGAAATTTTGTAGCATATGTACCTTTTTTATAGCAAGTGTGCCCTCAAAACGAAGGTTAGATTAATTATGCTTTAAGATGAGAGCTATATGTAATGTTTAAAACAATTTTTGAGTATATATGCTATAAATTTTTCAAAGAGAAAGTCCTTTAAAGGGTATATATGCTATAAAAAAGATATCTTTAATAGCTATCGAAGTGGTAAATTTTTGAAAATTTGTAGCAAGTGTACCTTTTTTTATCTATTTTTGTAGCAAGTGTACCCTCAAAACGAAGGTTAGATTAATTATACTTTAAGATGAGAGCTGTATGTAATATTTAAAACAATTTTTGGGTATATATGCTATAAATTTTTCAAAGAGAAAGCCCTTTAAAGGGTATAGACGCTAATACTTTACCAAAAGAAAAGCTGTCTAAATAAGAGTATATACACCAAAGTAGGGCAAATATACAAAAATATTAAATTTTTACTTGTATCTTTTGGTGCTTTGGTCGCAAGGATAACTTAATTATAGACTAGAGAGTAATTTCAGAAATTTATAGAGTTTAGGGCAGATGCCCAAAAGGGCAGGGCTTGTTAGCCCTCGATGTAGTTTTTAAGTTTTCTGCCAACTTTTGGGTGTTTTAGTTTCTTGATAGCTGAGCTTTCTATCTGGCGGACACGCTCACGAGTGACGTTTAGTGCCTTGCCGATCTCTTCAAGTGTGCGGTCACTTTCATCTTCAAGCAAGCCAAATCTCATCGAAATAACCGCCTTTTCGCGCTCATTTAGCTGTGAAAGCACATCATCGATCTGCTCTCTAAGGTCGCTTTTTAAAATTTGATCTATCGGTGATAGCGAAGTTTTATCCTCGACAAAATCACCAAATTTACCGTCTTCTTCGTTTGCGATCGGAGCTTCAAGGCTGATAGGCTCTTTTGTGATCTTGATCACCTGTTTTACCTTATCAACGCTTAGTCCGACCTCTTTCGCGATGACGCTTACATCAGGCTCTTTGCCTTCTTCTTGGAGGTATTTGCGGTTGATTTTGTTGATACGATTGATCGTCTCTATCATGTGGATAGGTATCCTGATCGTCCTTGCCTGATCGGCGATCGCACGCGAGATAGCCTGGCGGATCCACCATGTGGCGTAGGTTGAAAATTTATAGCCTTTTCTATATTCAAATTTATCAACCGCCTTCATAAGGCCTATGTTGCCCTCTTGGATGAGGTCAAGAAATGGCAAGCCCCTGTTTGTATAACGTTTTGCGATACTTACGACTAGACGGAGGTTTGACTTAGCCATTCTAGCTTTTGCTTCGTCTGAAATTTTCTTTCCGCGTTTGATCTGCTCTAAAATCTCTTTTAGTCTTGCTGGCTCAAGGTCAAAGCCTTGTTTGCTCGCCTCTTTTGTCGTAAAAAGCTTTTTGATCTCGACGTAGGTTGAGACCATCGTAGCCTCTGGCACGCGGGCTGCGATCTCTTCTTTGCTAAGTTTGATGATATCTTTTAGTATGCTTTTGTGATTTTTCTTTAGCTCGTCACTAAACATCGGCAAGCGATACTCCAAGCGTTTTAGCTCTCTGTCAAATTCGTCGTCGCTTTTTAGCGCTGTCTCCATTGATTTTACGATCTCGCTGATTAGCTTGCTTGTTGGACCAAGATCCATCAGCTTCTCTTTTAAAATTTTCTTTTTAAACGCAAGCGTCATCTTTGAAGCTGTGTCGTCGCTTTCTACCTTATCTTGCTTGTTTGCGGTCTTTAGCCACTCTTTTTTAGCCTTTTCAAGGGCTTTAAAGCTCTCTATAACTTTTTCTGCGCGTTTGTCGTTTTTGGCTGATTTTTTAGGAGTTTCGTTCTCTTCGTTCTCCTCATCCTCTTCGTCTATATCCTCTTCGCCATCTTCGTTTTCGTTTTCGCTCTCATCTTCAAAGCTTTTAAAAAGCTCTTTTACGCGGCGTTCTCTATTGATAAGTGGCTCTTTGTAATCAAGTATGAAATCGATCAAAAATGGCACTGAACAAAATGCGTCGATGATGATATCTTCGCCAAGCTCGATCCTCTTGCTGATCTCGACCTCTTCTTCTTTTGTAAGAAGCGCGATCTGACCCATCTCTCTTAGATACATCCTTACTGGACTATCTGATCTTGACCACTCTAAAAGGTCGCTTTCGCCTGAAAGATCAAGGTCTTCGTCGATATCTTGGTCACTTTTTTGAGCATTTTCTTGACGTTTTTTGGCGTCAGCTAAATTTCTAAGCTTTGCAGCCTCAGCAGATGTGATGAGCTGGACTTTGTTTGTTTTTGCTAGTTGTTCTATCTTTTTTACTATCGTAGCCGTCGGAGCTTTGTCTAATAATTTTACTAATTTTTCGTATGTCAAAAAGCCTTTTGCATTTTCAACAAAAAGCTCTTCTATCTGAGAAAAAGAGTCTTTTGCGGCGCTCATAAATTTCCTTTCAAATCGTATCATTGTGATTTAAGTGCTGGTTAAAAGAAAGTGGATTATACCCAAAATTTTTTAAAAGTGTATAAAAAGAAAGTTGGAACGATGATTGCTTAGTAATTCTAAAAAATCAAATTTTGATTAGGAAAATTTATGCAAAATGGTTATTATCAAGCCACTGCTGGCATGGTAACGCAGTTTAACAGACTAAATGTCATCTCAAACAACCTTGCAAATGTAAATACGATCGGCTACAAGCGAAACGACGTAGTCATCGGCGACTTTGCGAGAATTTTTAAAGAGACGCAAGATGAGCTTCCGCTTAAAAATCACACAAAAGACGGAGCTAAATTTCTAAATAGAACGCTTGATCGTGTGCCACAAGTGAGCGAAGAGTACACCGACTTTAGCGCTGGTGGCTTTAAATACAGCTCAAACACGCTTGACTTTGCGATAAAAAGAGATGACGCTTTTTTCTTAGTCGATACTCCAAATGGCGTAAAACTAAGCAAAAATGGCTCTTTTAGCCTTGATGCGGACGGCTACATCGTCACAAAAGAGGGCTACAGGGTGCTACCAAGTGGCTATGAAGCGCAAAATCCAGGTCAAAGAGGCATCCAAGTGCCACAAGGCGAGGTGCTAACCGTTGATAAAAATGGAAATTTATACTCAAATAACAATCAATTTTCTAAATTTTACATCGCTCAGCCAAGAGAGATAAGGGATCTAAAAAAGGTCGGCGATAATCTCTTTGAGAGTAGAAATTTTGACGATATAACCGAGCTTGACGAGGCTGATAGCGTGATGCAAGGCTACGCTCAAATGTCAAACGTAAATCCAGTCTTAGAAATGGTGGGTCTAATAGAAACCCAGCGCTTAGTTGATATGTATCAAAAGGTTATGACAAGCCACATGACTGACCTTAACCAAGATGCTGTTCAAAAACTAGCCCTAAAAGCTTAATAAAAGGATAAAACTATGATGAGATCACTTTACACTGCGGCCACTGGCATGATCGCCGAGCAGACGCAGATAGACGTAACCTCACACAACATCGCAAACGTAAATACCTATGGATATAAGAAAAATAGAGCTGAATTTGCTGACCTTATGTATCAAGTCATGGAGTACGCAGGCACGGCTACGAGCCAAACTACTACAAGCCCGACAGGCATCGAAGTAGGTCTTGGCGTGCGCCCAACAGCGATAAATAAAATTTTCTCTCAGGGCTATTTTAAAGAGACTAGCAACAACCTAGATATGGTCATAGCTGGCAACGGCTTTTTTCAAATTCAACTCCCTGATGGCACGACAGCTTACACTAGAAACGGCGCATTTAAGCTTGATGCAAACGGCACGATCGTAAATAGCGACGGCTACCAGCTCATCCCTCAGATCACAGTCCCTGCAAATGCGACGCAAATTTCAATAGGCACTGACGGCACCGTCTCAGTGCTTCAAGCTGGCGAAACCGACATGGCTCAGATAGGTCAGATCGAGCTAGCAAATTTCATAAACCCAGCCGGTCTTCACTCGATGGGCGATAATAACTACCTTCAGACAAGCGCTAGCGGCGACGTGGTGGTAGGTGTAGCTGGACTTGACGGACTTGGTACCATTAGACAGGGCTTTGTCGAGATGAGTAACGTGCAGCTGGTTGAAGAGATGACTGATCTTATCACTGGTCAGCGCGCATACGAGGCAAACTCAAAGGCGATAACTACGAGTGATTCGATGTTAGAGATAGTAAA
>CAUUZE010000053.1:0-12406 GCA_963549665.1 Campylobacter concisus | reverse complement strand
AAGATGATAAAAAATTAAGCTTGCTTAAATTTAAAAGTGCGGATTATAGAGCTTTGATGTTTAACTTTAATGATCCTATCTTTCAAGATAAAAATGTAAGGATAGCCCTAAACTACGCGGTTAATAAAGACGAGATCGTTAAAAAACTATTTCACGGATATGCAAGCGTAGCGAACAATCCAATAGAAAAAAGCTTTGCAAACGACGGCGAGTTTAAATTTAGCTACGATCCGCAAAAGGCTAGGGAGTTACTTGAAAAAAGCGGCTTTAAGAAAAACAAGGCTGGCTTTTTTGAGAAGGACGGCAAGGAGCTTGGCTTTGACATCTACGCCTTTAATAACGACATCTTAAGGGTCAATCTAGCTAAAATTTTAAGCAGCGAGTTTGAGAAATTTGGCGTAAGAGCCAAAGCCTATGCAAAGCCAAAAACAGCCTTTAGCATAAGCAAGGTAGATAGCTTTGTGATTGGCTGGGGAAGCCCATTTGATCCAGACTTTCACACATATAGAATTTTTGGCGGATTTGCCGACATCGATGTCAATGAAAATGGCTGGAATTTTAGCCACTACAAGGACGCAAACGCCGATCTTGCCCTAAAAAACGCGAGATATACAAAGGACGTGGAGCTTAGGAAAAAATACTATAAAGAATTTCTAAAAGCGCTTTTTGAAAATCCACCTTACATTTTTATAGCCTATCTTGACTATCCACTTGTTTTTAACAACAAAATTTCAGGCATAAAGACGCAAATTTTGGGACACCATGGGGCTGGATTTTTATGGAACATAAGAGAGTGGCAAGTAAAATAGTGGATAAAAACTTTGTTTAGAGCCATTTTAAAAACAGCGATCTCAAGCCTTGGGTTGCTGTTTTTTATCTCATTTTTTCTATTTTTGCTCATATATTTTTTGCCAGGAAACGTCACTGATGCGATGTTTTTGCGAAGTGAGGCGGTGAGCATGGCTATAAAGGAGCAAATTTTAGAAAATTTGGGGCTAAAAGATGGCTTTTTTGTGCAGTATTTTAGATGGCTAGCTCACTTTGTCACTGGGGACTTTGGCACTAGTTTTGTAAGTGGAGCAAGCGTTTTTTTACTCATTAAAGAGAGACTTTTAAACTCGCTTATTTTGTTTTTTGCTTCGTTTTTTCTAATAACTCTTTTCTCCTTTTTCTTGGGGCTTTTAAGCGCCATTTATAAAAATAAATTTGCCGATATCTTTATAAACTTTAGCTCGTTTTTGCTAGCATCACTACCACATTTTTACGTAGCACTCGTGCTAATAGCTATCTTTAGCGTCTATCTAAATGTGCTGCCAAGCTCTGGCGCAAACGAGCTAGGCTCTAGCGGAGTAGGGGCTAAATTTATCATCTTGCCAACGCTTGCTATCATCTTGCCACACCTTGGCGCAAACGTGAAATTTGTAAGAGACAGGCTAAATCAAAGCCTAAACGCCGACTTTATCCAGACGGCTCACGCTAGAGGCTTGGGGCGCGGCAAAATTTATCTCTTTGCGATAAAGCACGCAAGCACCGACATAGTCTATTATTTCGCAACCCTTGTGGCTGGCGTTTTTGCTGGCTCATACGTCATTGAGAGTATTTTTTCATTTCCAGGCATAGGCAAGCTTAGCCTTGATGCAGTCATCGCCAAAGACTATCCAGTCGCACTTGCGACCATTTTGCTAACGGCTGTTTTTGTCGTTTTTGCAAATTTACTGGCTAAGATTTTCGCTATCTTGGCAGATAAGAGAAATTTATGAGAAAAGTCATATTTTTCTTAGCCTGTTTTGTCTTTTTGGTGCTTGTCACATTTGCCTTTGTGACGCCATTTTTTTCTAAATTTGAGCCAAATTTCACTGATTTTATGGCGGTAAATTTAGCCCCAAGTAGCGAACACATCTTTGGCACTGACATCCTAGGCAGGGACAATCTCATAAGAGTGGCCTACGCGCTTAAAAACTCGCTTCTTATCTTGCTGCTAGCTGGCTTTTTAACGACGCTTTTCTCGCTCATCTACGCATATTTTGGCACGAGCAAGAGCAGAGCTTGCGAGAGCCTTTTTGATAAGGGGCTTGATGCCTTTTTAAGTATCCCAAACATCGTTTTTATCATGCTTTTTAGCTCATTTAGTAGCGGAGATCTGCTCATAACCTCTTTTATCATCGCTATTTGCTCGTTTATGCAGGGCGCAAAAGTTTTTATGCAAAATTTAAGACTTAGTAAAAAGTGCGACTACGCCGAGCAGGCCGTGATAAATGGGGCTGGTAAATTTAGCCTTATATGCTTTGAAATTTTGCCAAATTTAAAGCATCTAATAGTTAGTATCTTTGGCATAAACGCGATAAACGCAGTCGTCATGGAGGCTACGCTTGGCTTTTTTGGCGTTGGTAGCGACGCAAATAAAATAAGCCTTGGCATCATGCTAAATGAGAGTAAAGAAGCGCTTTTTCTTGGCTCTTGGTGGATGGTGCTTTTCCCTGGCGTGACGCTCTTTTTACTCATCCTTGCAACCTCGATCATCACGTCAAATTCAAAAAACGGCAATATAAAAATATGATAGAGATTAAAAATTTAAACGTTTTTTATAAGGATAAGAAGCTTTTGCGTGAGCTTGATTTTGCCATGAGCGAGGGTAAATTTATAGGTATCACAGGTGCAAGTGGCAGTGGTAAATCGCTCTTTGCAAAGAGTTTAATAAGGCTTTTTGATGATAAATTTAGAGTGAGGGCGGATAAATTTAGCATTTATAAAAAAGATATCTTAAAACTTAGCCAAAAAGAGCTAAAAGAGCACCGAAAAAAGGTCGCTGCGCTCATCTTTCAAAACTCAGTTGCCAGCCTTCATCCGCTCTTAAACGTGGGTGATCACTTTAATGCCTATCTTGGCGGCGATAATAAATCAAATAAAGAGCTTGCATTTGCTTATTTTAGGGAGTTTGGGCTGGGTAATGCAAATCTCATCTGGCACAAATACTCATACGAGCTAAGTGGTGGCGAGGCGAGCCGTGTGCAGATCGCTCTTGCGCTTTGCTTAAAGCCAAAAATTTTAATCTGCGATGAGATAACAAGCGGGCTTGATAGCATTAGCGGTAGCCACGTGGCGGGCATCTTGGAGAGTTTAAAGGGCAAGATGAGTGTCATTTTTATCTCGCACGATGAGGCGCTGACAAACTATCTTAGTGACGAAATTTGGCAGATGAGAGATGGGCGGCTAAATTTAAAGGAAAATGCGTGAAAATCAGGCTTGAAAACGTATCAAAAAGTTTAAGCTTTAAGGAGCATTTTAACGCTAGAGCTGAAGTACTGCACCTTTTAGAGGGGATAAGTTGCGAGCTTGATGATGGCGAAAATTTAGCCATTTTGGGGCAAAGTGGCAGTGGCAAAAGCACGCTTGCAAAGCTCATATCATTTAGCGAGCCAAAAAGCGGGGGCAAAATTTATATAAACAGTGAAGAGATCACAGACAAAAATGAGCTCAAAAAAGATATCAGATATATCTTGCAAAACCAAAAACAAGCCCTAAATCCAGCGCTAAAAGTAAAAACCGCCATCGCTCATGTGAGGTCATATCTTAAGCTTAGCTTTAGCGAAAATGAGCTCAAAGGGCTTCTGGCAAATTTAAATTTAAAAGATGAAATTTTAGAAAAATATCCATCTCAGCTAAGTGGTGGCGAGGCGACAAGGGTTGGGATACTGCTAGCGCTTCTTTCAAAGCCAAAAATCCTAATCTGCGACGAGATAACAAGCGGGCTTGACAACGAGACAAAACAAAAGATAATAAATTTGCTTTTAGGCTTAGATGAAAAGATCAGCATTATTTTTATCACGCACGATATTTTAAGTGCGATGAAGATAGCGCAAAAGGTGCTAATAATCGAATCTGGCAAGCAAGTGGCGTGGGGTAAATTTGAAGATCTTGCAAGCCAAAATGTCCTTAAAAAATACCTTGACGCAGCTAAATTTTATGACGCCAAACTTTGATATAATGCAAGCAAAAAAGGTCAAATTTGCTAGTTCATATCTGCTGCTCGGTCGATAGCCACTACTTTTTACAGCGCCTACGAAAAGATCATCCAAATGAGCGAATAGTAGGCTATTTTTACGATCCAAATATACATCCATATAGCGAATTTTTACTGCGTTTTGAGGACGTGAAGCGAAGCTGCGAGAAGCTTGGCATCGAGCTAATATGTGGCGAATATGACTACGAAGCGTGGCTTGGCGGCACAAAGGGGCTTGAAGATGAGCCAGAAAAGGGCAAAAGGTGCGAATATTGCTTTGATTTTCGTATGAAAGACTCTGCTAAAAAGGCGCTAGATCTTGGTCTAAATAAGATCACAACGACACTTTTGATGAGCCCAAAAAAGGACTTTACTCAGCTTAAAAAGGCGCTTGATGAGGCGGTGGCTGGCTTAAATTTAGAGGCGGTTGCGGTTGATTATAGAAAAAATGGCGGCACAAGCGAGCAGTTTATCCTCGCTAAAAAAGACAAGCTCTATCACCAAAACTACTGCGGCTGTGTCTTTGCGCTAAAAAAACAGCGCGACTCGCAAAATTTGCCCCAAAGTGAGCTAATGAGCGAGCTACACGCAAGGGCGCTTTATGGAAGCATTGAGGCTAGACTTGAGCTTTACAAAAAGGTGCGCCTTTGCGAGGCGAGAGGAGAGAAATTTCACCTTTTTAGAAGGCGATTTTTAAACTACAGGCTTTTGCGCGCTAGTGTGAAATTTCAAAATGCTGTGGTGCCAAGCTACTTTGTGCTCTACTCTGGCTTTAAAAGAGAGAATTTAAAGCTTAATGTGGAGCGTGACTGCGAGATCGATGATGAGCTAAAAGAGGGCACGATATTTATGAGTATAGAGCGCTTTAATAAATTTACAAATAGCAAATTTAAAAGCGTTGATGAGCTTTGTAAAAGACCGCTTGAGCTTGGTGCTGAGATGAAATTTCGTAGGCAGATATGCGGGGAGTTTTCGCAAAATCCTATCATCATCTTAGACGAGGTCAAAAAGGGCAGCTACGAAATTTACGCAAAGGCTGTTTTTTACAACGACAGCGAAGAAATTTTGGTTTTAGAGGGCTAAATTTAGACCCATTAAGGCTAAATTTCAGAGATTTTAAAAGAGGCTAATAATTTTTTTCTTAGTATAAATTTGTTACAATCTGCCAAAATTTACATTACTAAGGCTAAAACGTGATAGACGTCGTAGAAATTCAAAAAATTCTCCCACATAGATTTCCTTTTTTGCTTATAGATAGAGTTGTCGAGCTAGAGCCTGCAAAAAACATCGTCGCTTATAAAAATGTAACCATTGGCGAGCCGATATTTCAGGGGCACTTCCCAGGCCACCCGATCTATCCTGGCGTGATGATCATTGAGGGCATGGCGCAAGCTGGCGGCGTGCTAGCGTTTAAGAGTATGAGCGACGAGCATCAAGCTGGTATCGAGAACAAAGTGGTCTATTTTATGAGCATAGACGGAGCGAAATTTCGCCATCCAGTCCGCCCTGGAGATAGGCTAGAGTATAGATTAAATGTATTAAAACATAAAGGCAATATCTGGGTGCTTGAGGGCAAGGCATACGTCGATGATGTGCTATGCGCCGAGGCTGAACTAAAAGCGATGATAGTCGATAAATAGGCTTTTGCTTAAAAAAGAGAGACAATGAAAAATATCCACCAAACAGCAGTTATAGAAGATGGAGCGATCATTGGAGATGACGCAAATATCGAGGCTTACGCATTTGTAAGTAGAGATGCGGTCCTTGGCAATAACGTCACGATAAAACAAGGCGCAAGGGTGCTTGGTAAGACGAGGATCGGCGATAACTCTCGTGTATTTAGCTACGCGATCGTGGGCGACATCCCGCAAGATATCAGCTATAAAGATGAGGTCGATACTGGCGTCATCATCGGCGAGCACGCAACTATACGTGAGTTTTGCACGATAAACTCAGGCACACACAAGGGCGATGGCATAACGAGGATCGGCGATAACGCCTTTATCATGGCATACTCTCACATCGCACACGACTGCATAATAGGTAGCAACGTCATTTTGGCAAATAACGCAACTCTAGCAGGCCACGTCGAGCTTGGCGACTACGCTGTTGTGGGCGGTCTTACGCCTATTCATCAGTTTGTTAGAGTGGGTGAGAGCTGCATGGTCGCAGGGGCGAGCGCTCTAAGCCAAGATGTAGTACCATTTTGCCTAGCTGAGGGCAACAGGGCTTATATAAGAAGCTTAAATTTAGTTGGCATTAGACGTAGATTTGACAAAGATCAGGTTGAAGAGCTTGTTCGCGCTTATAAATTTTTGTTTAATCAAGGCGTTAGCCTAAAAGATCAAGCAAACGAGCTGATCGTAAAAACTAGCGACGAAAATGTTAAAAAAATGTGTAAATTTATATTAGAAACGACAAGAGGAATTCCGCTTGCAAAAGGAAGAGATTAATGGCTAGAAAGTGTAATTTTTGTGGCGAGGCTGAGTCTGCTGAGAGAAGATTATTAGCAGATATCGAAGGGAACGCCTATATATGCGAGTACTGTATAGCAGCAGCATACGATATGATACATGGCGATACGAGTGTAGAAGAGAGTAAAAACGATGAGGCGATAGAGTATCAAAAGCTCACACCAAAGGAGCTAAAAGCGGTACTTGATAACTATGTGATCGGTCAAGATAGGGCTAAAAAGGTCTTTAGCGTCGGCGTATATAACCACTATAAGAGAATTTTTAAACAAAGCGACATCAAAGACGATACCGAAATTTCAAAGTCAAACATCTTGCTTGTTGGTCCAACTGGAAGCGGCAAGACCTTGATGGCTCAGACTTTGGCGAGATTTCTTGACGTGCCTATCGCGATTTGCGATGCGACAAGCCTAACTGAGGCTGGATATGTCGGCGAAGACGTTGAAAATATCCTTACAAGGCTCTTGCAAGCTGCAAATGGCGACGTGAAAAAGGCGGAGCAGGGCATTGTATTTGTCGATGAGATCGATAAGATCGCTAGAATGAGCGAAAATAGAAGCATCACAAGAGATGTCTCAGGTGAGGGCGTGCAGCAAGCGCTTTTAAAGATCATCGAAGGTAGCGTCGTAAATATCCCACCAAAAGGCGGCAGAAAGCATCCAAACCAAGACTTCATCCAGATAGATACGACAAATATCTTATTTGTTTGCGGCGGTGCATTTGATGGACTTCTTGATATTATCGAGCGCAGAGTTGGCAAAAACGTACTTGGATTTAACCAAGAAAAACGTGGTAAAAACGAAAAAGAAAATTTACTAAGCCTGCTTGAGCCAGACGATCTTGTAAAATATGGCCTCATCCCAGAGCTAATCGGCAGACTTCACGTGGTGGCTACATTAAATGAGATAACAAAAGAGGATATGGTTAAAATTTTGACCGAGCCAAAAAATGCGATATTAAAACAATATCAAAAACTTTGTGCGATCGACGGCGCTACGCTTAAATTTGATGATGAGGCGCTTGAAGAGATAGCGAGCCTTGCTATCGAGCGAAAGACTGGAGCAAGAGGGCTTAGAAGCATAATGGAAGAGCTCATGACAGATATAATGTATGATCTGCCAGAGCTAAAAGACTACGATATCGTGATCTCAAAAGAGACGGTAAAAGATAAGGCAAAGCCGATTTTGGTAAAGCACAATAAATTAACAGCGTAAAGGAAATAGATGTTTTTAGATCAGGTTATAGGTTTTTTCTCAAGTGATATGGGTATAGATTTAGGTACGGCAAATACTTTGGTTTTGGTCAAAGATAAGGGAATAATCATAAACGAACCATCAGTTGTTGCAGTAAGACGTGAAAAATATGGGAAACAAAAAATTCTAGCAGTCGGCCACGCTGCAAAAGAGATGGTGGGAAAAACTCCTGGAGACATCGAGGCGATAAGACCGATGAGAGATGGCGTTATCGCGGACTTTGACATGACAGAGAGGATGATACGCTACTTTATAGAAAAGACTCATAGAAGAAAAAATTTCTTACGCCCAAGGATCATCATCTCAGTTCCTTACGGACTTACTCAGGTTGAGAGAAAGGCTGTTAGAGAGAGCGCATTAAGTGCTGGTGCAAGAGAGGTATTTTTGATAGAAGAGCCTATGGCAGCAGCTATCGGAGCAAATTTACCAGTTAGAGAGCCACAAGGCAACCTTGTAGTTGATATCGGCGGTGGTACGACTGAGATCGGTGTCGTCTCACTTGGCGGTCTGGTAATATCAAAATCTATCCGCACAGCTGGCGATAAGATAGATAGCAGCATAGTTAATTACATAAAAGAAAAATACAACTTACTAATAGGTGAGAGAACAGGCGAGGAGATAAAGATCGCTGTGGGCTCTGCTGTGCAGCTTGAAAAAGAGCTAAGCGTAGTGGTAAAAGGACGCGATCAAGTGAGCGGGCTTTTAAGCAGGGTTGAGCTAACAAGTGAAGACGTGAGAGAGGCGATGAGAGAGCCGCTAAAAGAGATCGCAGATGCGCTAAAAACCGTGCTTGAGATGATGCCGCCTGATCTTGCTGGCGATATCGTCGAGACTGGTATCGTGCTAACTGGCGGTGGAGCGCTCATTAGAGGGCTTGACAAGTTCTTGTCTGATATCGTTAAACTTCCAGTATTTGTAGCTGATGAGCCGCTTCTTGCTGTTGCTAGAGGCACAGGCAAGGCACTTCAAGAGATCGGACTTTTACAACAGCTAACAAATGAAGAGTAAGATTGTTCTTTTTGTTTTTATAGCGTTGCTTGCTGGCGCCTCGATGTTTAAGGGCGAAATTTTAAGCAACATTTCTATCAAATTTAGCAACTACGCTATAAATTCATACGACAATTTTGCCAAAAGCGTGAAAGATTATATAAATGAATATTTTAGGCAGGCTAGCGAGATAGAAAGGCTAAGAGCGCAAAACAAAGAGCTAGAGCGCTCAGCTACGCTTCTATCTACTTTTGCAAACGAGCTAAATCAAATTTTAAAAGATAAAAACTCAACTGCCTACGCCCCAGCTGTAAAGCTAGTAAAAGGGCTTAGCTACGTTCATATTGGGGATTATAATAAAATTTGGATAAGCGAGTTTGAAGGATACGACCCAAATAAAATTTACGGTCTCATCTATCAAGGAAGCAGTGCTGGCATCGTCATCGCAAAAGACGGCAAGCCACTAGCCTACTTGCAAAATGACCCAAAAAGTATATTTGCAGTCTATATAGGAAACGAGAAAATTCCAGGCGTCGCGCATGGAAATCAAGGTCAAATAATGGTGAAATTTATCCCACAATGGCTCAGCCCAAAAGAGGGCGATGAGGTCTTTACGAGCGGGCTTGATGGGATATTTTTTAGTGGGGTGCCAGTAGGGCGCGTGAGTAAAATTTTAAAAGAGAGCTCCTATCAAAGCGTGATAGTTGAGCCCTATGCGAAGCTAAACATACCAAACTACCTATACGTTGTAACAAAGGAAAAATGATGCCAAAAAGAACAGATATAAATACCATTTTGCTAATCGGCTCAGGCCCTATCGTCATCGGTCAAGCCTGCGAATTTGACTACTCAGGCACGCAAGCAGCCAAGACACTAAAAGAACTTGGATACCGCGTAGTGCTTATCAACTCAAACCCAGCCACCATCATGACTGACCCAAATTTCGCCGACGCAACGTATATAGAGCCGATCACAAAAGATAGCATTTTAAAGATTATTGAAAAAGAAAATATTGATGCTATCTTGCCAACGATGGGCGGTCAAGTGGCGCTAAATGCCGCTATGGAAGTCTTTGAGAGTGGCCTTTTAAAAGATGTCAAATTTCTTGGTGCAAACCCAGAAGCGATAAAAAAGGGCGAAGATAGACAAATTTTTAAAGCGACCATGCAAAAGATCGGCATGGACCTGCCTGAGAGTAGATATGCTTATAACATGGACGACGCGCTAAATGCGGCAAACGAGATAGGCTTTCCGCTCATCATAAGAGCTAGCTACACGCTTGGTGGCGCAGGAAGCGGCGTGGCTTACAATATGGACGAATTTAAAGAGCTAGCCAACACTGGCCTTGACGCAAGCCCAATACATGAAATTTTGATAGAAGAGAGCTTGCTTGGTTGGAAAGAGTATGAGATGGAGGTCATCAGAGATAGAAATGACAACTGCATCATCGTCTGCTCGATCGAAAATTTCGATCCAATGGGCGTTCACACAGGCGATAGTATCACGGTTGCACCAGCACTCACACTCACAGATAAGGAGTATCAAGCTATGCGTGACGCTAGCTTTGCCATACTTCGCGAGATAGGCGTTGATACTGGCGGCAGCAACGTGCAGTTTGCCATAGACCCAAAAACGGGCCGTATGATCGTTATCGAGATGAACCCACGCGTTAGCCGAAGCTCAGCACTTGCTAGTAAAGCTACTGGCTACCCGATCGCAAAGGTCGCGACACTTCTAGCAGTTGGTTTTAGCCTTGATGAGATCAAAAACGACATCACAGGCACGCCTGCTAGCTTTGAGCCGGTGATCGACTACATCGTGACGAAGATTCCACGCTTTACATTTGAGAAATTCCCAGGATCAAACCCATATCTAGGCACTGCGATGAAGTCAGTCGGCGAGGTCATGGCCATTGGTAGGACATTTAAAGAGAGTATCCAAAAGGCGCTTTGTAGCCTAGAGCGTGATCTTTGCGGATTTAACAGCCTTAGCCTAGAGAAAAACGCTTTGATTTATGGCATCAGAAATGCAAATGAGAGGAGAATTTTATATCTAGCGCAAGCCTTTAGAGATGGCTTTAGCGTGGCTGAGGTACATGAGTTTAGCAAGATCGATCCTTGGTTTTTGGAGCAAATTTATGAGATAGTTAAATTTGAAGATAAGATCGATATGGATATCTTAAACAACGAAGAGCTACTGCGAGGGGCCAAAAGTATGGGCTTTTCAGACAAGATGATAGCTGTGCTTATAAATGAAAAAGACGATCTTGAGCTTAGCCAAAATGATATCTATTTTGCGAGAGAGAAGCTTGGCATCGAGCTTGAATACAACGAGGTCGATACTTGCGCGGGCGAGTTTAAGGCGCTAACGCCATATCTTTACTCAACCACAAATATCACCAAATTTCCTAAAAAAGAGCCTGTAAAAGACGGTAAAAAAGTGATGATAATAGGCGGCGGACCAAATAGGATCGGCCAGGGCATAGAGTTTGACTACTGCTGCGTGCATGCAAGCTACGCCCTAAGAGACCTTGGCGTAAAAACGATAATGTATAACTGCAACCCAGAAACCGTCTCAACCGACTACGACACGAGCGATATTTTGTATTTTGAGCCGATCGATTTTGAGCACGTTAGATCAGTCATCGAGCGTGAAAAGCCAGACGGCGTGATCGTGCATTTTGGCGGCCAAACTCCGCTTAAATTTGCAAAGCGCCTAAGCGTGATCGGCGCAAAGATCATCGGCACAACCGCAAGAGTGATCGACGTGGCCGAGGATAGAAAGAAATTTAGCGAATTTATAAATAAAATAGGTGTCCTTCAGCCTAAAAACGACACCGCCACTAGCCTAGAAGAAGCCTTGCAAAAGGCCGCTACTATCGGCTATCCAGTGCTTGTTCGCCCAAGCTATGTTCTAGGCGGCAGAGCGATGAGAAGGGTGCATAACGAGAGCGAGCTAAAAGAGTATATGAGCGAGGCAGTAAAGGTTAGCAACCACTCGCCAGTGCTGCTTGATAAATTTTTACAAGATGCAAAAGAGCTCGACGTAGACGCGATATGTGACGGCAAAGAGGTCTATATAGGCGCTATAATGGAGCACATCGAGGAGGCTGGAATTCACTCTGGCGACTCGGCTTGCATATTGCCACCGATGAGCTTAAGCGATGAGATGATAAAAAAAGTGGAGAAGCAAACTAGAGATATTGCGCTAAATTTAGGCGTTGTTGGCCTTATGAATATCCAGTTTGCTATCTATGAAAACGAGCTTTATATGATCGAGGTAAATCCTCGCGCGAGCAGGACCGTGCCGTTTGTGAGTAAGGCTACTGGCGTACCTATGGCAAAGGTGGCGACAAGAGTTATGTGGCAGGGAAATTTACGTGAGGCGCTTAAATTTTATGATGATTACAAGGTCGTTTATGAAGATGATGACATCTTAAAACCTCGCGTAAGCTCGCATGTTTGCGTAAAAGAGTGCGTGCTGCCGTTTAACAAGCTAAGTGGCGCCGATCTCATCCTTGGCCCTGAGATGAAGAGCACGGGCGAGGTCATGGGCATAAGCCACGACTTTGCAAGCTCATTTGCAAAGAGCCAGATCGCTGCTAGCAACACTTTGCCAAGCAAGGGCAGGGTATTTTTAACGCTAGCTGACGCTGATAAATCTTACGCGCCTGATCTTGCAAAAGAGCTAATAGC
>CAUUZE010000052.1:0-12769 GCA_963549665.1 Campylobacter concisus | reverse complement strand
CCTTTTCAAGTGACTCTTTTGTCTCTTTGTTTGTTGGCTTTAGCTCTATATTTAGACTTTTGTTTAGCAAAGAGTAGTTTAGTATGCTAGCCTGTGAGTTTTTATATGTAACACTTAGTCTTCCTTTGTCTTTTTCCTCATCTCTTGGCTGGTGAGCAAAGGATACAGCGTTTGAGCTTTCCTCCTCCGCGCTCTCTTCATTTTTAAAGTATAGTGGATAGTCTGATTGCTCGGTGGCGGTGCTTAGTGGCTTGTCTATTATATACACTTGTGTTTTTAGCTTTGCAAAGTCTATGTCTAGATCAGAGCTAACTTGATTTATGTCAAATATACTCTTATCTTTTAAAAATATATCCACCTTGCCGTCACTGATATGCATTAGCTCGTTTGGTTCAAGCCTTATCACATTTAAGTATCCTTTTGCCACATCATTTTTGGCGTCTTTTGCCACGTTGTCTATTAGCTTAAAGTTATGCGTTAACACTATGCCCTGATAGATCTTTTTCTCCGTATTTGTCTTGGCTATCGCCACATAGTGCTTATTGTCGTCTGCATATTTAAAGCTTTCAAATTTCAGCTCATAAGCACTTCTATAAATTTCCAGCCTTGCGTTTATGTACTCTTCTAGCTCTTTTTCACTTGAGTTAGAATTTGCATGCGAGCTTACTATCTTAAAGAAGTCAGATATATAGCTCATGCGCTCTTTAAACGCCTTCAGATCAGCCTTTTTACTTAGCATAAAGTATCTGACCGAGTAGATAGCAAAGAAAAGATTTAGATCGCCGCTTTTTACTTTGCTAGCTATCTCTTTAGCATCTAGCGCCTTTATCTCCTCTCTATCTATCATATCTACAAATTTATCTTTCTCTTTGTAGTACAAGAGCGAGCTTACAGGGTCTTCTAAATTTGGCGCCTCTTTTTCATCTTCAAAGCCTAGAGAATTTACATATAAAGCCACAGGATATATCACGCTCTCAAGTATACTAAGCCTTTTTTTATCTTCGCTGCCTAGCTTTGGTAGATAGCCTAGAGAAATTTTATAAAAGTAGACATTAAAGCTTAGGCTTTGTATATAGTCATTTAGATAGTCCAGAGCGGCTGGCACATCTTTGCCATTTATCTTTGCCGCATTTTTTTCATTACTTAGCAGATACTCCATCAAGTATAGGCTCTCCACGATCTGCTTCATATAGTGAGAAGCTACTAATATATTTATAAGATGTAGCTTGTCTGTATTTTTATAGTCAAATTCTGCCCCATCACCTACTCTAGTAAGTGGTTCTAGTCCATATCTAAATCCAAGGTCAGATATCACCGAAGTGCTTGGCTCATAGAGTTGGTTCCACTCTCTTTTAAGACTATCTCCGTCACTATCATCACTAGCATCAAATAGCCCTTCGTCATTTTTGTCATAAATTTTATGTCTGACACTATCGCAGTGGTGTATCTCTACTTCATGGCTTCCTTTGCTAGATTTGTTGATATTAGAGCTTACCTTTTTATCTCCTACTTCCTTGCAAGCCTCTTCGTTATTTTTAACTACATTTACACAATCTTTTAGTGTGCTCTTGTCGTCTTTAAAGCCAAACATATTTTTTATCTTTTTAAAGACTGAGCCTACTATCTTTCCTACAAAGCCATTTGGGTCAAGCACTCTTGCTATCCACCTTACACCTTTCATTATTGCCTTAGCTATAAAGCTTACAAATCTTAAAGATATAGTGACTAAACTAGCAAATGCACCACCAAAGCCAGGGGCGTTGAAAGTATATAGCTCTTTTACATCTTTAGTGTATAAAAAGGCAAAGGACTGAGCCAAGTGGCCGCCTAGTGAGTGACCTGATAAGACAAGGCTAGAAACTTCGCTTGTATCACCTGAATTTGCCTTATGCTCTTTTATAGCACCATACATATCGCTCTTTAGTATAGCCATAGAGGCTATCTGGTTTAGTCCTGCACCAAAAAGGGCTATCATGCCATCGGTAAATACTAGGTCCTTAAACCCTAGCTCAGTTCCTCTAAAGCCTATGATGTAGTTTTTAAATTTACTATCATAAAAAACAGTCGAGCTAAAGCCAGTGATAGATGTATTTTTGATGTGATGGACTAGTTCATAGCGATTGACAAAGGCTTTTGTGCGAAGGGAAATTTGGTGGAAATTTTCTTTATTTACAAAGATATAAGGTGGTTTGTCGTCGGGCGTAGCGATAAAACTTTGAACTTCGTTATCTATGGATTTTACTTTTGGCTCACTTTGCTCATTTACTTTTGGTTTAGTGATCACCATATCTTGATTAAAGCGAGCTTCGATAGATAGAGCGTAAGCGGTAGGATCGCCTAGATTTCTATTGTTTATTTTTGATTGCTTAGTTTGATTATCTTCGGTTATCTCATCGCCCTTTTTAATGCCGTCTGCATATCTCCAAACAGGTTTTTCAATCTCTTGTTTTTTATATGAATTTGCAATATTTTCAGGGACGTTTTCTTTTCCAAACTTACTATAAAGGTCGTCCAAGCCGTTCTTCTCATTTTCACTTATCCAATGAAGCATTGCGTAAGAAGCATCAGCTATATCTGCATAGTCTTTAAATTTTATTATTTGTTCTTTTGTTGAAATTTCACTCATTTTTATTTCACTTTTTCAAATTTGTTGTTATTAAGGATAAATTTATTTCCACCCTTTGCAGTATGTATTTCGCCTTTTGATAAAGAAAAGCCTCTACCTTCATCACCAAATAAGCCATACTTTTTGACTTTGTAGTTATATGTTACTGTCATTTCAATGGGTACTATATTATTGTTATCATCTATATAAAAAGACCAAACATTAATATCTGGTGTAAATTTATGATAATTCTCTTGTCCTATATAGTCTATTATCTTATTGATATATGAATTTGATAAATTTACAGCCTTTTGGTAAGTGTTAATTGTATGGTATTGTTTGCCATTAGAAAGAATTCTAGGATATTTCTTATCAAATCCTTTTAAATTCTGTCTCATCTCAGCATCAGTTTTTGAAGCATTTACTATCGCTAGTTCTGCTTCTCGTCTTATCTTTTCTTTAGTGGTTATCTCTTTCTCAAATTTCTCATTAAACACATAAACCCCACCATATTTACTAGCTAAATTCTCTAGTTCAGAGTTGTTTACCTTATTGCTTGCTTGATTTGCAGAACAAGCTATTAAAAATATGCTTGTTAGTAGTAGAAGTATAATGCCTATAAATTTCATCCTATATCCTTTTAGAAATTTTATTTTGGGTATTTTATTGTCTTTGAAATTATAATATTATTAATTTATTACATACTAAATAATACGCACTGTTCTTATGGTTTCTACCATAATTTTATTCTTTGTCAAGTAAATATAATTTACATTATGAGAAGATAGGCAGAGAAACTCGTTGTATTAAAGACGAAATTTTATTTGAGATACCTAGTAGTTGGACATGGGTGAGATTAGGTAGCATGGGGGTGACTCAAACTGGCTCAACTCCTTCTACACAGGTGCGAGATTTTTACGGAGAATATATGCCGTTTATTAAGCCTGCTGACATTACAAATTCTGGAATAGATTATAATAATGAAAAGTTAAGCAAAAAGGGAACCGAAGTAGGGAGGGTTGCCGAAAAAGGTTCTATCTTAATGGTTTGTATAGGAGGGTCTCTAGGTAAATGTTATTTTAATGATAGAATTGTATCTTTTAATCAACAAATAAATTCTCTAACACCATTTTTTAGTAGCTATAAATTTATTTTTTATTACTTATTGTCGTCTTATTTTTTTGAGCAGCTACAAGATAAAGCCACAGGAACGGCTACTCCAATAGTAAACAAAACTAGTTGGGAAAGCATTCTAATCCCCCTCCCGCCACTTCAAGAGCAAAAACGCATAGTAGACAAGCTTGAAGAGATATTGCCGCTTGTTGAAAAGTATAAAGAAGATAAAGAAAAGCTAGATGAGTTAAATTTAAGCTTTCCATCAAAGCTTAAAAAATCCATACTTGACTATGCTATCAAGGGTAAGCTCGTAGAACAAAATTTAGAAGATGAAAGCGTAGAAATACTGCTTCAAAAGATAAGACAAGAAAAGCAAAGACTAATTAAAGACAAAAAGCTAAAAGCCGATAAATTCCCTCAATCTACTATTTTTATAGGTGAAGATAATTCCCCTTATGAGAAGATAGGCAAAGAAACTCGCTGCATCGAAGATGAAATTCCGTTTGAGATACCGCAAAATTGGAGCTGGGTGAGACTGGGGGAAATTGCAAAAAGTTTAAGTGCTGGTGGTGATAAGCCAGCCGATTTTTCAAAAAATAAAACTATTTTGAAAAATATCCCAGTGGTGGCAAATGGGGAATACAATGATGGAATTTTGGGCTATACGGCCGAAGCAAAAATTAAAGAAGCCAGTATAACTATTTCTGGAAGAGGAACGATAGGCTTTTCAATTGTAAGAGATTATCCTTATTTCCCCATTGTAAGACTATTGTCGTTCAGTCCTTATAAGCCGATAAATATAAAATACATTAACTATGGATTAAATACATTATTAGAAGTCGGAGTTGGAACAAGCATAAAACAACTTACTATTCCAATGTTAGCAGAAAAGCTCCTCCCTCTGCCGCCACTGCCCGAACAAAAACGTATAGTTGCAAAGATAGAAGAGCTTTTAAAATTCGTATATATTTTGCAAAGTAGCCTAAAGTAGGCTACCAGTCTATCACACTATCTATTAGCTCACGCTGCTCGGCGGCCGTTCTGCGGAGATAAATTCGCGTGGTTTGGATGCTAGTATGCCCCATCAAGTCAGCTAAAAATGCGATGTCATTACAGTTTGTCAAGAAATTTTTAGCAAAAAGATGACGAAACGAATGTGGATAAATAACCGACTCGTCAAGTCCGTATGCCCTAGCAAATTTCTTAAGCTCGCTAGCTATTCCGCGTGGCGTAATGGGCTTGCTAAATCTATTTAAAAATATAAAGCCACTTTCTATGCTGCTCTCATCGAGCCACTTTTCCGCCAAGGCCTGCAAAGATTTGGGAATATAAATTCGCCGCATTTTTGCACCTTTTGAGTATATGTCAAAGTAGCCAAGCACAACATGCTCAGCTTTAAATTTAACTAGCTCGCTCACACGCACGCCGGTAGCTGCCAAAAACCGCACGACAAAATACCACTTTTTGTGCCCGTCTTTTAGCAGGCAAGCTTTAAAGTACTCATAGTCTGCTTTGCTGATAACGTTTTGTAAAAAACTTTTTTGTTGAACCTTGACAAAACTTAACTGCAGCTTCGGCTTTTTTATGCTTTGAAGGTAGCAGTTAATCGCGCGAAGTCTTAAATTTACAGTCTTTGGGCTGTTGTTCTCTATGAGATAGAGCTTGTAGGCTTGCAAATTTTGGCGCGAAACATCATCGTAGCGATCCAAAAATTGCTTCAAGGCAAAAAGGTAGGCAAAAATAGTATTTTGCGACAAATTCTTGTTTGTTAGGTAGGTTTTAAACTGAGTCATCATAGTAAAGTCTCCTTCACTATGATTGTAAATTTATGGTTTTAAAAGTGCTAATAATGACTCTATTTTCTCCACTATCCGTTTTTGCTCTTGTAGTGGTGGGAGGGGGAGAAGGATGTTGCTTAGACTATCAGAATTTAATGTATTACCCTTAATAGCTTTTTTGGTTCTTCCTTGCTCTGACAACAATGGTAAAAATTTAAAAAGAAAATTTGTTGCTATCTTGTCATCATCTATAAAAGGATATATGGAAATAATAGCCTCATTATGCACTGCTTCAATTCCTAAAATAGAAACCCTTCCGACAGTTAATTTAAAGCTCATAATAAGAGTACCTATTGGTACTAATTTGTTTTTAAAATGAGTTTTTAATGCAAGGCCGTTAATTTCATCTTTTGTGGAGTATGTTTTTCCATCGGCAACCATATCTGCAATGGTAATCCAGGGATATTTTGCGTCAACCCAAAATTCTTCTTCTTTGCGAGGAGGAGTTTTTCCAATATCATATTTGATGTAGTTTCCTAATCGTATCCACGTCCAACTACTAGGTATCTCAAACGGAATTTCATCTTCGATGCAGCGAGTTTCTTTGCCTATCTTCTCATAAGGGGAATTATCTTCACCTATAAAAATAGTAGATTGAGGGAATTTATCGGCTTTTAGCTTTTTGTCTTTAATTAGTCTTTGCTTTTCTTGTCTTATCTTTTGAAGCAGTATTTCTACGCTTTCATCTTCTAAATTTTGTTCTACGAGCTTACCCTTGATAGCATAGTCAAGTATGGATTTTTTAAGCTTTGATGGAAAGCTTAAATTTAACTCATCTAGCTTTTCTTTATCTTCTTTATACTTTTCAACAAGCGGCAATATCTCTTCAAGCTTGTCTACTATGCGTTTTTGCTCTTGAAGTGGCGGGAGGGGGATTAAAGTTAACCCAAAAATAGTCCCTGAAATTTCTTGAAACGTAGTTCCAGATGCTTTGCTGCATATAAATGGAGTTAGTGCTATTATTGCATAATATATAAAATCTACAATCTTGATATCATATAAATCAACCGATTTAAAACCTTGATTTGTGCTTAAACTATTATTACTAACCGCAATATAACCTATCGGTGCCCGACTTGAAAAAACAATTGAAAACCTTTTTAGTAATCTTGCCGATGAAGTTTTTAGTCCTTGATCGGTAATATTTCTTGCTCCACGTGATATATATTTACCGCTAACATTTTTCATATCTGCTGGCGTTATCCAAGGTATGTTTCCATTGGTCCAGTTTTCACTTTTTTCAGTTTTTGGAGTTCCGCCACCAATAATATCACCCAATTGATCAAGCCTCACCCACACCCAACTATTTGGTATCTCAAACAGAATTTCATCTTCGATGCAATGAGTTACTTTGCCTATCTTCTCATAATGTAAATTATCCTCGCCTTTAAAGATAACGCTATCAAATTTTGACGGCTTGATCTTTTTATCTTTTATAAGCTTATCTTTTTCCTTGCGAATTTGCTCTACTAGCTTAGATGCCGGTTCGTCATGCGGATCTTGCGGTACTAATTTACCGCTGATTGCTAAATTTAAGATGGAGTTTTTTAGCTGTTGTGCCGTCATCTTACGCCTTTTGATTTAATATCTCTAAAACTTTAGAGATGGTATCATCGATGCTAGTATTTAGCTCCGCTCTATGTTTTTGGTATTCGGCTATTAGCATAAACGGATCTTTTACCTCTTCGCTCTCACTTGGAAAACCGCAAAGATCAAGATTATAGCTTCGCTCTTTTATCTCGTTTATACTAAAGCATTTTGACTTATCAAAGCCATCAATGTTGATCTCTTCGCGGTTATCCCACCATGAGATAACTGGTGCAAAATGTTCCAACTTCATCGGCTTTGTCTTGCTGAAATTTTTCTGTCCTTCAGGCATATCTAAGCGGTAAAACCAAATTTTATTTGTCGGCTCGCTAGCGTTAAAAAACAAAATATTTGTCGTAATTGACGTATATGGCGCAAAGACTGAATGCGGCAAACGTACGATAGTGTGTAGGTTAAATTCGTTTAAGAGTTTAGTTTTTATAGCCACCTTTGCATTGTCGGTACCAAATAAAAATCCATCTGGCAAGATAACAGCTGCACGACCCTTAAATTTTAATCTAGCCATTATAACGTTCATAAACAAATCCGCAGTCTCTGAGCTTCTAAGCTCAATAGGAAAGTTACTTTTTATGTTATCTTTTTCACTGCCTCCGTATGGTGGATTCATCAAAATAACGTCGAATTTATCCTCTGGCTTATAGTCTCTGATGTCCTTTTCTAATGCGTTATCGTGATAAATTTGCGGATTGTCTATGTCGTGCAATAATAAATTTGTTGCGCTTAGCAAAAACGGTAACGCCTTTTTCTCTATACCATAGACGCTATCTTTATAAATTTCTCTCTCATCTGCAGTTTGTATCTGCGAGTCTAGCTCTTTAAGGGCTGATGTTAAAAATCCACCGGTTCCGCAAGCAAAATCCGCAACTTTTTCTCCAATTTTAGGCCTAATCATCTTAGCCATAAAGTCGGTCACGGCGCGCGGTGTATAAAACTCTCCAGCGTTTCCAGCGCTTTGTAAGCTTTTTAATATCGTTTCATAAATTTCGCCAAACGCGTGTCTCTCTTTAAAATTTTCAAAATTTAACTCGTTTATCACGTTTATCACTTGACGAAGCAAAACTCCGTCTTTCATGTAGTTATTATTGTCCTCAAATGCCTTTTTTACGATGGCTTGGCGAGTAGTGGTTTGTGGGGTGATAGTTATATTTTTTAGAGTTACAAAAAGCTCGTTATTTACAAAATTTAAAAGTTCTTCACCAGTTAATGCCTTGCCGTCTTTGTTATCTATCGCCCAGTTAGAGTAGCGCAAATTTGTTGGCATAATAGAGCGATAGTTATCATCATCGATCTCCCATTCGCTCTCTTTTGCATCGTAAATTTTTAAAAACAATATCCACGTTATTTGTTCTATTCTTTGGGCATCTCCGTTGATGCCTGCATCATTTCTCATAATGTCTTGTAGTCTTTTTATAAAATTTCCTAAACTCATCTTCGTCCTTATGCTGCATAAATTTCTTTTTCAAGTTCTTTTATGGCTTCAAAATACTTCTCTTTTCCACCAAAAAAATCATTTACTATTTCTAGCATCCCACCCATATCTCTAAACGGATCATTTTTTAGTACATTTATGTTTTCTAGATCGCTTATACCATTATCTGCGTATTTATCAATAAGTTTTAATAAAACCCCTCTTGCTTTATCAGAATATTTGCTCAAAAAGTCTCGCTTTTTGACGCCGTCTGCACGCTCTTTTCTAGTGCACGGTGGTTTGTTATAGGCTATATGACAGATCAGATCAAACTCATCTAAATTTGCAAACTCAGGCTTTATCTTTAGCTCATCTAATAATGCGCCGTGATCTTTTAACTCATTGATAATAGCTTGTTTTTTGCTTTGCGCATCCCAGCTTGTTATGAAATTTTCAAGGCTTTTAAACTTAGCTAAGATATTTTGTCTTGAAAAGTCTTTAAAGTCACTGGCAATTAGGTTGCCGTTTTGATCGTAAATTTGCTCTAATTCGTCTAATATTTTGACTTCAGTGCCATTGATCACGATTTTTCTTTCACCGCTTTTTTCTTTATCTTCTTTTGGCTTTGGCGGTTTTTCTTCTATAAATTTTTCTTTTGCTGGTAAATCGTCTTCTTTTATCGGCTCTCCATCAAATTTAGGATCCGCAAAAAGACGGCTAACGCCCCTAAAATCCAAAATCGTAAAATGCGTCTTGCCAAAATCCTCCCTAAGCCTCGTACCGCGGCCTATAATTTGCTTAAATTCGGTTATGGAGTTTATACAACTATCTATCGCAATGAATTTGCATGTTTTGCAATCAACTCCAGTTGTTAAAAGCTTTGACGTAACAGCTATAACAGGATATATCTCATCTGGTCTTGAAAATCGCTCCACCATAGCATTTACGTTCGGTACGTCGCCGGTAATTTGGGCGATATAGCTGGGGTTTTGTCTTACCAAATCGCTATTTTCGTTTCTTAATGCTTCACACATCCTTTGTGCGTGCTCTATATCTACACAAAAGACTATAGTTTTAGCCATGCGGTCGGTGCTTTTTAAAAATTCGCTTATGCGACTGGCTACAAGCTTTGTTCTATTAGTTAAAACCAAATTTCTATCATAATCTTTTATGTTGTAAATTTTATCTGGTATCTCATTGCCGTAATCATCAAGCATGCCTTCTGGCGGCCTATACTCCATTAAGTCCACATCAATACCAACACGGATAACTTTAAACGGGGCTAAGAAGCCGTCATTTATACCTTGTTTTAGGCTATAAGTATAGATAGGCTCCCCAAAATATAAACTATTTGATATTTCATTATCCTCTTTAGGCGTGGCCGTAAGGCCGATATGGGTAGCGGATTTAAAATAGTCTAAAATTTTACGCCATTGTGAGTCATCTTTGGCAGATCCTCGGTGACACTCGTCTATGATGATTAAATCAAAAAAATCTGGGCTGAATTCGCGAAACGGCTCGTTGCCGTCTTCGTCTACTAGCTGTTGATAAAGCGATAGATAAATTTCATACGAACTATCAAGTAGTTTGTCTTTTATCTTGGTCATTTTGTTGCCAAATGGTTTAAAATCGCCGGCTTCACTTTGATCAACCAAGATATTTCTGTCTGCTAAAAATAAAATTTTCTTTTTTGCGCCAGCGCGATATAGCCTATGAATAATCTGAAAAGCTACATAGGTTTTACCAGTACCTGTTGCCATAACTAGCATCAATCGCTTTTTGCCGTTAGCAACGGCTTCAATGGCTCTATTTATGGCTACTTGCTGATAATATCTTGGTTTTTTGGCACCTTGGTCATAAAAATATGGCTCCTGTATGATTTTAAAAGCTCTTGATGAAAAATGTTTATATTCCAAAAATCGTTGCCAAAGCTCATATGGAGTTGGGAATTCATTTAGAGCTAACTCACGCTGAGAGCCGGACAAAAAATCAAATTCCACAAAGCCACTGCCATTTGAGCTATATGCAAATGGAGCATCAAGCATTTGTGCATACATTTTGGCTTGTTCCAATCCGTGCCTAACACCGTGACTATCATCTTTCGCTTCTACGATGGCAAGCGGCAAATTTAACTGATAACTTAGGACATAATCGGCTTTTTTAATACCGACCTTATCCCTTTTTGCGACGTTGTTTATCAAATTTATTCTGCCATCGGTTATTTGATACTCCATAGAAATTTGACTTATTTTATCCCAACCAGCTTGTTCGATGGCGGGTGTTATAAATTTGAGTTTTACGTCTTCTTCAGTCATCTTCCAGCCTTTAGAAACTTCTTTACAATAAAAATTATGAGAAGTTAGAAAATATTAGATTATATCTAAAAATTTAATCTAAATCTCAAAGAAAAATTACACTACATATCTATTCCATTCCCACTATACATCCTACTTTTTATCTCATTTTTTATCTCTGGAGGCTCATTGTCTAGCATACTACTAAAATTTGGTATTAAACGACTTATTTTAGAAATGAAATTTATAGCTTTCGTCTTAAAGCTCTCTAGGATAGTCACCTTGTTTTCTAGTGTATCTATTTTGCTATCTTTTTGGGTGATTTTGTTTTCAAGCTCAGATATCTTTTGATCTTTGCCTTTTATAGAGACTTGTAGCTCATTAATAACATTTTGTTTTTTATTATTGTCTTCCTTTAAAATCTCTTCATCGCTTAGTAACATCTCCAATTCATCTTTTCTTTGTAATAAGAACCGATTTGTCCTTTCTACACTCTCTATTTTTTCATTAGCCTTACTAAGCTTACTTTGTAATATATCACTTTGATTAGCTTTTTGCTTTAGAACATCTATTTGGGCTTTATCGGCTTTGAATATATTTAATTCATCTTGTAAGTTTTTGTTTTCATTTTCTTTTTGATTTAGCTTGGATGAAAGGTTATTTATTTGTAAGGCTTGGTCTCTTATAGCTTCATTTTGATTATTTAGAGCTGTATTAGTCTCTTTTAGTTTTTCATTTTCCTGTATCAGATCTTCATTTAACTGCTCTAACACTCTATTTCTTGCCAATAATTCATCCTTGTCTAGTAGTTGTTCTTTTAGCACTTCGATATTTTGTTTTAACTCGGCATTAGTAACTATTTTTATCTTTTCTCTTGCTTGTTCTAGGACCAAATTTGTAAGAGCATCTAATAAAGCCTTTTTGCTGTCAACTTTTAACTTAAAATAATCAATTTTATCACCAAAAAATTTGTTTACTATTTCTGCATGATCTATTATTTCTTTATCTATAAGCTTTCTAATACTATTTCTTAACTCTTTTTCGCTCTTATACTCTCTTTCTGTTTGGTGCATTTGCTTTAAATTTTTATGTCTAAGCTTACTGCCCTTTAGCCCACGATTTGCAATACCATCAAATGCTTCTGCACCCATTTCTTGTAGCCCTCTACCAAAGGCGCTAGTCTTTCCTTTACCATCGAATCTAATATTTTTATGCTCCTCAAATAGGTAGTTTGTAAAAATAAGCTGGTAATGCCTAGTCTTCTCGTCATTATGCTCAGCTATAAGCAGGCACTTTACATTGTATTTCGCACAGTATAAATTTGCAAACCTTTGTACTCTATCTAGCGAAACTTTTGCATTTATAAAATTTACTTCAGTAGAATTTAGCCCCTCTTTTGGCTCTTTATCACGCTCAGTGCCAAAGCTTATGACCACCTCAGAAAAACCGACCATATTATCTCGCCAATGATTTTTAACAACATTGCCATTTTTATATGTTTTTGTTTGGGATTCATAATCATCTTTCATCATCTTATGATATTGCATTATAAGTGACTTTATATACTTCTTGTCGTTAAAGTTTTTATCGGAGCTATTAATCTCCCGCATATTTCCATTGTTATTATATTCGCTTAGGACTATATATCTATTGTGCGTACTCTTACCTCTAAGATATCCTATCTTGCTAGCATGTTTAGCCTCTCTTGTATTATGCTCATATCTTATAATAGCCTTTTTGGATGTTAAGAATTCACTTCTAACACAAAGGTTTAGACTAGGCTCATCAACTTTAGTAATCACGCTTCCCCTCCTTGATAAAAATTTACCTCTTCAACTAGATCCCTTAGAATTTTAGGAGTTACTGGTTCGCCATAAGTATTCATAGTGATCTTGTATTG
>CAUUZE010000051.1:0-13215 GCA_963549665.1 Campylobacter concisus | reverse complement strand
GCTGCGTAGCCTTTTACAGTTTCAACTAAATTTGGCACGAGATCGGCTCTTCTTTTATATTGATTTAGCACCTGAGACCACTTCTCGTTGGTGTTTTCATCAAGCACGACAAATGAATTTGAGTATTTGAAAGCGCCAAAAACAAGTGCTGCGATGACTACAACTATGGCTATTAAATTTTTCATATTTTCTCCTTTAAAAGGGGTGATATTAGTAAAATAAGGCTTAAAAAATGATGTAAATTTGAAGTTAGGTTAGTGAAGTGAGTGCTTAGAGTGCACTCACTTTTTTGGGGATTATAGGTCTGTTTGGACTTTATCGTCTATTTGTATATGGATAGTTTGTCCGCTTACTTGATCAACGCTTGAGTAGCCCTTAAAGCCGCTAGCATCGTAGTTAGAGTCAGCAGTCCATTTGTGGTCTAGATCAACTTTTGTAGTTGAGTTGCCATGCTCATCAACAGCGCCTTTTATCTTAAGGACAGTGTTTAGATTATCAGTGATGCCAAAGATATCTTTTGCATCAAATTTTATCTCAGAGCCGCCTTTGAGCTGGATATTTTCAAAGCTTTCAACTTTTGAGTCAAGGTTGGCAATATTGCTAAAATTAACCACTTTATTATCAACTACTAAAGTATCATTATTGCTATCGCCACCTTTCATATCTTTACTTGCGTCAAATTTAATTGTATAGTCTTTAACACCTATATGAAATGGTTCATGAGGCTCATAAGACTTAGACTCTAAACCACCAGAAGTCTTAAGCGTAGCTTCTACTTTTAGATCATAAGCCGATCTAGCATTAATATCAAGTACTTGATCAAATGTTCCGTTGGCTATATCACTACTTGTTAATACATGACTTTCAGTTTTAGTTTGTGTGTGGTTATCTGGATCAGTATACTTAAACTCTACTGTATCGCCTTCCCTAGCATCTTCATTTAGGAAAAACTTAGCAGTAGTAGTCTTTTCACCGCTTTCTAAGGTTCCTATATTTTTATTAAACATAATACCTCTCATAGCATCCATCTCGGCATGTGCACTATCTTCTACATTTACTTTTTCACCAAAAGCATCAGTTAGTGTTACTTTGGCCTTTGTCTCCGCACCAACTGCGATTTTAGCATCAAGCTCAAGCAATTGGTCTCTACTTAATGTGTGTTGAGAATTATCAGCCAAATCTTTTAAAGTGATATTGCCGTTTGCATCTTTACCTACTACTTCGTAGTTCTTAATCGCATTGGTGCTATCAGGATTTGTTATCTCAACATCTATCTTATCGCCTTTTATAACGCTTCCAGGGATAGAAACTTTTACTTTTGAAGTATTACTGCCTGACTCATCTCTTGAGATCACGCCATCATCGTTTCTATCAGCAGCTATGCTTACACTTAGTCCTGCCTCGCTTAGTGGAGCAAGTTGCGCTTTAGCTTCATGAGAAGTTGCAGACATATCGCCAGCAGCATTTGTTATGGTTGCAGTTGCACTAGTCTCACGACCTGGTAGCATGGCAACGCCACCTATTCTTATTGTATTGTTTTCAAGCTCATGTGGAGTATGTGTTGGATCGGCATCATCTGTCAATGAAATTTTGCCATTAGGAGCTTTTGAAACGGTATAGTTTACAGGTCTAGTTGCTGTAGTGCCATCAGTTTTTGGCTCAGTTATTAGCACCTGCACCTTATCGCCAGTTATGACATTATATGGCACTTGAACGCTTATAGTTGTTTCCTTTACACCATCAACAGATACAGACTCATCTCTATCTATCTTGCCATCTCTACTTGCATCATCTTCTTTAAATTCAACCTTTAAATTTGTAGCGTCAAATGTTTCTAGCTTAGCTTCAGCTGTTTTTGTTTCTCCATTTATGGTGGCTTCTACTTTAGCTGAATGATCTTTGTCTATATGTACATTAGGAATTGTTAGCTTATTGCCAGGCGCAAGAGGCACAATATTGCCACCTGCATCTTTTATAACAACGTTAGTACCATCATTAGAAACGACTGTATAAGTCTCTTCTGCCCCACCATTTACTTTAACTTTTATAGTGTCATTTGCATTTACACTAGTTGGAATTTGAAGTGTTGCCGAAGTAGTGTTTAGATGTCCGTCTTTCATAGCTTCATCTCTACTTAGCACACCATTTCTATCACCATCTTCGTCGATAAGCAGCCTAAACCTTGTTCCAGAACTGCTACCTTGAGCATCAAGTATTATGTCACTCTTTGTGCCTACTTTATCAACGCCAGTATCGTCAGTAACCTTAGCATTTATGATAGTCGTATGATCCTCTGTTAAATTTAGAGTGTATTTAACTACTTTATTTCCATTTGGATCGTCTGTTATGTTTAATGTTTCACCACCACCACTGGCAACCAAATTTCCACCAGCATCTTTGCTTATGGTGTATTCTTTAGTTGTTTTATTGTTTGGAGCATCTTCATTGTATGACTCTACTACTAGCTTATCACCTACGACAAAATTTGAAGGGAGTTTTATAGTTGCTGTCGTAGTTGTCTCGCTATGATCGCTGTTTGCTTCAGCGTTATACAAGATGCCGTCATTATCAGCATCTTCTTCAAAAGTGATCTTCATATCATCATGAAGTTTTTCAAGAGTGTTGTGATTTTGCGCTTCAGCTTTTTTGCCACCGCTTGCATCAGTAGTCTCTGCAGTTACGTTGATAGTTTTACCAGCTTCTATCAAAACACCTTTGATCTCTATCTCATTTTTATCACTTGCGGTTATAGAAGCATGAGTGGTAGTATCTTCTAGTGTGATCTTACCACTTGGATCTCTGCCTGTAACCTTATAAGTTTTAGGCGAAGTGCCATTATCTATTTTTACAGTTACTATGTCACCTGCTATAACATTATTTGGCACTTTTACTGCAATTGTAGTTTCTTTTAGCTTGCTATCTTCCATACTCTCAGCTCTTGTTAGAGATACATTGCCATCTTCATCTTCTACAAATCTTACAGCCATATCATTTATGCCAGCTATCGTAACACTACTTGAGCCTTTAGCGTGTTGAATACTACCATCATTATCTACTATCTCAGCTGTTACTTTAGTTTCTAAGCCAGTTGCTGTTTTGATGCCAGGAATTTTAAAACTTCTGCCATCTGCTTCTGTATTTATTTCATTGTTAGCACTATCTTTTACAAAAAACTTACCATTTGCATCTCTTCCAACAGTATATTCTTTTGTTCTAGGAGTCGCATTTGGCTCATTTATAGTTACAGTTAGTTTATCTCCACTTACTGCATTTTTAGGAAGCTTAATGGTAACTGTCGTGCTATTAAGATCATGGTCGCTGATAGCTTGCTCTCTAGTCATAGTTTTAGCTCCATCTGCTTCTTCAAAGATAACTTCAGGTGCTTTTACATACTCTAAGCTAGCTGAAACCTCAGCAGGAGCTATAGGAGAGAGTCTATTTGGGTTTATGTGAGTAATTTCAGCTTTTATAGTTGTGTCTTCTCCATGTCTTAAGCTAAATCCTTCAACATTAATAGCCCATTGATTAAGCTCCTCTTTTAAAGGAGTGTAATTAACATCACCAGAAGAGGTATGCTCTACTACACTTGTTATAACACCTTTGTCATTTACATGTATAGTAAAGTCTCTAGTAGTATTTTCAAATTCTGTTTTACCATTAGAATCTTTTAAAAACGCTTTTCCTTCATGGTCATTAGGATCTAGTTTAGGAGTTTTTATAGAAAGCGTAAGCTTATCACCATCATCAACTCTATTTGGTAATGTAATCTTTGCAGTTGTGTGATTTACTTTTTCATCGCCCAAATCTTTATTGACACCATTAAAATTCTTATCAATCTTAGTAACGCTCTCTTGTCTTGAAATTTCGTGAAGAGTTTTTTGCTCAGATAGTGTTATGGTTAGTCCTGATCCGAGTGGATATACATTGTCTTGATCTGATTCTGCACTTTTTTGAGTACCATCAGCAGCTACTACGTGAACGCTTGCATATGTTCTTACGCCAGGGAATATATCAAGTGGTACGCCAGTCACCTTGTGATCTCTAACCATTTCTGGGGTTAGTTCTAGTGTGTATGTTTTCTCATGAGAAACTGATGGATTGGTGTTATTATAATTTAACGGATCAGTATAAGTTATAACGATCTTATCGCCAACTACTACATCTTTTGGAAGTGTTATATCCACTGGAGTGCTTCTGTAATTACCATCTCGTCCATTTTCAAGATCGCTTAATCCAGTATCATTGTCAAGATCTTCAGTAAATACTAAAGTCGGTCTTACATCTGGAGTAACCTTGTCAGTTGCTATATCGCTCTTCCAAGTGTTAGAATTTGAACTATCAGTAACATAAGCATCTACTTTTGAAACTTTACCCTCAGCAACTGGCATATTGTCTATCTTGTAGCCATTATTGATTATATTTTGATCGATAGTAACTTCTCTATTTTCAGTAGTACCATCTGGTTTTGTTAGAGTAATGTGAAGTTTATCTCCAGGGATAACATCACTTACTTTTATAAGTACTGGTGACTCATTTTGTTTGTTGTCATTGTTATTTTCTGTGTAAGTTAAAAATCTATCGTTATTTCTATCTTCTGTAAATTCAACACTTACGCTTGATTTTGTAGGAGTTACGTGATCTTCACTACTACCGCCAGTGTTGCCTTGGAAATTTGTAACGCTTGCTTCTACTTTTGAGTTTTTACCTGGCTCTACAGGTGCGTCTATAGGATAGCCATTAGTTATGATAGCTGGAGTGATGGTTATGTTTGTTGTAGTTTCATTACCATTTGGATCAGTTACAGTGACTTTTAGTATATCACCAGCTCTTACTGTACCGTCATTTGGTACTGTGATAAGAACTTTAGATGTATTTATATTTGTATCATTTCCATGCTCTACTCTGCTTAAAGTGTGGTTGCCATTTATATCATTTATAAATTTAACAGTAGGTGCACCAGGGATTATATTAGTGTTTGCACCACTAGTACCATCATCATCGTTGCCATCATTGTAGCCGCCTATTGGGCTATCGTATGAAGCAAAAGCTCTGTTTGTATCAGTTAAATTTCTATAAGTTTCATTGATGTTTGAATAGTGACCGCCCTCAGCAAATCTAGCTTCGCCAAGGCTAACGCCATCTCCACCACCAGCAGCAGCATTACCACCAGCAGCAGTCTCTTCAAGTTTTGTTAGATCACCGCCGTTTAAAATAGCATTTTGCAAAGCGCTTATATCAGCTAAGCCCTCAGCACCTATCGTATTTGGATTTAAAGAAAGCGTGTCACTACCTAGTACAGTTAGCTCTTTGCCGTTATTTGCAACAATAGTTACTTTGTCGGCTGCATCGCTAGTTTTGACACTCTCACCCATATAAACGATGTCGCCAACTTTTAGCTCTCTCTCGTTTCCGTTTTGATCAACAGCAACTGCCTTGCCACTTAGCGATTTTACTACACCCGCTTCTTTAGCCATAAAACTCTCCTTAATAATTTTTTCGGCGATTATATAATAAGAGTGAGGCTGGGGATATTAAGTAAAATTTGGGTAAATTTAAGTTTATTTTTAGTTATTTAATACTCTTTTATCACACTTTAATATTTTTAAAATTCCCCCTAAAAAAGGCATTTTGTGTAACTTTTGTGTAAAAAATTTTAAAAAAAATTTTTATATGGTACATGTACCTTTCGTTTCATAAAAGCGTTATTCTGAACGCCTTAAGAAAGAGCATCTTTTAAGCTAACACGAAAATATTATGCGATTTTTAGCTACTTTTGCCAAAAAATTTTCTTGCCAAAACCTAGAGTGTTACTTGTAAATTTAACCTTTTCAAGGCTTATAGACCAAATTTTTGGATCCATCGCTTTTGCATAAAAAAATCTTTTAAAGTAAATTTCTCGCTCACTTTCGCTAGCCTCACTCATCACCCCTTGAAACTGCACACCCTCTATCTTGCCAACGATCTTTGTATCAAGAGCGATGGTGCCAGCAACGAGCTTTGAGTTTTTTAAAAATTTAACATGCGAGCTCTCATCGCAGCTAGCCAGCAAAAGGCAAAAATTTACCTCATCAAAGGCGTAAAACGCGCTAAAAGCGTAAGGCTGCCCATCATCATCAATGACGCAAACGCTTGCAAGGTGCATCTTTTTTAGAAATTTAACTATCCTCTCATCCATCTAAATTCCCCTAAAAATGTCAAGAATGGTTTGAAATTTAAAGATGACTATGGCGATTATCAGCACCCAAAGCGTAAAAATAATGAGCTCTATTAAAGTAAATTTATCTTTTGCAACCTTTTTAAAAGTAAGCATTGTTAAAAATGCTCCAAAAAAGCCACCAATTAGCGAAAAATAGTGGATCGCATTTACCTTCACGAAGCTTGGCAAAAGCCCTTTAAAAAATAGTGAAAACATCAAAATGGCAAGCAAATTTGCAAGTATCAAGTAGTAGCCAACGACTGGCAAAACTGGGCTAACTCTAGCAAAAACGAAGCTTAAAACAGTGATAAGCATCAGCAAAAAGATCCTAGTCCCAAAACAACACATCGCCCGTCCTTTTTTGACGCATTTTACAAAATTTTGCTTTATGAAATTAAAAATTTGCCGATTTAGCCTCAAAAGGATTTAAAAATGCAAACAAATTTTTACTCTCAAGGAAGCTACAACAACATGAGCTTTTCGATGAAAACTAGCTCAGGCGACGAGATAAGCTTTTCGATGTATGACAACAAAAATTTAGAGTTTTCAAGCCAGAAAAATGGCACTTCAAGTCAAAAAAGCCTAACTCTCACGCACGAATACGGCTATGAGTTTTTATATAAAGGCAACGGCATAGACGAGCAAGATATGAAAGAGATCGAAGAGGCGATGAAGCAAATTCGCCCACAAGTTGATGAGTTTATGAAAAATGTCAAAGAAGGCGACAAGATCGCAGGTAGCAGCCAAAGCATAAGCGATCTTTCAAACAAGATCAAGCAGATGTTGCCTGACGCAAAAGATATGGATCACAAAAATTTCATAAATGATAATATGCTAAAGATGTTTGACGAACTTTTAGCTAAAAATGATGCCAATAAAAATCTACTAAATGCCACAAAAAGGCTATTTGACACATTGCTTGATGAGAGCAAAAAAGTATCTTACTACGCATAAATTTAGAGCTTTTTGGCTCTAAATTTTAACCAGCGCCTCTCTTTGATAAAAGAGGTGCGACAAGACTATCACAAAATAAAGCTGAAAAAATAATCCCACAAGCGGCACAAGCGAGATGAGATAAAACAAAAGTGTAAAAGCAATAAATTTAACCCCGCCACCCTCAAGCAACGCTAGCTCAAATTTATCGCTATCAAGTGTGTTTGAGCCAACGTCTATTAGCAAAAGTTTGTAGTAGATGTAAAAAAACGGCACGTTTATGATGAAGAAATTTACAAATGGCACAAACAAAAGTGGCAAGCAAACGAGCAAGATCCCAAGAAATTTCATGATCTCAACCATCATCACTTTTAGCACTCTAGCCGTGCTAGCCTCGCTTTTAAGCACGTAGTTGTAGTGCCTTTTGTTTATCTCTTTGGCTACAACTGGCGTTAAAAAGCCAGCTACGATTAGGGCGATCACGATGCTAATGATGATCGTTAAAAAGGTGCTTAGAACGTAAAAAAGTATGCTAACTATCCACTTTGTAGCGCTAAAGCTTAAAATTTTAATAGCTATAAAAGATAGCGTCGAGTTTGTCTCTAAAAAGGCGAAATTTTCGTTTTTAGCGCCATCACTTAAAAAGTCAAATATCTCACCACCTCCCCAAATGCTTAGCCAAGCTAGACAAAGTATGCTAAGACAAAGTGGCAATATAGATAGCGTTATAAATTTGGCTGTGAAAAAGTCTTTAAAGCCAAGGCGAAGAAGATTTATCATTTTACCTTTTTGTACTCACGCTCAAGTGCGGCGTAAATTTCATCTATCGTGCTAACGCCATTTGATAAAATTTCGCTCATTACCTCGTTATCTTCGCGTCCGTTCCAAATTTTCTTATAGCTTCCCTCTTTGTAGCCGTTATTTTGGCGGAAGCGGTTTAGCACGTTTTTAGCAATGTAGCACTCATAAAGCGAGTATAAATTTACGCCACATTTTAAAGACATTGAGAAATAAATTTTAAAGATATCAAAGATGTCATAGTCAAAGCCGCTGCACTCATGTATGAGCATCTCAACGTCGTTCATGATCTCATAAATGCTCTCATCTTCGACACTTAGTGGCTCTTTGCAAAAGTCACTAAAACCGCTTGCTTGGCAGATATCCTCAGCCAAAGTTTCAACATCGCCAAGCTGTTTTGCCTTATAAATTTGTAGTGCTAGGCTCATTATAAAGTGCCAGATATCGACAACCTCGATGCGTAAATTTTGCTCATCAGTCTTAGCATCTATGCTCTTCCAGTGCTTCCAAGCAAAGCTGTCAATGAGCTCAGCGCACTCCATATATATGCAACGCCTCCAGCTTATGAGTTTATTTTTATTTGTATAGCCATTTTCCCAACCAAGCCCGTTTGTCTCGTCATTTAGGCTTTGTTGCATCTTTAACATCTCTAAAACAATAGTTCTTTCATCCATTTTTAAACCTTTTAAATTTTAAATGATTATAACAAAAAACAATTAATGCTCAAGCGACAAGCTTGACCCAAATCATCTTAATGCAAGCTTACAAGATGTAAAATCACCCAAAATTTCAAAGGAGAAAAGATGAGAGAGAAAGATCTAGTAGTTTGCAACGTTTGCGGACTAAAAAGCAGCGATGATAAAAATGCAGTTTTCATCCACGCTCACAAAAACGGCGAAGAGGTCGATATCTGCACAAGCTGCATCCCAAGCGTGATACATGGCTCAGGCATGGTCGTAAAATCAAACGAAGAGATAAAGGCTGAAATTTAAATATCAGCCACCATGTGAGAATTCTGCCTTAAAGAATTCTCAAACTCCTCCGCACTCATCGGACGAGATAAGAAATATCCTTGCATTTCATTACAATTAAGCTCTTTTAAAAGCTCTTTTATCTCGTGGCTTTCCACGCCTTTTGCTGTCACTTTTAGCTTCATTGATTTTGCTATATTTATGATAGCAGCGACTACTTGCATATCTTTTTTATTGATCACTGACTGAGCAACAAAGTCATTTGCTATCTTTATGCGATCGATCTTATACTTTCTGATATAGACAAATGACGTATATCCAGATCCAAAGTCATCTATACAAACATCTATGCTATTTTTCTCCAAAAGTGAGAAAATTTTATCAAGTGTCTCTTGGTCGTTTTTCCATATATCTTCGCTAAATTCAAGCTCAAACTGCTTTGGATTTAGGTGGTGCGAGTTTAAAGTTAGCATAAATTCATTTACAAATTTTTCAGATGTGCTTTGAATTTGCGCTACGTTTATGCTTATTTTTGGTACTTTTAGCTTTTTGTTTTGCCATCTTACGGCTTGTTCTACTGTTTTTGAGACAGAAAGCGTGCAGATGTCGTTTAAGATGTCGCTATTTAAGCTAGCTATATCCATAAACTCGCCAGCTTCTTTTTGTCCATACTCTTTTGACTGCCATCTAAGTAGCGCTTCTACGCAGATGATCTTTAAATTTTTAATGTCATAAATCGGCTGAAAATATACCTCAAAATCCTCTTGTAAATTTGCTTTTTTAAGAGCTATCTCTATGTTTGAGCTTTGTTGTATTTCGCTATCTATCTCATTATTATAAACCATCGGGTTTTTGGCTGGATTTTGCTTAGCATAGTACATCGCCATATCAGCTTTTTTGATGATATTTCTAGGATCGCTGATGTTATCTCTTGTGACAACGTGGATACCAACGACACTCTTGATCGCAAAGTGATACTTATCTATTTGCAAAGGTTTTTCTATCGTATCTCTTAGCTCCATACCAAGCTTCATGCGTTTAGTGTGGCTATTTTCTTCCATTTTTGAAAGCACGATGAACTCATCAGCGCCGATCCTTGCGGTGACCTCTTGTCTGTTGCACGCTTCACGTATGCGCTTTGCTATCGCTTTTAAAATTTTATCGCCAACCTCATGTCCATAAGATGTATTTATATTTTTAAAGCGACTTATATTTATATAATAAACTGCGATCTCTTGCTTCTCGCCCAAAACGCTACACATACCTTTTAGCTCATTTAGCAAGGAGTCTCTGTTGCCAAGAGAGGTTAGATAGTCTTTTTCAGATACGCCCTCTAAGCTTAAATTTATCATCTCAAGTTCGTTTGTCTTTAGATGTTTCTCTTTATTTTTAGCATCATGTAAATTTTGCTCTGCGTTATATATCTCTTCGCTTTGATCAAGCACTTTCATAAAATAGCTAATAACCGCTCCAGCTACAACAACAAAAATTATAAGCAGATCAACATAAGATGATAGGTCAGTTTTTATTAGTATTAGTGCAGCTGAGATAATAGGCACGAGCTTAGATGTTGTTTTTATGCCAACATCTGCTGCGCTTATACGCTTGTTATCACCCCTTAAGTAAAAAGCCCCGAGCATTAAGAGAAAAAATGGCACAAGGTAGATAGAGTGCAGAGTAAAATCATGCCCTTTGTTTATAAGCTCATTATAAAAAACATATAAATTTAATAGCGTAAAAATCGCACTTGCGATTATCAAGAAAAAGCCGCTATGTCTAATATAAAGATGGTTGCTATTAAAAATTTCACTAAGAGCGATGAATAAAATAGATAAATTTACAAAAATAGCAATGCTAGCAGCAAGCTCACTAGGGCTTTTAGGATGGATCAATATATCAAAATCACCCATATCCCCAACAATACAATAAGCAAGCGTGAAAACTAGCAAAAGCACATTAAAGCTATCGGCTAGAACTAGGATCTTTTTATCGCTAGCCATAAATTTGACCACAAAAAATATACCAACAGCGGCCAATAGTAAAAACATAGGGAGCAGATCGAAAAAATGAAGATAAGAAATTTGCTCTTTGCTTCTTAAAAGAAAGTCTTCATTGACACTTCTAATGGCATCAATAATAGTCCAAAGAAAGACTCCAAAGCATGCAGCAAGCCAGTGCATAGCTTTAAGCTTTGATCTGTTCATAGAGATGTAGATACCAAAAACTACAAAAACAAAGCCCAAAAATATCAACAAATTTTCAAAAATTTTATAGTTTAAAATGCCGGCAAACTGAGAAAATATAAAAAGAGCTATAACGGCATAGAAAATTTGTTTTTGTCTTAGGATAAGTGACGAATTTGACGTAAAAAAAATGTTTCTCTCCATTGTTTATTCTGTTTCAAACCTTATTTTTAGTTATAATTTTGCAAATTTTTCTTTAAGGTTAATTATGAAATGTAATATCGTCTTATCTGGAGAAAATTTAATAGACTACCAAGCATTTAATCTATTTTTCTCAAAAAAGGCTAGAAAACAGTATTTTATAAATGTTTTTATGATTTTTACGGAGGCTATTATAGCTGGATTTGTCGCTGATATGCTTTTAAAAACCAAAATTTTTACTATTATCGGCGTCATTTTTGCCATTTTTTGGATCATTTTTTATCCAATTTTTTTAAAAAATAGACGAAGAGTGGCGCTAAAAAGCTTAGAAATTTCAGACTTTAAAAAAGAGATGATCTTTGAAGTAGATGAGAAAAATTTGGCATTTTATGAAAATGAGCCCAAAGAAAATGAAATTTTTGATATAAAAGATGTAAGTGAAATTTACGAGCTTAAAAATATCTTTGTCATCTTTATAAATGAAAAAATTCATCTTGTCTTGCCAAAAAATAAAGAAACCTCAGAGCTAGTAAAAACACTTATAAAAGAGAGCAAAAAAGAGCTACTGCTTTTTGAAAATTTAGACTACAAGAGCGTTATTGGCTAAGCTTGTAAATTTACAAGCTTAGATGTAATCAAGCGTGATTCTTATGAGCTCTTCAAAGTCTTTAGCGTTCATCGGCTTACCCCAGAAATAACCTTGTATCTCATCGCAGCCTAGCTCTCTTAAAATTTCAAGCTGAGTTTCATCTTCAACACCCTCAGCGATCGTCTTTAGCCCGATATTTTTAGCAAATGTTATAACGCTCTTTACGACGTCTCTATCTATCTCGTTTGTAGCGATGTTATCAACTAACTCTTTTGCGATCTTTAGCCTATCTAGTGGATACTTTTTGACGTAGTTCATCGACGAAAAGCCAGTGCCAAAGTCATCGATAGAGATGCTCATGCCCTTATCTGAAAATTTCTTTAAGACTGTTTGCATGATCTCTTCGGCATTGACGAGGCTTGCCTCTGTAAGCTCGATATCAACGCACTTTGGATCCATGCCAAATTCTTCAACATAGCCAAAGATGTCAGATGCAAAATTTACATTATCAACCTGTTTTGGCGAGATATTGATGCCAACTTTTAGGCTGATGCCATACTTTTTGTTCCAGTAGCTCATCTGCCTTATGGCCTCTTTTGCCACCCATATTCCTATTGTATTTATAATTGAGCTTTGCTCGGCTACTGGGATAAATTTAGCCGGACTTACAAAGCCTTTTACCGGAGAGTTCCATCTTATAAGAGCCTCAGCACCTATTATCTTTTTACCATTTAGTAGATACTGCGGCTGGAAATTTAGACTAAATTCCTCATCAAAATTCATAGAATTTAGCAAAATTTCTATGTAGTTTTTCTCCTGAATGATCTCTTTTATATCATCATAAAAGACATATTTTGTATTAACATCTCTTTTTGCTGCGTCAAGTGCCGCTCCAGCTTGCATGATAAGATCATCAGCTAAAATTTCACTTGTTTGCGTTGAACTAACGCCAACCTTTGCTCCAAGAGCTATCTTGTAGTCGCCAACTGAAATTTGCTCGGCTATGATGTTTAGCAGATAGTATAAAAATTCCCTATAATGCCCCTCATTTTTTTGCTTTAAAACTATCATAAAATCATCACCGCCAAACCTTGAGATAATGGCACCTTCTGGCAAGATAGCTTTGATATTTTTAGAAAGTTTTAAAAGCACCTCGTCGCCCACATAGTGGCCATATGAGTCGTTTATGGCTTTAAAGTGGTTGATGTCGATGCTATAAATATCTATCTTTTCACCAAGCGCTTTAGTCTTTATCATCTCTGAAAGTTTGCTTAAAAATGACTGCCTATTTAAAAGTCCAGTGAGTGAGTCAAATTCGCTAAGCTGCCTTAAGCGCTCGTTTTT
>CAUUZE010000050.1:0-13304 GCA_963549665.1 Campylobacter concisus | reverse complement strand
TAGTATTTGATAGTGACGTTTTTATCGCTATTTGTAAAGCCTTGAGCCTTGGCTTGGATGTCGGCTGAGTTAAATTTAAAATAAAATGGAAAGCCCCACGCCGTATCTTCGTTTCTATAAGCCATAACTTTTTCAGCGTTTTTCGCATCTTTTGTGTAGATGAAGTAGACATCTCTTACAGGGCCGTCGGCTGGGTTTTTGGCGTCTATTATGCCATCTTTATCCATTCGTTTTACGTCGCCGCCAGTTATTTGCACGCTTGCGTAGTGCGGAAATGAATAATCAACCAAAAAAGCCAAAAATAGGTGCAAAAGCACGACAAATGTAACGCAAATTCTCTTTAAAAATGTCATCATTTCTATCCTTTAAATTTGCACTATTTTATGAAAAGATAGCTTAAATAAAGGGGCAAAGCGCCCCCATAAATTTAAGCCTTTTTATTAAGCATAAATTTTAAAAGCTGAGCAAAGAAGCAGATGCCGCCGATTATTAAAATCGTATCGCCAAGCATCCTTAGCCATCTTAAATTTTGTAAGTGTGACTGTTGTAAAAGCTCAGCACTTCTTGCATACCACATGCCCTGCTCTAAGCTTGCAAATGCTTGATAAATTCCTATTGGAAGTAGTGAAAGCACAATCATTAGCATAAGTCCTGCATTTAGTCCCCAAAAGCCAACTTTCATCAGATTTTCATCAAATTCTTGCCCTTTAAATAAATAAGTAGCCACAAGCCAAACAAAGCCAAGTGCCAAAAATCCATAAACACCAAATAGTGCCGCGTGTCCGTGAACTGGCGTTGTATTTAGTCCTTGGATGTAAAATAGTGAAATCGGAGGATTTATCAAAAATCCAAAGACGCCAGCACCTAGCATATTCCAAAAGGCAACTGCGATGAAGCAGTAAAGTGGCCACTTAAGCGTTTTAGCCCAGCTTTGAGCAAACTGGAGTTTGTAGTGTTCATATGCCTCAGCTCCAAGCAAGACCAAAGGCACGACCTCAAGCGCTGAAAAGCTTGCACCAATAGCCATTATAGGCGTTGTAGTGCCTGCAAAGTAGAGGTGGTGAAATGTGCCTGGGATGCCGCCTATCATAAAGAGTGACGCACTTGCAAGCGTTGAAAATGTCGCAAATCTTTTTGAGACAAGACCCAAAGAAACAAAGACAAAGGCAAGTGAGGCTGTCGCAAATACCTCAAAAAAGCCCTCAACCCAAAGATGCACGACCCACCAGCGCCAGTACTCCATCACTGGAAGCGGACTTCTTTGACCATAAAATAGCCCTGCTCCGTAAAACAAGCCAACCGCAACCGCTGACATAGCAAAGATAGTTAGTAAATTTTTATCGCCTTTGTTTTTAAACCCACCTGCAAATCCACGAAGAAGCAGAAGCATCCAGATGACAAGACCGACAAACAAAATGATCTGCCAAACTCGTCCAAGATCGATATATTCATATCCTTGATGTCCAAGCCAGAAGCTTAAATTTATAGGCATGATATTTGCGATCGCCAAATACTCACCAGCAAAACTGCCAACCACAAGGATTAGTAGCGCATAAAATAACAAATCCACGCCAAGCTTTTGAAATTTTGGATCTTTGCCGCCATTTATGATAGGGGCTAAAAATAATCCGGCTGCTAAAAATCCAGTCGCTATCCAAAAGATGCTAGCTTGTATATGCCACGTTCTAGCAAGCGAATAAGGAATGTAGGCTGATAAATTTATGCCATAAAATTCTTGTCCTTCGACTGTGTAGTGAGCTGTAAAACCACCTATTAAAATTTGAAACGCAAATAGCGCTAGCGTGACAAAGAGATACTTTTTAAGCGCCTTTTGAGATGGTGTTAAATTTAGCTTTTTAAGTGGATCTTCACTGATAGGCTCAAGCTTTTCATCGTCTTTTTTGCCATAAAATGAGCTAAACCAAACAAGTAATCCAATGCTAGCTAGAAGTATCACGACGCTTGCAATCGACCAAAAGACATTCTCACTTGTTGGCACGTTATCAATTAGTGGTTCGTGCGGCCAATTGTTTGTATAAGTTGCCTCGCTACCAGGTCTGTTTGTGGCTGTCGCCCAGGCTGACCAGAAGAAGAAGTTGTTAAGATCGGCTCTGTCGCTAGCATTTGGGAGCGTATTTTCTTTCATTGCATAAGCTTCTCTTAAAGGCTTAAATTTAGGATCATCTCCAAAAAGCGCAGCATACTCGCTAGCTACTTGACTTATTGCCTTTAGCCTATCAGCGCTTAGCACAAATTTATCGTCCTTTACGCTATTTTCTCTATACTCTTTTTTGAGCAAAACCTTTAAATTTGCCTTTTGCTCGTCATTTAGATCAGCGTATTTTAGATGATAAATTTCATCAGCTTTGATCTCTAAAAAGGCAACTAGCTCTTTGTGAAGCCAGTCCGCACTCCAATCAGGCGCTTGATATGCCCCGTGTCCCCAAACAGAGCCAACCTGCATACCGCCTATGCTTTGCCAAGCCTCTTGACCTTTGTAGATACTCTCTTTGTCGATTACGACCTTGCCATTTTCGTCAGTAAAATTTACGACTGGAGGCGAATTTCTATAAACCTCAACGCCGTAGTAGCCTAAAATACTAAAGCAAACTACCAGCACAGCAACAAATGCGAGCCAGTATCTTTTGTATTCACGCATCAATTCTCCTTTTTTAAAATTTAGGAGAAAGTTTATCTCATTTCAAAATAGTGACTAATGACATATATCAATAAAAGGAGAATATTTATCCTATTAGTTTTATAGAAATTTACAATAATATGCATTTTTTTCACAATGTATATGCAAATTTTACATAATATTAATGTAAATAGCAGTAACATATAAACTAAACTATTTCACACGAAAAAGGAAAAAATATGCAAATGAATTTCATGCACAAAGTGGCTAAAATAGGCCTTGTTGCTTCACTTTTTACAGCTCTTAGTCTAAGCGCAGCTGAGTCTGCTAGAAGCATAACCGATATGCAAGGCGTAAAAGTAAGCGTCCCAGAAAAGGTTGAGAAGATCGCAGCACTGTGGAATGCAAACAACGAGATCATCCTAGCACTTGGCGGTATGGATAAGGTTGTAGCCACAACTGATCTGATCAAAACCAACAAGTGGTTTGAGCACATCTATCCAAAACTTAAAAATTTACCAGCTGCACTAAACGGCAAAGACCTTCAGATCGAAGAGCTTGTTAAGCTTGCCCCTGATGTTATCATAGTTTCTAACAAAAACTACCAAGACGAGCTTATCAAAAACGGCTTTAGCGCGGTAAATTTGATCTTTAGAGACTATCCAGATATGGAAAAAAGCATCTACGCAACAGCTGAAGTTATAGGCACTGATGACGCTAGAAAAAAAGCTGAAAAACTTGCTAATAAAATCCACGATAACTCTGAGTTTGTAACAGCAAGAACAAAAAGCATCCCTGATGCTAAACGTCCAAAAGTACTTCACCTTCTTGGTGGTGCAAATTTGCTAAAAATTGATGGTACAAACACAATCCAAAACACTTGGATAAAGCTAGGTGGCGGTGTAAATGCTATCAATACTGAGGGTTCAATGATCGAAGTTAGCGCTGAAGAGATCATCAATGCAAACCCTGATATCATCATCGTTGGCGGCAATGACACAGACGCACAGATCAAAAAGATAAAAGAGCACCCTGCATTCTCTGGCTCAAATGCTGTGAAAAACGGCAAAATTTACGGTAACCCAAAAGGTGTATTTAGCTGGGATAGATATGGTGCTGAAAACGTACTTCAAATTTTATGGGCAGCAAAAACTATCCAACCAGATCTATTTAAAGATGTCGATATGAAAGTAAAAACAAAAGAGTTTTATAAAGAGTTTTTAAATCACGATCTTAGTGAAAAAGAGTATGGCTATATCTTAAAAGGTCTAAATCCAGACGGGAGCAGCAAGTAAGATATGAAAAACGCAAATTTTTCAATAGTTGCTATATTTTTAGCTCTACTAACGCTTGTTTGCGCCTTTGTCGCACTTGGCGTTGGTAGGTTTTACATACCTTTTAGCGATGTCTTTAGCGTGCTAGCTCACGGCTTTGGCTATGGCGAGGGTGCAGCTAGCAACATCACAAATGTGATAGAAAATTTACGCATACCGCGCATTATAGCCGCTATCTTAGTCGGTGCTGCTCTTAGCGTGAGCGGTGCAGCCTATCAAGGCGTCTTTAAAAACCAGCTAGTTAGCCCTGACCTTCTAGGCGTCTCGGCTGGTGCTTGCGTGGGAGCAGCAACTGCTATCATCTTTGATCTATCGCTATTTTGGGTGCAGGTTTTTGCCTTTGGCTTTGGTCTAGCAGCCGTTGCTATCACTCTAGCCATACCTAAGATGATGGGGCGCGCGAGCACGCTTATGCTGGTTCTTTCTGGTATCATCGTAAGCGGTCTCATGGGCTCAATAATCGGCTTTTTAAAGTATGTCGCTGACCCTGAGACGAAGCTACCTGACATTGTTTATTGGCAACTTGGTAGCCTTGCAAAGCTTGATAGCGATAACTTAATATACATCGCCCCAGTGATGATCATCTGCGCCATTTTACTCATCGCCATGAGCTGGCGTATAAATTTGCTCTCTCTTGGCGACGAAAGTGCGGCAAGGCTGGGCGTAAATGTCTCATTCGAGCGCGCTGTCATCATCATCTGCGCTACGCTTCTTACAGCGTGCAGCGTCTGCATAAGCGGCATAGTCGCTTGGGTGGGGCTTCTCATGCCTCACTTAGCGCGCATGCTAGTTGGCGCAAATAATATAAAAAGCATGCCTGCAAGCATATTTATGGGTGCGATATTTTTGCTTTTTGTAGATACTTTAGCGCGCAGCATAAGCGTGAGCGAAGTGCCTCTTGGCGTACTTACTGGCTTTATCGGCACGGTATTTTTCGTCTGGGTCTTGTGGCGAAATAAAAAGGTTGCGTGATGCTTGAAGTTAGAAATTTAAACTTTAGCTACCCAAATGGGGCTGGCAAACTAGAAAATGTAAATTTAAAGATAGGCGCTGGGGAAATTTTAACCATACTTGGTCGAAATGGAGCTGGCAAATCAACAACTCTTGGGCTAATAAGCGGCTCGCTAAAGCCAGTTTCTGGAGAAATTTTCCTTGATGGCAAAAATGTAGATAGCCTAAGCAACAAAGAACGCGCTAAGATCATGGCGTATGTGGCTCAAAGCGAGGTTACTGAGTATGACTACACAGGGCTTGAGTTTATCACGATGGGACGTGCGGCGCACCTTGGTATCTTTGCAAGACCTAGCAAAGAAGACGAAGAGATCGCTAGAATTTACACCAAAAAGCTTGAGATCGAGTATCTTGAGGATCGCTTCATCACGCAGATGAGTGGCGGTCAAAAGCAGATGTGTATGATCGCTCGTGCGATGGCTGCGCAGCCAAAGATGATCATATTTGACGAGCCAACGAGCGCGCTTGATTTTGGCAACCAGTATAAATTCCTACGCACAGTTAAGTGGCTAAAAGAGCTTGGCTACTCGGTCGTGCTAACCACTCACAACCCTGACTTTGCCGTGCTTCTTGGCGGATATGTGGCACTTGTTAAGGGTGATGGCGAGGTTGGTTTTGGCACGGTTGATGAGATCATTAGAAGCGAAAATTTAAGCCAGCTTTACGGACTAAATTTAAACGTGAGCTACATCGACGAAGTAAAAAGAAACTGCTGCCTCACTTATCCACTCTAAATTTATCTGCTCTTAAATTTTTAAGAGCAGATAGTCGTTTTATCTAAAAATTTCTACTTAAATTTACTAATCATAAATGCTAAAATGCAAAATAAATTTAAAGGAAAAACTATGGCTTACCCACTACTAGGCACAAAGATCGTGATCGATGAAGAAAAGGTTTTAAGGGAGAAAAAGTATAAGCTAGATGTGATCTATGAATATTTGGACAAGCTTGCCAAGCAGTGCGACTTGATCAAAATTGATAAAAACACCTTTCACGCAAAAGGTAATGAAAATGACTTGGCAAATTTGGGTCTGTTTGTCTGCCGCTATGCTGCTAAAAATGAGTGGATAACTAAAAATGTAAAAGAATGGGTTTGGATAGATATGGACGAGGGTAATGAGGATATGATAGCAAAACTCAAAAAAGAGAATATAGGAGTTTGGGAGTGAGCGATAAAAAGGATAAATTTATCCCGCCACATCAAATTTCATATAAATTTTAAAAAGAGCTTGCGAAAGATTAAATTTGCTAGGCAAAGTAAATTTAGATATGGTAGCTCTAGACCGGCAAGATCAGTCGCAATAAGGGGTTAAAATTTAACCACATAAAACTTATAGCGTTATCAAATTTAAAGCCAGCCATGAGAACTTCGACCTTGCCATAAATTTGACGCAAATTTAAATCCGCTTAGTCAAAAGTAATTTTCTACTCTAAATTTAACACAACCCACAAGATCAAATTTGAGCGTTATTTTTAATTTCCGCCACTCTCGCCTTTGCAGCCTGCGTGATATCGTCCTCGTAGTCATAGAAGTTAAAGGTCGCTCCGTGCTGAAAAAAGCCATTTAGTATATCGCCGCTTTGGCGGTTTTTCAGATCAAGCTCGGCCACCTTAAAGCCGTCGTTTGTCGCGCAAAATTCCTTTAGCCTAGCTGGCGCCTCTTTTAGCTTGGTAAATAAAAAGCAGTATCCATCGCCGCCATTTCGCCCCACTCTACCGCGCAGCTGATGAAGCGTGGCAAGCCCTAGCCTCTCGGCGCCCACGATCACTATCGTGTTTAGTCTTGGTAGCGAGATACCGACCTCAACAACGGTGGTTGAGAGCAAAATTTCGCCCTCTTCTCTAAAGCGCCTTAAAATTTCCTCTTTTTCTTTGTCCTTGCCGTGCGTGACGAAGACATTTTTGAAATTCTTTAGCCAAAAGCCCTGCGCCTCGCTTAGACTTTGGTAGTTTGAGCTCTCGCTGCTCTCAACAAGCGGATAGATGATGGCTACTTGAAAGCCGCTCTCAAGCTGCTTTTTGATGTGAGCGAGCAGATAGCCAAACTCGCTAGCACCTAAAATTTGGCTCGTTATATTTTTCTTAAACGGCATCTGCTTTAAAAAGCTAAAATTTACGATCTCAGACTGGATTAAACTTAGCGTCCTAGGTATTGGCGTAGCTGAAAACTGCACGAAATTTGCTCGCTCATCCTCGTTTGAGGCAAGCTCTTCTATCTTTTTGCGCTGATTTGAGCCAAAGCGGTGCTGCTCATCGACCATGACAAGCGGCGAATTTGGTAGCTCGTGAAAGAGCAGCGCATGCGTGCCAACGATCAAATTTGCTCCGCTAAAGTCTATCTTTTTCTCCCCGCTTCGCACCAGCATCACATTCATAAAAGGCGGCAAAAGCCTCTTTGCTTCGTTATAAATTTGCTCGCTTAAGATGCTTGTTGGCGCCATCAAAATGACACTTTGCGGATAGACGCTAAGAGCTGCTGCTAGTATAACTAGCGTTTTGCCGCTTCCCACGTCACCCATTATGACGCGCCTTTTTGCCTGCGTGGCAGCAAGGTCGTCTCTGATGTCATTTATCGCGTTTATCTGGTCATTTGTCGGCGTAAATGGCAAGCTCTTAAGCCAAGAGCTTATGTCAAAAAGCTTGATTTTTGGGCTTTTAAAGTAGGTTTTTTTCGCACTTAGCTTCTTTATGTAGTTAAAAATCTCTACAAATTTTAAGATTTCCACGCCATTATTATCATTTTTTAGGCGGTATAAAATTTGCACGCTTTGCTCATCTAGCCGCTGCAGATCAGCTAGAAATTTAGCCTCACGCTCGTTTAAGCCCTCGGCTAGTAAATTTTGCAAATTTAGATATTTTAAGATGAGTTTTTTTAACTCTTCGTCTTTTAACTCGGTCTTAAATTTAGGCACTATCTGGCCTATTTTTGTGGTGATTTTAGGATTTACTATCTGCCACGAGCCAAAGGCATAGGAGCAAAGCCCATATATCGCCATCTCTTTGCCGACCTTAAAAGCGCCGTAATGCCAAGACTTTGCGTTAAAAATGACGATCTTTACGCTACTTTGCCACTGCTCGCAAAAGGCAAGTGCTGTCAGCATGCCAGGGCGCGAGGCGAGCGAGTTGATCTTTACATTTATGCAGACCTGCCCTTCTCTTGGGCTCTTAGCGATCGTCGTATCCACAAAGCCCTTTGGAAGTACCAGAGCAAGGTCGAGCAGGCTAAGCACGCCTATTTTTAGAAGTTTTGCTCTGTCGCTTGCTTCAAATTTCATTTTTTAGGACGCAAAAACTTAGCTGATTGACCTCTGCGTGGGCTTTTATGAAGTTATTTAGCTCGTTTAGCGAAAGGGCTGAAATTTTATCCAAGTCCTTTAAAAATACCCCAAGCTCGCCATGCTCATAAAACTCGCCCTGCGCGATGTCAAGGCGCTTAAATAGCGTCTCAAGTCTAAGCGGCAACGAACCAAGTAAAAATTTCTTCGCCTGCTCAAGCTCAGCTTTGCTAACGCCTTTTTTACTAAATTTTAAAATTTCCTCTTTTATAACGGCGATCGCCTCATCTTTTTTCTCATTTTTTGTCTGCATGTAGCCGTAAAGCTGGCTGTAAGAGAGATTTAGCAAATTTCTAGCGTAGGCGCTGTATGCAAGCCCTCTTTTCACGCGGATCTCCTCCATGAGCCTCGAGCCAAAGCCACCCTCGCCTAAAATAAATGTCGCCACTGCGGCCTTGTATTTCTCTTCAGGTTTTACATTAAACGGCGCACCAAAGTAGATGTAGGCTTGCTCGCTTTGCCTGATGATCTCGCTACTTTCGCACTTGTTACTTGGGCTAAAGCGCTCTAGTTTTCGCACCTTGCCAGGTTTTAGTATCTCTAAAACGCTAGCAAGCTCTTTTGTCTGCTTCTCGTCGATGTCACCACCAAGCACGCAAAGCAAATTTGAAAGGTCTAAATGCTCATTTAAAAATTTACTCACGTCTTCAAGCGTGATCGCTTTTACGCTCTTTTTAGTGCCGATACTTGGCTGAGCAAGCACGCTTTTTGGGTATAAAATCTCAAAAAGTCCCTGCCTTGCCACGTAGTCAAAGTCGTTTTCATTTGCTGCGATCTCGCCAAGAGTTACGGTCTTGCACCTATTTATGATCTCATCTGTTAAATTTGGAGCGAGTAGTAGTTCTTTTAGCTTGCCGCACGCAAAGGCAAAGTGCTCTTTTAGGCAGTTTAGGTCTATGCAAAATGTCTCAAAGCCGCAGCTTGCATTTAGGCTAATAGCCCTTACTTCAAGCTCTTTGGCAAATTTAGCCGAGCCTAACTTCATATCGCCTTCGTTTAGTAAATTTGCGCTTAGTCTAGCTAGGCCTGCTAGTTTGCCATTTTGCGAGCTACCAGCTGCTTTGAAAACTAGCTTTAGGCTCACTACTGGCATCGCTTTTGAGCTTTCAAAAACGACTGGAATTTTTACATTTTTTACATTGATATCTAAAATTTTCATCTAAAATTTCTCCAAAATATCGTAGTTTGTGTTGCGCTTAGCTGGAATTTCTCCGACATCTTTTATAAGCTCGATCATCTGATCTTGATTCATCCTAAAGCTTGCCCCTGCGGCCTTTACAACGTTTTCCTCCATCATCGTGCTACCAAGGTCATTTGCGCCAAAAAGAAGCGCTAGCTGGCCTACGTAGCTACCCTGCGTGACCCAGCTGCTTTGGATATTTTTAAAGTTATCCAAAAAGAGCCTTGAGACTGCAAGAAGCCTTAGATAGACGTTTGAGCTTTGTTTTTTTATATCTGGAAACTCTTGCATGAGCTTTGTATTTAGCCCTTGAAAGCTCCAAAGTATAAAGGCTCTAAATCCAGCCGTCTCATCTTGTAAATTTCTGATGTGCTCCCAGTGATCCACGATCTCACGAGTGCTCTCAACCGTGCCAAACATCATCGTCGCAGTCGTCTTCATGCCAAGCTCATGCGCCTCTTTGTGTATGCGAAGCCAGTCTGCGGTATCGCACTTTTTAGGGGCGATGATATCACGCACTCTATCGCTTAAAATCTCCGCTCCAGCCCCTGGCATCGAGTATAAACCCTTTTCGTTTAGGCGTCTTAAAACCTCTTTTGTAGAAATTTTTGAAACTCTTGCGATATAGTCGATCTCAACGGCTGAGAAGCCATGTATCGTGATGCTTGGATAGTGCTTGCTAATGTAGCTTACTAGCTCCTCGTACCACTCGATCTTTAGCTTTGGATGAACGCCACCTTGAAATAAAATTTGCGTGCCGCCAATGGCGATTAGCTCCTCGATCTTCTTGCCGATCTCCTCAAAACTTAGCACATAAGCGTCTTCCTCTTTTGCGTGGCGGTAAAATGCACAGAATTTACAATCCACCCAGCAGACGTTTGTATAGTTGATGTTGCGATCTACGATGAAGGTTGTGATACCCTCTGGATGAAGCTCTTTTTTTCTAGCTAGCGCCATCTTGCCAAGCTCGTAAAGCGGTGCATTTTCTATAAGATCGATGGCTTCATTTACACTAAGTCTTTTCAAATTTAACCTTTTATTTTGCTTATTTTTGGGCGAGAGTTTAGCCAAAAATGCTTTTAAATATGATAAATCAGGCGTTATGAAAAATTAATTTTTAAAGGCTAAAATGTGAGAAATTCTTTAAAGGAGAGAGTTATGAAAAAGGTGATATTTGCCGTTATCTGCGGATTATTTTTAGTTGGTTGTGCTAAAAATGAGCCAAAGCCAGCTGAGCCACAAGGTGCAAGCTACGGATGTGTTCATCATCAAAAAATGATGCAAGGAAATATGCCAAGCTGCCCTCATCACGGCATGCAAGGGGCGATGCATGGGCAAATGCCAGCAGGCTACCCAGCCCATGCAAAATAGATAAAGTGCCAATTGGCACTTTATTTTAATATAACTTTGTCGCCTTTAGTGCCTAAAACCTGCACTTTCTCGCCATTTTTTAACGATCCGTCATACTTCCAAAGAGTGCCTTTAAAATAGACCATATTTTCTCTGATCTCGCCAACGCCAGCTTCATCTAAAAATTCCTCATTAAAGCTCTCTTTTTTAGCCATAAATTTACTCTTTAACGGCGCTTTTAAGAGCGCAAGCAAGATAAAGGCAAGCACTAGGACAGCTAAAATTTGAAAGTTCCACTCAAAATTAAAGCCAAAATTTACCGCTCCGATGATGATAAAAGCTAGACCAAAAAATAGCAGATAAAACGAAAATAGCATAAGCTCAGCCACGCACAAGAGCGCGCCTATGGCTATCATTATAAAAGGACTTATCACGCCTTATCCTTAGCTAAGAAATTTTTTAAAACGCTAAGCGAGCCGATGAGTTCAGCCGCCTCATAAGGGACTAAAATTTTATCTTTTGAGCTATTTTTAGCTAGCTCGCTAAATGCCCCGACCCTGTCGCGCGCAAGCAAAAATTCAGCCGCATTTGCGTTTTTGCTCATGCTATCATTTATCATATCCATAGCCTCTTTTTGAGCCGTTGCGATGGCGATTTGCTCGTATTTTTTCGCATCAGCCATACGCTCTATCGCCTCTGCTTGAAGTACTTTTTCTTGTTTTAGCGCCTCTGCGTTGCGGATGAGTGCCTCTTTTTCAGCCAAGGCTTTTAGCTCGATCGCGCGCTTTTCACGCTCAGCTTTCATCTGCATATTCATCGCCTCTTCTATGCCAAGTGGGACAGAAATTTCAGAAATTTCCACACGCATGATCTTTACGCCCCAGTTGCCAGCTGCGTCGCCAAGAGCTACTTGAAGTGCGGCATTTAGTCGGTCACGTGAGCTTAGCGTATCATCAAGGTTCATCGCACCTATCTCGCCACGAAGCGTTGTCATGGCTAAATTTGCAATGGCGCGCTTGTAGTTATCGACATTATAAACCGCCATTTTTGCGTCAAATACCTTTAAAAAGACGATACCATCAACGCTAATATTAACATTATCTTTTGTGATGACTTGCTGTTTTGTGATATCAACAAGCTGCTCTTTTATAGTTATGATCGCCCTTATCTGATCGACAAATGGGATTATGATGTGAAATCCCCCGTCAAGCACCTTGTGAAATTTACCAAGTCGCTCTATCAGCAGGTTATCTGCTTGCGAAACGATCTTAATGCCAGCTTTTAAAAATAAAAATGCAAAAATAACCAAAACAACGACTAAAACGCCAAATGTCTCAACTTGCATATTCTCTCCTTTAATTTATAATTTGTTATTTTCTTAAGTATTATAATACATTTTAAATTTTATTTTCAAAAAGGATCAGCATGAAAAATTTTATCTTTGCACTAAGTGCGGCTCTACTTTTAGCAGGTTGCGCTATGTCAAACCAAAGCACGAGCGTCCCACAAGGCAAATGTGAAGTAAAAGGTAGCTGCATGGCTCCAGTAAGCAGCATCGAAGGCACTTACAAGGCATTTTTACCTTGCGCTAGCTGCATGGGCATAGACTCAACCCTCACACTAAAAAAGGACGGCACATTTGAAAGTGTGATGAACTACAAGTCAAAAGACAACTACAAAGCCGTTAGCAAGGGTAAATACTCAGTCAAAAACGGCGTTATCACAACCGTTGATGAGTATAAAGAGAAGAGCTTTTATAAGATCGAGGGAGAGAACCTAAAGATGCTTGACATGGATCAAAAAGAGGTCACTGGCGAGCTAAAAGATAAATACATCTTCAAACGCGTAAAATAAATTTTAAAGGCAAAATGATATAATTTTGCAATTTTTAAGGAGTTGCAAATGAAATATCTTTTTGCCATACTTATCTCATTTTTTATCATTGGCTGCGCTAAAAATGAAAATTTAAAGCCACAAAACCAAGAGCAAACACAAAAACCAAAAGAAGAAAAACCACTTCTTAGAGACGAAAAACCCAAAAAACCAGAAAAACTAATACTTTCAAACTCTATCTACACGAGCTACTACACGACCTTGCCATGCTCAAACTGCGAGGGCGTGAAGACTATCTTAACTCTAAATAAAGACAAAACCTACACAAAAACTATGCTTACGATGGATAAGGCTGCCACCTTGGTAGAAAAAGGCGGCACTTTCGATGTCGATGAGAGCGCTATCGTGCTAAAAGATGAAAGTGGCGCACTAAGCTACTTTGTGCCAAACAAAAACTCACTTCTTCAGCTTGATGATAAGAAAAATAAGCGAGTTGGCGTGCTAGCTCAAATTTATAACTACGAGCCGGTAAATAAGGCATATAAAGATAGTTTTTTTGCTAGATTTTCTAAATTTAAAGACAAAAATGGCTTTTTAGAGCTTGTGCTTGTGCCTAGCAAAAA
>CAUUZE010000049.1:0-13324 GCA_963549665.1 Campylobacter concisus | reverse complement strand
TCTCGCCAAGCTCGACATTTTTACTAGCTATGACGCCATCAAAAGGAGCTTTTAAAACGGCCTTTTTAAGATGATCATCTGCGTTTAAAATGGCGATCTCAGCTGCTTGAACTCTTAGAGCTGCCTCGTCAAATTTATACTTTACTTCATCAAATTCTTGCTTTGAAGTGACGTCCTTTACTTGGCTAAATTTATTAAAGGTGCTTTTAGCAAATTCTTTGGCATTTTTGGCAAGCGCTAGGTCGTTTTTTGCTTTTTTTAGAGCAATCTCAAGGCTTGTTTGATCAAGGCTAGCTAAAGTGTCGCCCTTTTTAACGTGGCTTGAGACATCTACAAAAATTTTATCCACCTTGCCGCTGCTCTCAAATGCAAGCTTTGAGCTTTGCTTGGCATAGACTTCAAAATCAGCAAAAATTTCTTCTGCTGCAAATGAAAAAATGCAAAATATCATTAAAATTATCAGCTTTTTCAATCCCTAATCCTCTCTAAAATGCTCTCCCCACTCTCAAAAAAATACTCTGCCTTTTTTATCTCTAGCTCGTCTTTCGCCCCTTCAAAAAGGCTAATAGCGTCAAATTTTTGTGAGAGTGCTTCAAGCAAGTCACTATACCCTAAAAGCCCAGAGTTATATTTTTCATAGCTCGCTCTAAGCGCAAGATCGCTTGCTTTTACATACTCATTTAGAGAGGCGATCTTTGAGCTAAGAGTTGATATCTCGTTTTGTAAATTTTTAAGTTTTGTCTCGTTTTCACGCTTTTTGTACTCTAAATTTAGCCTCGCTTCATCAAGCGCGATCTTTTGGCTCTGGCTCTTTTTACTGGTGGCGAAAAAGTCAAAAATTTTCCACCTAAAGCTAACGCCAAATTTATTGCCGTGCGTATCCTCTTTTAGGTACTCATCAAGATATGGGCGATAAGCACTATACTTGCCAAGGTCGATGTCGTAGTTATTTTTGTAAAATCCATAGGTGTCATAAAGCATGATTTGAGGCAAAAAGCCGGACCTAGCCTCTTTAAGCATCGCTTCACTTATAAAAATATCTTGATTTAGCCTATCAAGCTCGGCGTTTTTTGAAGCTAAATTTGAGCTAATTTCAGCCATTTTTGCCCCGCTAAGTGGCGCGATTTGCTCGCCTGTTAGCAAATTTATCTCATTTAAAATTTGCTCCATTTTGTTTTTGTATTCAAGCTCCACGCTATTTGCCAAGTGATATTTTGCCCGCACGTTTTCTAGCTCGTCTTTTGCGGCAAGGCCTGCTTTATTGGCCTTTTCAAGCTTCTCTAAAACGCCTTTTAAAAAATTTGCCTGAGCGTTTTTAGCGGCTATTATATTTTCAAGTGCGCAGGCGTTAAAGTATAAATTTACAGCCTTAAATGCAAGGTAGTTTTTGGCCTCACTGCTTGCGATGGCAGCCTTGTTTTGCAAGAGCCCAGCAGTCTTTATCCTAGCCTCTCTAGCTCCACCATCATATAGTAAAAAATCAATCCTTGCCAGCACGCCAGCTGACTCTTTGGCGACGATACTTGGAAAGGTGCTTGCATTTTTGCCGTATGAGCCCTCTAGGCTAAGGCTTGGCAAGTAGGCGCTTGATGTTGCTTCATCACTTAAATTTGCTCTTTTTAGCTCAAGCTCTTTGATCTTTGAAATTTCGTTTTGAGTGGCCTTGTTTGCTATCTCGCTCAAATTTGATCCAAATAGCGCCAAAGGCAAAAGTGCTAATAAAATTTTTTTCATCAGTGAAAGCTTTTTACGAGGTTTCCTATTAGTAAATTCCAGCCATCAACTAGCACGAAGATGAGTAGCTTAAATGGCAGCGAGATCATGACAGGAGGCAGCATCATCATACCCATCGCCATCAAAACGGAGCTTACGACCATGTCGATAACTAAAAATGGCAGATAGAGCAAAAATGCTATCTCAAAAGATGTCTTTAGCTCGCTTATCATAAAGGCTGACATCGCGATGCTTAGCGGGATATCCTCGATATTTGCTGGATTTTGCAAATTTCTTATCCTAAAAAATAATGCAAGATCCTTTTCTCTAGTGTTTTTAACCATAAATTCTTTAAAGGGCTTTAAGCTCTTATCAAGCATCTCCTCATAGCCTATCTGCTCAGCTATATAAGGCTTTATGCCCTCATCGTAGCTTCTTTGACCAACTGGCTCCATGATGAAAAATGTAAGCACCATCGCAAGCGAGATAAGCACCGTTGAAGGTGGCACTTGTTGCGTGCCCATCGCTTGACGCAAAAATGAAAATACAATGACAAGGCGCAAAAAGCTCGTCATCATAAAGATGAGAGAAGGAGCAAGTGCAAGTGCGGTGAGGATCAGTAAAACATTTAGTGAATTTACAAGCTGCTCGGCATTTTGCGGTGAATTTAGGCTTAAATTTATCGTTGGTAGCGCAGGATCAGCGCCAAAAACTACACAAAACAAAACCGCTAAACTAAGCAGTGCTTTCACGACTAATTCCTCGTATCAAGGATACTTTTCTTAGTAGCCTCTTTATTTTTTGGCTCGAGTGAGACGAAGTGAATTTCCACTCTATTGTTTTTGGCTCTGCCCTCGTCTGTGCTGTTGCTAGCGATCGGATCAAAAGAGGCTCTGCCAGAAGTGATAAGCCTCTCTTGTGGCACGCCATCGCTAACTAGCTCTTCAAGCACGCTAAGCGCCCTTGCGGTAGAGAGCTGCCAGTTGTTTTTGTATATAGAGTCTTTGCTTGGATTTGTATTATCAGTGTATCCGATGATATCTGTTTTTACCTCATTTGGCATTTTGGCTATGATCATGCCTATTCGCTTTAAAAAGAGCTTCGCATCCTCGCCAGAAATTTCAGCACTATCTTTGTCAAAGAGCATCGCAGCTGGAAGTCTCACGATAAAGCCATCCTCGCTCTCCTCCATCGTGATCTCAGGTGCCCCGCTAGCCGTTAGTAGCTCATTTATCTTTTTAACAGTCGAAGTGACCTCATTTTGAGCGCCTTTTTGAGCTTTTGGCTTTGGAGTGCGTCTGCTTTCAGGATCTGTCTCTTTTTCTACCTGACTATCTGGTCTTGCGCCACCCTCAAGCACGCTTAGCGCACCAGCTAGTGAGCCAACAGCAGCCTCCATCTTTTTAGCATCCATCGTCGCCATAGAAAGGAGCAAAACGAAGAAGCAAAGTAGAAGCGACATAAGGTCGCCAAAGGCAGCCAGCCACTCAGGCATACACTTTGGGCACTCTTCTGGTTTTATTAACTTACCCATTATTCAAACTGACTTTTTCTATCTTTTGGAGGTAAAAATGCTAAAAGCTTAGCCTCAAGCGTTCTTGGGTTATCCCCTGCTTGTATCGCCATGATACCCTCTAAAATAACTTGCTTCTCAAGCGCCTCATCAGCATCGCGGATCGAGAGGATATTTGCAACAGGCGAGCCGATGATGTTACCTATCATCGCACCATAAAGTGTCGTAAGCAAAGCAACCGCCATAGATGGACCGATCGCACTAGGATCTGACATATTTAGAAGCATCGCAACAAGGCCAATGAGCGTTCCGATCATACCCATCGCACCTGCAAAACCGCCTACTTGCTCGAAAATTTTGATGTTATTTGCATGTCTTGTGCTAGTTTGATCTATATCGATCTCCAAAAGCGCTCTGATCGCATCTGGCTCATTGCCATCGACCGCCATTGAAAGACCTTTTTTTAAAAATTGATTTGTCTCGTTATTTACTTCGCTCTCAAGTGCCAAAATGCCATCTCGCCTAGCTTTGGTTGAGTAATCAACTACTTTTTTTATAGTCTCAGGTAAATTTACAACGACTGATGGCTTAACAGCGACACCATAAAATTTACCAACACCTTTAAGCGTCTCCATCTTGAAGCCAACCATCATAACGCCGATAGTACCACCAAAAACGATCATCACAGAAGGGATATCGATGTATGGTCCTATACCAACGCCTATCGCCATTGATCCAAACAAAAGCACCAGGGTCAAAACCCAGCCGACGACGGTTCCTAAATCCATTTAAACTCGCTTTATTTATAAATTCTTAAGAATTGCTATTTTATTAGCTTTTTGTTGAAACAATCGTTAAATTAAAAAAAATGTTTGCCATTTTTTGCTACAATCTGCGAAATTTTTAACGTTAAAAGGCTTAAAAATGAACAACAATACCTCAATCATAATCCTAGCTGCTGGTCTTGGTACCAGGATGAAATCAAAACGCCCAAAGGTGCTATTTGAGCTATGCGGCGAGCCAATGATCATTCACATCTTAAAGCAAGCTTATGCGATCACAAATGACGTTAGCGTCGTGCTTCACTACGAAAAAGAGTTAATTAGCAAAAAGATAAAAGAAATTTTCCCTCAAACTAAAATTTTCGAGCAAGATCTAGCAAATTTCCCAGGCACTGCTGGCGCAATAAAAGGCGTAAATTTAAGCGGTGAAAAGGTGCTTGTCACTTGCGGCGATATGCCACTTGTTAGATCAACTGATCTTATGCGTCTAGCAAATGCTGAAGCAGACGTGGTTATGAGCTCATTTGAAGCAGCAAATCCTTTTGGCTACGGCAGAGTTATCATAAAAAACGGCAAAGTTGAGGCCATCGTCGAGCAAAAAGATGCGAGCGAAGCGCAACTTGCGATAAAAAGCGTAAATGCTGGCTGCTACTGCTTTAAGCGCGAGGCGTTAGAGCAAATTTTACCGCTTATAAACAACCAAAACGCACAAAAAGAGTACTACCTAACTGACGCCATAAAAATAGCAAACGAAAAGGGCTTAAAGTGCGTTGCAGTAAATGTTAATGAGCAAAATTTCATGGGCATAAATGATAAATTTCAGCTTAGCATCGCTGAAAAAATAATGCAAGATGAGATCAAACAAAATTTGATGAAAGCTGGTGTTTTGATGCGCATGCCTGAGAGCATTTTCATAGATAGCAGGGCCAAATTTGAAGGCGAGTGCGTGCTTGAAGAAAATGTAAGCATCCTTGGCGAGTGCGTCATCACGGAGAGCATCATCAAAAGCTCATCGGTTATCGAAAGTAGCATCATCAAAAACTCAGACATCGGCCCACTAGCTCACATCAGGCCAAATTCTGAAATTTCTGATACGCACATAGGAAATTTCGTCGAGGTTAAAAAAGGCGTTCTTAGCGGCGTAAAAGCTGGACACTTAAGCTATCTTGGCGACTGCGAGATAGAAAGTGGCACAAACATCGGTTGTGGCACGATCACATGCAACTACGACGGTAAGGCAAAATATAAAACAAAGATCGGCAAAAACGTCTTTGTTGGCTCAGATACACAGCTAGTCGCCCCTGTAAATATCGCTGACAACGTCATCATCGCAGCTGGTAGCACCATCACAAAAGACGTTGAGAGTGGCGCTCTAGCTATCAGCAGAGGTCGCCAAGAGAACAAAAGCGGCTTTTTTGAGAAATTCTTTGGCAAAGACGATGTTAAAAAATAAGAAAATTTTACTTGCCGTTTGCGGCAGTATCGCCTTTTATAAGGCATTCGAAATTTTATCGCTGCTTAAAAAGAAAGGTGCTGATGTTTATGTGGCTTTAAGTGACGGAGCGCTTGAATTTTGCAGTGTAAGCGGCTTTGAGGCGCTAAGTGAGCATAAAATTTTAAGCTCACAAACGCAAAACTGGCAAGATGGCGTAAATCACATAGCCTACTCCAAAATGGATCTAGTCCTCATCGCACCCGCCTCGGTAAATACGATAAATAAGCTAACAGCTGGCATCTGCGATAATGTCTTCATGCAAACGCTAATCGCCGCCTCACACGTGCCTTTGGTCGTTGCCCCTGCTGCAAATAACAATATGATCGAGCATTTTGCGACGCAAAATTCACTTGAAATTTTAAAGAAAAACGGCGCTTTAGTAGTTGAGCCAGTGCTTAAAACTCTAGCTTGCGGCGACGTTGGCAAGGGTGCTTTAGCAAGTCCTGAAGTGATAGTAGAAGCTGCCATTAAAAGGCTTAGCAAGCCACTTTTTGCTGGCAAAAAAGTGGTGATCACAGGCGGCGCGACAACTGAAAAGATAGATGATGTTAGAGCCATTACAAATTTCTCAAGCGGCAAGATGGCAAGAGCTTTGGCTAGAGCCTTTTACTACGCAGGTGCGGAGGTAAAACTACTTGCTAGCTTTGAAACCGCAAATGAGCCATTTGATAGCCTTAAATTTAGCTCAAGTAGCGAGCTTTTAGAGCTTTGCAAGAGCGAGTGCGAGGGGGCAAATTTACTTGTAATGTGCGCTGCGGTGAGTGATTTTGTACCGACAAAGATAGATGGCAAGATAAAAAAAGAGGACGTTGGAGAGAGCTTAAATTTAAGCCTAAAGAGAAATGTTGATATTTTGCAAAGTTTAAAAGAATTTAAATGTAAAAAGATCGGCTTTAAGCTTGAAATCTCAAACGAAAGTGCTCTAAAAAGCGCTAGATCGATGCTAGAGAAAAAAGGGCTTGATGCAGTTTGCCTAAATATTTTAGGCGAGAAAAATGGCTTTGCAAGCGAGCAAAACGAGGTAAATTTCATCACAAAAAATAGTGAGATTTTACTGCCGCTTGCCTCAAAAGACGAGATCGCAGGGCATATCGTGGAGCTAGCAGCAAATTTATGATAGAGCAGATCTCACGTGTCCAAAAGATAGCAAAAAACAGCCAAGCTCCGCTAGTAGCGATAAATTCGTCCTTGCCACTTAGCATTTTAGTTAGCCAAAAGGTCGGCTTTAACAGATATATTTTAAATTTCGCAAATAGAAATTTAAACACAAAAAGCGTAAAAGAGCTAAACGTGGGCTCTAGATACTGGGGCGAGGTGCATAGTCAGGGCGAAAACATCGTCATAAAAAATTTATACGAAAAACCAAAAATTTTAGATGAGGACGTTTTGGCTGATGGGCTAAATTTGATAGAAAATTTGGTAAAAAATGAGAATTTATCGTGGCTTTACAACTATTTATTTAAAAACTTAAGCGAAGTTAAAACAAAAGATGAGATGAGAGTGCTAGCAAAAATGCTCTTTGCTCTACAAGAAAACGTCGTGCATATACCCTTTGCATATAGCGGCACAAACGGCATTTTCCAGCTTAAAAAAGAGGTAAATGAGATGAGAGTTTTTCTTGTTTTTTCAAATTTTGCACCGCTTATTTTTAAATTTAAAGATGAAATTTTGTGTGAGATCGCAACTCCATTTAGCAACGTCGCAAGCTTGCTAAAAAGCGAATTCAGCGCCGCAGTTGTTGTGCAAAACGTAAGCGCTCTTTGGAGCAAAAAAGAGCAGATAATTGACTTTAAAGGCTAGACATTGAACAAACTTAACCACCTTGCTATCATCATGGACGGCAACGGACGCTGGGCGAAAAAGCGTGGATTTTTGCGAACAAATGGGCACGAGGCCGGAGCAAATGTGGTGAGCGATATGTGCGAATTTTGTATCGATAATGGGGTGAAAATTTTAAGCCTTTACGCATTTAGCACCGAAAACTGGAAAAGACCGCAAAAAGAGGTTGATTTTTTGATGAATTTGCTTAAGAAATTTCTTCTTTTAAAGCGTAATGATTTTATAAAAAATGGGATCAAATTTAACACGATTGGCGACATCTCGCCATTTAGTGACGAGCTAAAAAATGAGATAGAGATCACCAAAGATGCAACAAGGGAAAATACAAATTTACTTTTAAATTTAGCGATCAACTACGGCTCAAAAGATGAGATCATAAGAGCTGTGCGAAAACTAAATTTAAAAGGCTGCGAGATAAATGAAGCGAGCCTAAATGCGGCACTTGATGAGAGTGAGCCTGTGGATCTTCTCATTAGAACTGGTGGCGAGAGCAGGCTTTCAAATTTCATGCTCTGGCAGGCAAGCTACGCGGAGCTATTTTTTACGCCGACACTTTGGCCAGACTTTGGCAAGGATGAGCTTGCAAGCATCGTGGCTAAATTTAAAGATATAGAGCGAAGATTTGGCGGGGTTTAGTGAGATAATGGATATTTTGGTCATCTTTTTTGCCGTTTTTGCTTTTGTTTTTGGCATCTGCGTGGGGTCATTTTCAAATGTGCTAATCTACCGCTTGCCACGAAATGAAAGCATAAATTTCCCAGCCTCACACTGTCCAAAATGCTCTCACAAGCTAAATTTTTATCACAATATTCCGCTTTTTTCATGGCTATTTTTAGGCGGCAAATGCGCCTTTTGCAAGCAAAAGATAAGCCTTGTCTATCCGCTGGTTGAGCTAGCCTCTGGATTGCTTTTCCTGATCTGCTTTTTTAAAGAGTGCGGCGAAGCTTTAAGCGTAGAAACCTTGCTTTATACGCTATTTTTAGGGCTTTGCTTTATCATGCTACTAGCCCTTAGCGTCATAGACATAAGGTATAAAGCTGTGCCAGATGCGCTTCTTTTTGCAGCGCTGTTTTTTGCATTTGCCTACGCCTTGCTACTTTTTATCTTTAAAGGAAATTTCGCTCAAATTTTAAATTTAACCCTTTTTGGATTTATATTTTGGGCGCTTAGATTTGTCGTGAGCTATGCGATGAAAAAAGAAGCCATGGGTAGTGCTGATATCTTTATCGCAGCGATCACCGGAGCCATTTTACCAGCTAAATTTGCCCTTGTGGCGATCTATCTGGCCGCACTTCTTACGCTTCCAGTCTATGCGATCGTTCGCAAAAAGGGCTACGAGCTAGCCTTTGTGCCGTTTCTAAGCCTGGGGCTACTTGTCACCTACGCTTTTGATGGGCAAATTTTAGAAATTTTAAGGTTCATTTATGAGTAGAGTAAATAAATATCTTTTGTTTAACTTTTTAGGCACGTTCGCATCGCTATTTAGTACGCTTTTTTTGATCATGTCGATCGTCTTTTTCATCCAGATCGCACGTATCACCTCATATATCGAGATCAGCTTTGGCGAGCTATTTAAACTCTACTCATTTATGCTCCCACGCGTGCTGCTCTTTGTCGTACCTATCGCGTTTTTCGTCTCACTTGCGATGACGCTCTTTAGGCTATCAAAAGAGAATGAAAGTATCGTTATCTTTACGCTTGGTGGCTCGCCAAATAAGATCGCAAGATTTTTCTTAGCTTTTTCAGCCCTTTTAAGTGCTGCCTTGCTGGTAGTTGCCATCGTCATGATACCAATAGCCGCCCAGCTAAATGCAAATTTCATCGACTATAAAAAGACGGTTGCTAAGCTAAATTTAAAGCCAACCCAGTTTGGACAAAAATTCTCCGACTGGATGGTCTATGTGGGCAGCGAAAGCGAAGACAAAAATGGCACAACCTACAAAGATATCGTGATGTTTAACCCCTTTGTCAAAGACTCACAGCGCCTAATAACCGCCAAAAACGCAAAGATCATAAACGTGGGTCAAAGTGTAGAGCTATCCTTAAACGAGGGCAAAATGTATGACATCAGAGATGAAATTTATCACCAAAGCAACTTCAAATCAATGAAGATAAGAACCGCCCAAAGCGAAGAGATAAGTGACGTTGGCAGCATCAAAGAGTACTGGTTGGATGCAGCTAGTAGCGATAAGCGCAGAAAAGACCTTAGCACTTACGTCCTAGTGGCCCTCTTCCCGCTTGCAAGCACGCTCTTTGCGATTAGCCTTGGCATCGTCACATATAGATACGAAAAGGGCATGGTCTATGTTGGCACTTTTGGCGTTTTGTTTGGCTATTTTACGCTCATAATGCTCTTTTCGTCAAAGCCAGCGCTTGCGATACCGCTCATATTTTTCGTATTTTTACTAGCTGGTGTCTTGCTTTATAAAGCTAAGATCACACGAAGATACTAATGAAAATTCAGCTAATCTACAGCTACGATGGCTCGAAATTTCAAGGCTCACAGACACAGCCGCATGAAAACGGCGTAGAAGATGAGTTAGAGCGCGCCCTAGCTCATGTTGGCATTTTTGAAAGAGTGATCTCTAGCTCGCGCACCGATAAAAGCGTGCACGCAAACAACCAAAGCTCAAGCGTCGTTTGCGGCGATCACTTTAAAGATTTAAATCGCTTGCAAGATCTTATAAATCGCCACGCACACCCAAGCATTCACATAAAACGCATAAATTTGGTGGATGATAGCTTTCAGGCTAGATTTGACGCAGTCGCAAGGTCATATAGATATGTGATAGATCACGGCAAATTTAATGTTTTTAGTTCAAACTACAAGGTGTTTTTGCCTAAATTTGATATCAAAAAAGCAAATGAAATTTTGCGTAATTTTATCGGCGAGCATGATTTTAGCGCATATATGAAAACTGGAAGCGATACAAAAAGCCCAGTGAGAGAAATTTATAAAGCATTTTGCTACACATACAAAGAGCAAACTATCATCGTTTTTAAGGCAAATGGCTTTTTGCGCGGACAGGTGCGCCTCATGGTTGCAAATTTACTAAAGGCGCTAAAACAAAAAGATGGCAGCGATCTCATCAAATCTTCGCTAAACGGACGTCCTGCTCTAACTCGCATACCAGCACCTGCTGAAGGGCTATATCTAAATAGAGTTTTTTATAAATTTAACTAGTCTCAAAAGTAGTCTGAAAATAAAATTTGGGGAGAAAAGGATGGTGCGCCCGAGAGAATTCGAATCTCTGACCTTTTGAACCGCAATCAAATGCTCTATCCAGCTGAGCTACGAGCGCACATGAAAAATTAATTTGTGATATTAACCAAACTTTCCTTAAAAAGAGATTGTATTCATTTTAAATTTATAACCTTTTTAGTAGAATCCTTTAAGCAAAAGGAGCAAAAATGAACGATTTTTTCGATAGTCTAAAAGAGATCAAAAAAGAGCTTACAAAAGAGCAAGGCGTGGTGAAAAAGCCTCAAAAAGAGGCCATTTCTCATACAAAAGAGGAGGCGATCTTACACAAAGAGCAAAAGCTAAGAGATGAGTTTTTGGCATATACAAAAGATAGCAATATCAGGAAAATTTAACTTTGGAACACTAGTTGCTTTAAATGGGGATATTTTGAATGGAGAAACCCATGAATATAACCCAAACTTTAGAATCTTTAAGCATTTTAACCGATAGCGACGCTCTTTTTTGCGAGCTTCGCGCACTGATAAGTAAAAATTTCACAAAAACCCTAGCAAACAAAGACAAAATCATCTCTTTTTATGAAGAGAGTGAGATCCCACAACGAAAATGCTTCTTAAAATTTATAAAAAAACTTTACGAAAAACAGGGCAACGAGCTTGACGTGACCTTTGCAAAATACAAAACCATAAAACTATCTTTAGTGCAAAGAAACGCTCTAACAAACATCTACAATATCGACATCGATTTTTTTAACGACGAGATGATCTTTACGCTAAATAACACTCCAAGAGCTTTTGCTAGCTACATTTTGCAAAATTTCAAAGACAATGAACCTAAATTTGACGAGAAAAATCACAAATTTAGCCTAAAAATAAAAAAAGATAGCGATTTTGACTTGATAGAAGAGATCATTTCAAGACGCGAACATCTAAAATTTATAGTAAATTTTAACTACAATGAAGTCAAATTTAAAGAGTTCAAAAGAAATTACAAGGTTCAAAACTCGGCCAAATTTAAAAGTCGCTTCAGCGCTTTGGCAAATTTGTTAGAAGAAAATTTTGAAATTTTGGGCTGTTCAAATAGCGACAGCTTCGAAACCGTAAGGGATAGCTACCTAGCCCTTGCTAAAATTTACCACCCAGATAGACACTCAAACAAGAGCGAAAGCATCAAAAACGAGTATAACGCTAAATTTAAAAAGATCCAAGCAGCTTATGAAGCACTAAAACCATTCTTTAAAAATCAAGAGAATTTTATAAAAGTTGGCTAGATAAGACAACACTTAATATAAATTTAATCGGCGGTTTTTGCCTAAGAGCATTTATCGTTCTTGGAGCAATTTATATATTTTAATAAACTTTCTCCCTTTAAAAACTAGGCCAGATGAGGATCTGGCCTAGCTATCTAATCATTTCTCGCCAAGTGGCCAGTAAACAACTGGTTTAGCTCCCAGTCTTGCCTCACCATGATACATACCAAGCTTATCTTTAGTCCAAGCAAAGCCGGTCTTGCCAGACTTATCGATAGAGATGATACCACCACTACCGCCTAGTGCTTTAACCTGAGCTACTGCCTCTTCGGCTGCTTTTTGCACATCTGAAGTTTTGTATTTATAAAGAGCTGAGACCTCATGAGCAGCATTTACACGCATGTAGATATCACCCTGAGTCATTATCTGCATAGGTTCCAGAGCCAATTATCGGACTATCGCCTATACGGCCAGTCATTTTATTTGTCATGCCGCCAGTACTGGTTGCTGCAGCTAGGTTGCCATTTTTATCAAGCGCTATCGCTCCAACAGTGCCAAGATATGGACGCTCATATAAATTTAACAAAGTTTTCTTTGTCTTTTCACTATCAAGCATGAGCTTTTGTTTCTCTTTAGCCCTTTGGAGTGCGTCATATCTAAACTGCGTGAAAAAATACTTTTGATCAACCATTTCTAGGCCGTTTTCTTTGGCTAGTTTGTCAGCTCCCTCGCCAGCAACAAGAGTGTGCCAAGTCTTGTCCATTACGACTCTTGCACCAAGAATCGGATTTTTGATATGTCTTGCCATCGCGACTGCGCCTGCTTTTTTAGTAGAACCGTCCATAATAGAAGCATCTAGCTCATTAAAGCCATCGCTGTAAATACTGCGCCCTTGCCAGCATTGAAATTTGGATCGTCTTCTAACGCCATAATGGCTGCCGTCACTGCATCCATCGCGCTACCACCCTTTTCAAGCACAGCCTGGCCGGCTAAAAGCGCCTTTTTCATAGGCTCTTCGCGCACTTTAAACTCATCTTTAGTGAGCTCAAGTCCGCTAGTGCCACCATGTATGACAATAACAGGGCTAAATTTATCCTCTGTGTTTAAGAATGAGCCTGCGAATAAGGCAACGCCAGCTACTACAAAAACAGCTTTTTAAAAAGCTAGTTTCATACGCTCTCCTTTAAAGAAATTTGATAAATCTTAAAAAAATAATATAACTTAATACTTTTAGTTTAGCTTAATATAAGTATATACTTTTACATGAGGCGGTGTTAAATTTAATAAATTTAGCATCGTGTTCGTTTGTGTGTAACAAAACTTTAACAAGAACAATAAATACAGAAATTATCAACACATCATCTCAAAAATGACTTTTTGACTGCAATGTTGCAGATCAGCTTAGAGGTCATGCTAATATCAAATAGCTAAGGTTCGGCACTTTTAACAAGCAATGAAATAAATATAGCATAGCAGAATTAAAAAATAAAAACTAATATTTTATACTTAAATAGAAATAAACACTAATAAC